>NZ_JBIGIA010000007.1:0-298622 GCF_043555975.1 Pelomonas nitida | reverse complement strand
AACGGGTGCGGTTCTACTCGACGGTCGATCTGGTCAACGCACTGGAGCGAGAGAAGGCCGAGGGGCGTGCTGGCCGCATTGCGCTAACGCTGATGCACATGGACCTCGTGATCCTGGACGAACTGGGTTACCTGCCGTTCAGCCAAGCCGGTGGGGCGCTGCTGTTCCACCTGCTCTCCAAGCTCTACGGGCGCACCAGCGTGATGGTCACGACCAACCTGACCTTCGGCGAATGGGCCAGTGTCTTCGGGGACGCCAAGATGACCACGGCGTTGTTGGACAGGCTCACGCATCACTGCCACATCATCGAAACGGGCAACGAGTCCTACCGCTTCCGGCACAGCAGCGAGACGGCCAAGACACGCATCCGGGCCAGAGAGCAGACCCGCAAAACAGCGCCTGCCGACCCCAGCACGGAGGACCCGCCAACGCATCAGGACTAGACTTATCCACAGATGGCCGTCATCGCGACGGCCTCCGCCCCCTGGTCAAGATTCAATCGGCGCGGGTGGTCAAAGTTCGGTCGGCGCCAACACATGATGGCCGCGGCCCGCTTGCCCGCGCGAAGGCTGCCGGCGAAGAGCCAGTTCGCTCTTCCGAGAGCAATTGGGCGGATTTGGTTTTCTACCCAATTGTTGTCAATGGGCAGACGTCCGTCGTTCAGGTAGCGCGTTAGCGCAGCCCAGCGTCGTCGGCTGTAGTCGATGGCCTTGGCGGTTGCCGAGCCGTCCGGCACCTTCTGCCGGGGCTCGTCGAGCCATTGTTTGAGCGCATCGGCGACAGGCTTGGCTCGCTCGAGTCGAAGCGCTCGTCGGTCGTCAGTGTTCAGGTCTGCGGCATCGCGCTCGACGTCGTACAGCGCCTGGAAGAACTTCAGCGCCTGCTCGCCGACCTTGCTCTGGTGGTTGGCCCAGAGCTCGTGGAACTTGCGTCGAGCGTGCGCCATGCAGCCGACCTCGGCGACGCCCATTTCGAAGCACTGTTTGTAACCACTGAAGTCGGGCGCTGGCTGATTCAGTTGCTCAGCGTGCCCGTCGGGATATCCAGCTTGGCCGCGGCTTCCTGATGACTCAGCCCCTGGTCGGTCACCAGCTTCACTGCTTCGACCTTGAACTCCGGCGTGTATGTCGTCGTTTTCCTCATCGCTTCCTCTTCGGTCAATCCGCCCTCAAGCGGGTGTCCGGGAAAGTCAGGCTACCTCACCTGTTCCTGGCTCCAATATGCCGAACATCGGTGGCTCTATTACGGCGGTCGGTGACACGTGGCCGCCCAGGTCGGCGGCGGCGATGCTGGGCTTCACGCCCAGGTCCTGCAGCAAGCCCCAGCTGCTCGAGTTGCCGGGCTAACCTGTTGCTCAAAGTTCAGCCGGCGCGAACAGCCCGCATACCATCGGCACGTGACCTCCCTGGACCTTGCCCTTCTCTATCTCGTCGCCGCGGTGCTGGGCGTTGTCGTTTGCCGGTCGCTGAAGCTGCCGCCCATGCTGGGTTATCTGGCTGTTGGCGTGATGATCGGCCCGAATGCGCTGGCGTTCGCGCATGACTCGGCCAGCATCCAGTACCTGGCCGAGTTCGGCGTCGTGTTCCTGATGTTCGCCATCGGGCTGGAGTTCAACCTGCCCAAGTTGCGCGCGCTGAAGACGGCCGTCTTCGGGCTCGGCATGTCGCAGGTGGTGCTGACGATCGTGGGCGCCATCGCCGGCAACGCGCTGCTGATGACAGGGCTGAAGCTGCTGGGCCAGGCCTGGGACCTGAGTTGGGAAGGTGCGCTGGTGCTGGGTGCGGCCATGGCGATGAGCTCGACGGCCATCGTCGTGAAGCTGATGGCCGAGCGGCTGGAGCTGGAGAGCCCGCACGGCAAGCTGGTCATGGGCGTGCTGCTGTTCCAGGATCTGGCGGTGGTGCCTTTGCTGGTGCTGATCCCGGCGCTGAACAGCAGTGGCGGTGAGATGGCCGAGGCGCTGGCCTGGGCCGGGCTGAAGGCAGTCGTGCTGCTGGGCGTGCTGTTGTTCGGTGGCCAGAAGCTGATGCGCTGGTGGCTCACGCTGGTGGCGCGGCGCAAGAGCGACGAGCTGTTCATGCTGAACCTGCTGCTCGTCACGCTGGGCCTGGCCTGGATGACGGAGCACGCCGGGCTGAGCCTGGCGCTGGGCGCATTCGTCGCCGGCATGTTGATCTCGGAGACCGAGTACCGCCATCAGGTGGAGACCGACATCCGGCCCTTCCACGACGTGCTGCTGGGGCTGTTCTTCATCACCATCGGCATGAAGCTGGACTGGCATCCGCTGGTGGACAGCTGGTGGCTGGTCATCGCGCTGACGGCGCTGCCCGTGCTGGCCAAGTTCGTGTTGATCGCCGGGTTGGCGCGGCTGTTCCGCTCACCGCCCGGCGTGGCGCTGCGCACCGGGCTGTACCTGGCGCAGGCGGGCGAGTTCGGTTTCGTGCTGCTGACGCTCGGGGCGCAGCAGAACCTCATCGCGGCGCAGTGGGTCAGCCCGGTGCTGGCGAGCATGGTGCTGTCGATGCTGGCCACGCCCATCCTCGTCATGTACAGCAACCGCATCGTCATGAAGCTGTCCAGCAGCGACTGGCTGATGCAGTCGGTGCAGCTGACGAGCATCGCCAAGAAGAGCATCAAGACCGAGGCCCACGTCATCATCTGCGGCTACGGCCGCTCGGGCCAGAACCTCGCGCGGCTGCTGGACGGCGAACACATCCCCTACATGGCGCTGGACCTGGACCCCGACCGCGTGCGCCAGGCGGCGGCGGCGGGGCAGAGCGTCGTGTTCGGCGATGCCGCCAAGGTGCAGAGCCTGATGGCGGCGGGCCTGGCGCGGGCGGCCGCCGTCGTCGTGAGTTACCACGACACGCCGTCGGCGCTGAAGATCCTGGACCTGGTGCGCGCGCACGCGCCGCGCGTGCCGGTCATCGTGCGCACCATCGACGACGCCGACCTGGAGCGCCTCAAGGCCGCCGGCGCGACCGAGGTGGTGCCGGAGGCCATCGAGGGCTCGCTGATGCTGGCCTCGCACGCGCTGGCGCTGGTGGGCGTGCCGATGCGCCGCGTCATCCGCATCACGCGGGACGCGCGCGACAAGCGCTACGGCCTGCTGCGGGGCTACTTCCACGGCACCGATGACGACACGGTGGACGAGATCGAGCAGGCCCGCCTGTCCTCGGTCACGCTGCCCACGGCCAGCCCGCATGCCGGCCGCCCGCTGGACGACCTGGCGCTGCACGCGCTGGGCGTGGCCGTCGTGTCGCTGCGCCGCGCGAACGGCCAGGGCCAGCTCGTCGACGGCGCCAAGCTGGCCGGCGGCGACACGCTGGTCATCAGCGGCGTGCCGGCGGCGCTGGCGCTGGCCGAGCAGAAGCTGCTGGCTGGCTGAGGCTGCGTTGGCGAGTGGCGGCGGGCGCGGCGCTCAGCCGCTGCGGGCCAGGCCCATGCCGCGCTGCTGGATCAGCTGAAGCAGCAGGTCAGGGTTGCGCAGCTTGCCCAGCGAGACCTTCTCCCACGTCAGCAACTTGCCCTTGCGCTTGATTCGCAGAATGCCGGCCTTCAGCACGCTGGACTCGATCTCGGCCCAGGCCAGCACCTCGCCCGTCTGCAACTTCCCCTTGATCAGCCCGTCGCGGCAGGCACCCAGGGCGCCGAAATCGACGCGCTCCCCCGCCGCCAGCCGGGCCAGCAGCGCCGGCACCGCATGCTGGGCCACCTGCTCGCGCAGCCGCTGGCCCAGCGGGCCGTGCGCGTCCACACCGCCCGAAAACAGGCCGTTGCCCACCTTGAACTGGCGCTGGCCGGCATGCAGCGTGTACGTCACCGCGACATTGCCGCGAAAGTGGCGCTCGGCAATGGCCAGCGCGTCGACGGCCTCCCAGCGCACCAGCGGCTTGGCGCCGCCATGGCCGGCGCGGGCCAGGCCCTTGGGCGTGACGATCCACGCGACCCGGTTGCGCCACAGCGAAAAGCCGCCTAGCGCCAGCAGCGCGACGATGACCACAGGCAGTGTGGCGCTCGCCACGTGGGCATCCACCCACGCGCCGGCGGCGACGAACAGCAGTGGCGGCGCGGCCAGCAGCGACAGCGCAAAGCCCAGCAGCCACGGCGATGCGCCAGCGAACGTGGTGCAGTCCGGCCCGCCGAGGCCGCGCCGCCAGACATCGCTGAAGTAGTCCGCCGCCACCCAGGCGGCCACCAGCAGCAGCGCCAGCGCACCGGCCGCCGCGAAGCCCACGCCGTCGCCCTCGGTGCTGGGCGTGGCGCCTTCTTCCAGCCGCATCGTCGCCCGCGAGGTCCAGGTGTTGGTGTCGGCGATGCTGCTGCGCACGCTCTCGGGCAGCTCGCTGATGACGCCGACTCGGCTCTCTGCCTTGCCGTAGATCGAGTCGCGGTTCATCGCGGCGCTGGCGGCCTCGCGGGTGCGGTAGTCCTGCAGCAGGCGCAGCCACAGCTTCACGTCGGTCTTCTGGCCCGTGGCGGCGTGCTGGAAGCTCGCCGCCGACCCGACGCCGACATGCACATGCGCGTGATCGCCGCGCTTGCGGCTCTGCGAGTACTCCACGACCCAGGTCGGCAGCAGCCAGGCGTCGGTGATGCGCACGAGCTGGCCATCGCGTGGTATCCGGCCCGCCTCGATGTCGGCCATGCTCACGTCGCGCATCACGCGCAGCGTGGGGTCGGCGTCCATGATGCTGATGCCATACAGCAGCGCGCACAGCCCGAGCAACCCGGCGATCGCCTTCATCCAGAGGTATTGCTTCATCGTCTTCCCTTCCACCGTCCCGATGGCGGCGCGAGTGTGCACCAGCATGCAGCGGCGCTGCCGCCTGCGTGACAAGCTCGCGCGGCGGGCTGAGACAAACTGCCGTCGCCCGCACTGCAGAAGCCGAGTCATGCATTTCGACTATTCGCCCCAGGTTGCCCGCATGCGCGAGCAACTGCTCACCTTCTTCGAGGCCCACATCTATCCGAACGAGCGTCGCTACCTCGAAGAGGTGGAGGCCAACCGCCGCGCCGGCAACCCCTGGCAGGCGACGAAGGTCATCGAGGAGCTCAAGCCCAAGGCACGCGCGGCCGGGCTGTGGAACCTGTTTCTGCCGCGCTCTGACCGCGCTCCCGAAGGGCTGTCCAACCTCGAATACGCGCCGCTGTGCGAGATCATGGGCCGCGTGTTCTGGGCGCCCGAGGTGTTCAACTGCTCGGCGCCGGACACCGGCAACATGGAGACGCTGGAGCGCTACGCGTCGGACGCGCTGAAGGACCGTTGGCTGGAGCCGCTGCTGGCCGGCGAGATCCGCTCGGCCTTCCTGATGACCGAGCCTGCCGTGGCCTCGTCCGACGCCACCAACATCGAATGCCGCATCGAGCGTGATGGCGACGACTACGTCATCAACGGCCGCAAATGGTGGAGCAGCGGCGCCGGCGACCCGCGCTGCGCGGTCTACATCGTCATGGGCAAGACCAGCCCCGACGCCGGCAAGCACGAACAGCAGTCCATGATCGTCGTGCCGGCCGATGCGCCGGGCATCACCGTCGTGCGGCCGTTGTCGGTGTTCGGCTACGACGACGCGCCGCACGGCCACATGGAGGTCGAGCTGAAGAACGTGCGCGTGCCGGTGGCCAACATCCTGCTTGGCGAGGGCCGTGGCTTCGAGATCGCGCAGGGTCGCCTCGGGCCCGGGCGCATCCACCACTGCATGCGCTCCATCGGTGCCGCCGAGCGGGCGCTGCAACTGATGTGCGAGCGCGCCGTCGCGCGCACCGCCTTCGGCAAGACGCTGGCCCAGCAGACCGTCACGCAGGAGCGCATCGCCGAGGCGCGCTGCATGATCGAGCAGGCGCGGCTGCTGACGCTGAAGGCCGCCTACATGATGGACACGGTGGGCAACAAGGTCGCCAAGGCGGAGATCGCGATGATCAAGATCGTCGCGCCCAACATGGCGCTGCAGGTCATCGACTGGGCCATCCAGCTTTTCGGCGGCGCCGGTGTGTCGCAGGACACGCCACTGGCCACGATGTGGGCCCACCAGCGCACGCTGCGGCTGGCCGATGGGCCGGACGAGGTGCACCGCAACTCGCTGGCCAAGCTGGAGCTGGCCCGCCACATGAAGCTGCCCACCGACAAGATCGCGATGCCCATCACGCGCGGCGCCTGAAAGCGCACGGCGTCTCGGCAGCCGGGGCGTGCCGACGGCTTGCACTTCGAGTGATCGGGCGCCGCGTGATGCCCGCCTTCCCGGCTTGTCAGGCTTTGCCGACAGGCTCCAAGTGGCAGCGGCGGACAGCCCCGGCGACGCGAGCAGTCAGCCCCGGCGCATCAATCGGCCAGCACCGCAGACGTTGCCAGGCTGTCAGCCTGCTCAACCAGCAACGCCGCCAGTTGTTCGGGCAGGTCGTTGTCGAAGCTCATCAACAGGTCGGCGGGTTGGCTCGCGGCGGCCGCCCTCAGCACGGCGGTCAAGCAGGACTTTTGCGCCACGGTCGCCGCCTGGCCAAGCCTGGCCTCGAGCAGCGCGACTGTCTCGTCGCGCACGCGGTCCGAGCCCAGCACATGCCATGCGTAGTCGACCTCGTACCGTTCCACCGCGTCCTTCAGGCTTTCGCCGTCCAGCCGCGACTCCTGCGCAAACGCAGTCAACGTGCGGGTGCAGAGGCTCTTGAGAACGAACGCCAGCAGTTCGTCGTGCATGGGGGAGTTTCCAGCGGCCACGGCGGGTCCTTGACAGATCAACCACCCACGGGAACGGGCGCTACCGAAGGCCCATGGGCGGACCTGCGACCACTGAAAAGCAAAAACCCCTGATTCCATCGGGAACCAGGGGTTTGCAATCTTGGTGGCCAAGGGCGGAATCGAACCACCGACACGCGGATTTTCAATCCGCTGCTCTACCAACTGAGCTACTTGGCCTTTTTGCTTCGCCGAGCTGCAAGGCAGATCAGCGAAGTCCACGACTATAGCACAGGACTTTGGCGTCAGCCACCCGCGCCGCGTTTGTTGCGGCTGAGGTCCACGCCCAGCTGCTTGAGCTTGCGGTAGAGGTGCGTGCGCTCCAGGCCGGTCTTCTCGGCCACGCGGGTCATGGAGCCGTTTTCCTTGGCGAGGTGGAACTCGAAATAGCTCTTCTCGAAGGCGTCGCGGGCCTCGCGCAGCGGGCGGTCGAGCTCGAAGCTTTGTTCGGACAGCAGCGTGTGGCTGTTGCTGGCGTTACCGGCCAGGTGGCCGGGCAGGGTGCCGCCGATCTGCCCGGGCGTCGTGGCGGGCAGGCCGCCAAGGCTCAGGCTGGGGGGCAGCTCGGCGCGTGCATAACTGGGCTGGCCCATGGCGGCCGGCGCAGGGCGCGGCGGCGCCGTCTTGACGAGCGCCTGCTCCACGGCTCGCAACAGCTTTTGCAGCGTGATGGGCTTTTCGAGGAAGGCGATGGCGCCGAACTTGGTGGCTTCCACCGCCGTGTCGATGGTGCCGTGGCCGCTCATCATGATGACGGGCATCGTCAGCAGGCCGGCACCGCCCCATTCCTTGAGCAGAGTGACCCCGTCGACATCGGGCATCCAGATGTCGAGCAGCACGAGGTCGGGGCGCATCCGCTCGCGCGCCGACCGCGCCTGGGCGGCGTTCTCGGCAAGCTCGATGGTGTGCCCCTCGTCGCTGAGGATCTCTGACAGCAGGGCGCGAATGCCCAGCTCATCGTCGACAACAAGAATGGTGGCCATGAATCCTTAAGTCTTGGCGCCCTGCATGCCGGGTTCGGTGGCAGGCGTCAGATTCGAAAATGATAGCGAAACTTGCGCGCCGATCACGACGGCGTCATGTTCTTCAGGAACGGGAGAACCCGCATCGGGAGCGGGATGGAGGTTGCGCAGGCTGATGCGGGCACCATGTTCGTCGGCAATTTTCTTCACGACGGCCAGGCCCAGGCCGGTGCCCTTGGTCTTGGTGGTGACGTAGGGCTCGAAGGCGCGCTTGAGCACCTTCTCGGCGAACCCGGGGCCGTTGTCGACGATGTGCAGCCGCACGGCGCGGGGCGCGCCGGCCTCGGTCAGCGCCAGCGACGAGCGCACAGTAACGCGGCCGTCGGGGTGATCCTGCACGGCATCGAGCGCGTTCTGCACGAGGTTGTGGATGACCTGGCGTAGCTGGCTGGCGTCGCCCTTGATGTGCGGCAGGTTCGCGGCCAGCTGCGTCGTGAGGCGGCCGGTCTCCTGCGCCTCGGCGTAGAGGCTGAGCACTTCGTGGATGAGGGCGTTGAGATCCAGGGCTTTCAGCTGCGCGGAGGGCAGGCGGGCGTAGTCGCGGAACTCGTTGACGAGCTGCTTCATCGCCTGCACCTGGTTGACGATGGTGGCCACGGAGCGCACGAGCATGGCCTGGTCCGTGCCTTCCAGCTTGGCCTCGAGCTTGTGCTGCATGCGCTCGGCCGACAGCTGGATGGGCGTGAGCGGGTTCTTGATCTCGTGGGCGAGGCGGCGCGCCACTTCGCTCCACGCGGCAGAGCGCTGTGCGGAGACGACCTCCGAGATGTCGTCGAACACGACCAGGCGGGCGCCGAAGGGCAGCGGGGCGCCGCGCACCAGCAGCGTCAGCGGGTCCTGCTTGGGATGCAGTGCCAGCTCGAAGGATTCCTGCCATAGCTCGCGGTCCAGGTCGCCCGCGCCGTCGCCGCTGGCGCTCTGGTCGAAGCGCTGGTTCAGCGAGGCGGAGAACTCCGACAGGCCCGGCACGTCGGCCAGCGGGCGGCCGGCGTAGGCCGACAGCGGCAGGCGCAGGATGCGCGTGGCACCGGGGTTGACGGTCTCGATCAGGCCGTCGGCATCGAACACGAGGACGCCGGCCGTCAGGTTGTCGAGGATGGTCTGCAGGTGGGTGCGGGCGGCGTCGAGCTCGGCCACCGTGCGCGAGACCTGGGCGCGCGCGTCGGCGAGCTGGCCCGTCATGTCGGCGAACGAGCGCGTCAGCCCGCCGAGTTCGTCGCGCGACGCCAGCACGGGCCGCACCGACAGGTCGCCCAGCGCCACCTGGCGCATGCCGTCGGCCAGCATCAGCAGCGGGCGCGCGAGCTGGTTGCCCAGCGTGACGGCCAGCAGCAGCGCGGCGAACACGGCCAGGATGAGCACCAGCGTCAGCGTGCCGAGATACATGCGGCGCAGGCCCACGCGCTCCAGCGAGCGCTGCTGGTATTCGCTGTTGGCGGTCTGCACGGCCAGCGCGTTGCTGAGCATGTTGGCCGGGATGCGCTGGATGACCATCAGATAGCGCTCGCCCATGCCCAGCCGCAGCTCGGTGCTGGGCAGCAGCGCGAGCGTGCGGATCTGCGCGCCGCCCTGCAGCGCTGCGGCTTCGTCCTCCAGCCCTTCGAGCTGGCTGGCCACACCGCCGCCGCGCGCCTGGCGCAGCATGGCGCTGCTGGGCCGGTCCGGCGTGAGCTGGTGGGTGTCGCCGCCGCTTTCCATCAGGATCTGGCCGTTGCCGCCCACGAGGGCGATGCTGCGCGCGCCGAGCTTGTCGCGCAGGCGCTCCAGCGCGAGCAGCTGCGGCGCGGTGGACTCGGCGAGCTGGTCGGCGGCGTCACGCGTCTTGGTGCCGAGGTCGGCCACCAGCGCGTCCAGCGTGCCACGGCCGAGGTTCAGGCCGGCCTCCAGCGCGGTGGCCAGGCGCACGTCGAACCAGTTCTCGATGCTGCGGTTCACGAACTGGTAGGAGACGGCGTAGATCATCACGCCGGGCACCACGCCGACGAGCGCGAAGATGCCGGCCAGCTTGAGCAGCAGCCGGCTGCCGAAGCGCCCGCGCCGCACGCGCACGAACAGCCGCACGGCGGCCGTCAGGATGACCAGCGTCAGCACGGCGGCCACGGCCACGTTGACCCAGTAGAGCCAGTGGTAGTGCCGCTCGAAGAAGCCGCGCTCGGACGTGGTGCCGACGATCAGCACGAAGGCCAGCACGCCGGCCACGCCGGTGAGGGTCACCAGCGTGATGCCCCAGCCCCACCGCGCCGCGCGATTCATGCCGATGACCCAGGCGCCGCTGCGGCCAACCGAGCGGCGCGCAGTCGCGCACGCCACAGCGCAGCCGGCATCGCCGGCCAACGAACTCGTTGAACCAGGGGCATCACTTCAGCGTGAAATCAGCGGCGAAGCTGCGCTTCTCGTCGATGTTCAGCGCAAAGCCGGACTGCAGGCCGATCTGCATCGGGCGGGGCAGCTGGCTGACGTCGAGCCGGTAGCTGAACTCGATGTAATAGCTGCTGCCGCTGTCTTCGATGTCGCGCGGCTCGGCAATGCGCCAGCCGCTCTGCCCGCGCAGCACGTCCAGCGCGTCGTCCAGCGTCTGGAAGCTCTGGTGCAGCCCGCCCATGGAGACGCGGTACTGCCGCGTCAGCGGCTGCCAGGCCAGGCGCCAGGTGCGCTCGACGCGCGAGATGCGCGCATCCCGCCAATACCAGCGGTTGCGCAGCACGTTGGCCTCGGCCACGAAGTACAGCGGCACCCCTTTGTGCAGCGCCTCCTCGGCGGCATGGCTGAGCTCGAAGCGCGTGCTGAAGCTCAGCTCCAGCCCGTCCTCCACCCGCCGCGTGGCCAGGTTCGCCAGCTCGATGCCATCGGCCCGCGCAGCGCCCGGCAACAGCGCGAGCAGCGCGGCAAAGAAAGCGGCGATGGCGATCCGGGCGAACAAGTCAGGGCTTGGTGATCAACGCGTAGAAGAAGCCGTCCAGGGGCGGCTCAGGTTGAGAGGCATTCTCGGCCACGGGCAGCAGGTGACCCGTGAAGCCGGGCACGGCGTGGGACTTCGCGTGGGGCTGGCGTTGCAAAAACGCGTCGAGCTGGGCCTGACCTTCGGCGCGGAACACCGAGCAGGTGGCGTAAACGAGACGGCCCCCGGGGGCCAGCAGCGGCCACAGCGCGTCCAGCAGTTCCGCCTGGATGGTGGCCAGCGCGGCGATGTCGTCCGGCCGGCGCAGCCAGCGCACGTCGGGGTGGCGGCGCACGATGCCCGAGGCGCTGCAGGGGGCGTCGAGCAGGATGGCGTCGAAGGGCTGGCCGTCCCACCAGGCGGCGGTCTGGCGCGCGTCGGCGGCCTTGAGAGTTGCTTTTTGTTGCAACCGATTCAGGTTGTCCTGCACGCGCGTCAGGCGCTGGGCGTCGGCGTCCAGCGCGGTCAGCTGCAGGTCGGGCTCAATCTCCAACAAGTGGGCGGTCTTGCCGCCGGGAGCGGCGCAGGCGTCGAGCACGCGGGCGCCGGGCCGCAAGCCGGTGCCGATGAGCAGCGGCGCGGCCAGCTGGGCGGCCGCGTCCTGCACCGAGACCAGGCCTTCGTCAAAGCCCGGCAGTGCCGACACCGGCGCCGGCCTGTCGAGCACGACGGCCTGCGGCGTGGCGCCCCCGAGCGCCCGCGCCGGCATGCCCAGCGCGGCCAGGCGCTCCACATAGGTCGCCGCCGTGGCTTGCTGGGCGTGCACGCGCAGCGTCATCGGCGGCGGGCGGTTGTTGGCGGCCAGGATGGCCTGCCATTGCGTCGGCCAGTCGGCCTTGAGCTTCTCGATCCACCAGGCGGGGTGGTTGAAGGCGCCCAGCGGGCTGCGCTCGGCGGCGGCCATCAGCGCCTGGCGTTCGCGCAGGAAGCGGCGCAGCACGGCGTTGATGAAGGCCGCGCTGGCCGGCGCGCGCTGCTTGGCCGCCTTCACGGCCTGGTCGACCAGCGTGTGATCGGCATACATGGGCTCGACGCCGGGCTCGGGCCACAGCAGCGCCAGCGCCACCAGCAGCAGCGCGTTCACGCGTGGCGGCGGGGCCTTGGGTGCCAGCTGCTGGCGCACGGCCTCGGCGCTGCCCAGCCGCCGCAGCGTCGCGAAGGCCAGGGCTTGCGCGCCGGGGCGCAGGTCGGCCGGCGCGCGGGCCAGCAGGTCGGTCAGGGACTTGCCATCGCGCACGCCCTGCACCGCGTCGGCGGCCTGGGCAAGCAGCCGGTGCAAGGGTGCGGAAGGGTGGCCGGACTGGGGGCTTTGGGACATGGCGGGAGTGTAGAAGTGGGCTTTCGGCCGAGAATCCGCGCCCATGAAAGTCCCCGCCCCTGACGCCCCGGTTTCCGAGCGCATCCGCTACCGCCTCGTGTCGGCCGGTTGCCGCCACCACGCCAACGACAACATCGCCGCCTTCATCGAGCCCGGCGAGCTGGACGCTCTGCAGGACGAAGTGCAGGCCAGGATGCAGGCCGTGCTGCAGAGCCTGGTCATCGACACCGACAGCGACCACAACACGCAGGAGACGGCCAAGCGCGTGGCCAAGATGTTCCTGCGCGAGGTCTTCGCCGGCCGCTACGCCGAGGCGCCCGCCGTCACCGAGTTCCCCAACGTCAGCCGCCTCAACGAGCTGATGATCGTGGGCCCGATCACCGTGCGCAGCGCCTGCTCGCACCACCTGTGCCCCATCATGGGCAAGGTCTGGATCGGCATCATGCCCAACGAGCACTCCAACCTGATCGGCCTGTCCAAGTACGTGCGCCTGACCGACTGGGTCATGAACCGCCCGCAGATCCAGGAAGAGGCCGTCATCATGCTGGCCAACGAACTGGAAGGCCGCGTCAAGCCCGACGGCCTGGCCGTCGTCATGGAGGCCGACCACTTCTGCATGCACTGGCGCGGCGTGAAGGACATCGAGGCGGCGATGACGAACTCGGTCATGCGCGGGGCCTTCCTCACCGATGCGAACCTGCGGCGAGAGTTCCTGGCGTTGATGCCGAAGAAGTCGGCAGGCTGAGTTCCGGCTAGAGCTTCATGCCCAGCCAGATGACGGTCTCGGTGGACGCTGCCACGACCGGCTCCAGGCAACGCACCCAGCGCCCGCGGTCCTGCGCCGCCAGCTCGTCGTGGTGGTGCTGCTCGTCGGCCACGATGGCTTCGATGGCCTGCACGGCGGCCGGGTCCAACGGGCGGAGCTGCGTCAGCTGATGCTGCAGATGTCGCAGCACGACTCGCTCTACCGCCACCGTGGTGGCCGCGATCGCGCGGCGACCGAACAGCGCGGTGACGAAGCCGAGCACGAAACCACCCACCCCGCACAGCAGGTAGCTGCGGCAGCGCTGCCGGCCGCGGCGCTGCAACTCGGCCTGGAAGATGGCGCGGTGGCGTTCCTCGTGCGAGCGGAACTCGCGCAGGTCCTGGACCAGCTCCGGCGCCGTCAACCGCGCCACAAGGATCTGCGCCGCATAGATGTGGACGGCGCCGTTCTCGCCGGCATGGTTGACCTTGAGGATGCGGGCGCCCAGGTCAGCGTCCATCGGCAACTCAGAGCGACCTTGCTTCACTGAACCCGTACAGGTTCGCCAGCACCCGCGTCGGGAACTGATGCAGTGCCTCGTTGTACTGGCTGACGGCTTTGTTGAAGACCTGGCGGGTGAAGGCGCGCTGGCGTTCGACGAGCTTGAGCTCGCTGACCAGCGCGTCGATCTCGGTCTCGCTGCGCAGCTCGGCCTGGTGGTCCAGCAGCGACAGCAGGCGGGTCAGCGCCGCCGCGTGCAGCGCGCCGGCCACGGCCAGGCTGCCGGCGGGGTCGGGCGCCCAGGGCTTGGCGCGCACGGCCTGCGTGGCGGCCTGGGACTCGGCCTGCGCCGTGGCCAGTGCATCGAAGGTGGCCTGCTCGCTGGGCAGGCGCGGGCCCACGGCGGCCAGCAGCTTGTCGCAGACCTCGCTGCGCTCCTTGAGGTGCGTGTCCAGCTGCGCGAACGCCTCGCCGATGGCGTTGCGCAGCGACATCAGCCGGTTGTAGGCGCCCACGCTCCAGAAGAACAGCAGCGCCGCTGTCGCAACGCCTATCCATTGCCAGGCCGTCATGCGGCGGCCTTGTAGCGCTCGAAGCCACTGGCCCGCAGCGCGCAGGCCGGGCACTGGCCGCAGCCGTGGCCCCAGGCGTGCAGCTCACCGCGCTCGCCGAGGTAGCAGGTGTGCGTGTCTTCGACGATGAGCTTCACCAGCGCCTCGCCGCCCAGGCTTTCGGCCAGGCGCCAGGTGGCGGCCTTGTCGATGAACATCAGCGGCGTCTCCAGCGTCATGGGCGAATCCAGCCCCAGGCTGAGCGCCACCTGCAACGCCTTCAGCGTGTTGTCCCGGCAATCGGGGTAGCCGGAGAAATCGGTCTCGCACATGCCGCCCACCAACACCGTCGCACCACGGCGGTAGGCCAGCGTGGCCGCGAAGGTCAGGAACAGCAGGTTGCGGCCCGGCACGAAGGTGTTGGGCAAGCCGTTGGCCTGCAACTCGATGGCGCGCTCGCTGGTCAGGGCGGTGTCGCTGATCTGGCCCAGCAGGGAGAGGTCCAGCAGGTGGTCGGCGCCGAGCTTGCCGGCCCACTGAGGGAACTGGCGCGCGATCTCGGCGCGGACGGTGTTGCGGCAGTCCAGCTCGATGCGATGGCGCTGGCCGTAGTCGAAGGCCAGCGTCTCGACTTCGGCGTAGCGGTCCAGCGCCCAGGCCAGGCAGGTGGTGGAGTCCTGGCCGCCGGAGAACAGGACCAGGGCTTTGCGGGTGTCTTGCATGGGCGGGATGCTACCGAAGAAGGTATCTGACGCCTGATGAGCGGCCATCGAACAACCACTCGGTTCCAGGCCCGTGCGGTGCCGGGAGTTCGCCCCGGCGGGCGACCTACTTTCTTGTGTCGACAAGAAAGTAGGCAAAGAAGCGACCCCCGACCGCACCGCCGCTCGCTGCGCGAGCGGTTCCCTGCGCTGCTCAGGCCTTGAGGGCCCGCGCAAAACTCGCGCCGCTACGCTCTGCTCAAACAGTTGCGCGGAGTCAGTTCACGAAGTGCGCTTCGCGCACGCCCTCAAGGCCTTGCGCTGCTCGGCGGTGCTAAAGGGGGCAAGACGAATACCTCGTGGCGAACGGCTGTTCGGCTGTTCCTTCACTCCCCTTTGGAGGAGCCGAGAAGCGCAGGAGCCCGAGGCGCGGGCGAAGCCCGCTTCGTCACCTGACTTCGCGCAGTTGTTTGAACGGAGCGTAGCGAAGTGAGTTCTGCGCGAGCCTCGGGTTCCGAGCATCGCAGGGAACCCCTCGCGCAGCGAGGGGCGACGGAACAGGGGCGACTCTTTGCCTACTTTCTGGTCGCCCAGAAAGTAGGTCGCCCGCCGGGGCGAACTCCCGGCTGGGCCTCTCGCGGGCGTCAACAGCCGGGCCGACGAACCACTGGCAGGACTTCGTTGGGGTTCATTTCATTCGCCCCATTAGCCTGCCGAGCTCCACACAACACACGCCACCACGGCAACCCACAAGGCCATCGCCGTCCATTTGCCGAATCTATGTCCTGCCCACAGCACCAGCCCGAGCAGGCTTGCAACAGCCAGCATGAAGCCGAACCGCCGCAACGAGCTGAACTGCTCCGAGAGTGCAAGCATCAGCAAACTGGCCACCGCAAAGAGCACGCCGAGCCCTTGCAGTCCGTCGAACCCTGAACCTGGCCTGATGCCCCCCAACAGCACAGCAGCCGCCACGGCGAGCAACAGCCCACTGAAGTAGGCCCAGGCTGCGGGCCACGGCACCACGAGCCGAGGGTGCCCTCGGCCGCCTGGGAGCGAAACCGTACCGATGTTGAAGGCATCCGAGATTCCAACGAGCATGGCCCACAACGCGGCTACGCCCACGACCACCCCCCAAACAAGCCAGAACTGCCGGGTATACAGCACGCGCGAGAACACCAGGAACTGCGGGGCAATCAGGCCCAACATGCAGACCGACTCCGCGGGGGTCAGTGCAGCGGACATCGCGTGTCAGGGCCAGGCAAGCCGCAAATCACCGCGCCGCTCACCCCCTCACCTCTCCCTGCCCCAACACCACCCACTTCATCGAAGTGAGCCCCTCCAACCCCACCGGCCCACGGGCATGAAATTTGTCGGTGGAGATGCCGATCTCCGCCCCAAGCCCGTACTCGAAACCATCCGCAAACCGCGTGCTCGCGTTGACCATCACGCTGGCTGAATCCACCTCACGCAGAAAGCGCATGGCGTTGACGTGGTTGGTCGTCAGGATCGCGTCCGTGTGATGCGAGCCATAGCGGTTGATATGCGCGATCGCCTCGTCCAGCGAGTCCACGACCTTGATGCTGATGATGGGCGCGAGGTACTCGGTGGACCAGTCCTCCTCCGTCGCCGGCACGGCCGCAGGCAGCAGCGCGCGGGTGCGGCCGCAGCCGCGCATCTCCACGCCCTTGGCCGCGAACACCTCGGCGATCAGCGGCAGGAAGGCCCGGGCCTGCGCCGCATGCACCAGCAGCGACTCGGTCGCGTTGCAGGGGCTGTACTTCTGCGTCTTGGCGTTGTCGACGACCTTCACGGCCTGGGCCAGGTCGACGAACTCGTCGACATAGCTGTGGCAGTTGCCATCCAGGTGCTTGATGACGGGCACCTTGGCTTCCGCCGAAATGCGCTCGATCAGGCCCTTGCCGCCGCGCGGGATGATGACGTCCACCCACTGCGGCTGGCTGATGAGCAGGCCCACGGCGGCGCGGTCGGTCGTGTTGACGAGTTGCACGGCGGCGCGCGGCAGACCGGCATCTTCGAGCGACGCGGCCACCAGCTCCGCCAGTGCGAGATTGGAGTGGATGGCCTCCGAGCCGCCGCGCAGGATGCAGGCGTTGCCGCTCTTGATGGCCAGCGACGCGGCCTCGATGGTCACGTTGGGGCGGCTCTCGTAGATCATGCCGAACACGCCCAGCGGCACGCGCATCTGGCCCACGCTGATGCCGGTCGGGCGGCGCTTCACGCCGGTGATCTCGCCGACGGGGTCGGGCATGGCGGCGATCTGCTCGCAGCCCTCAGAAACCGTGGCCAGCGTCTTGGCGTCGAGCTTGAGGCGGTCGCGCAGCGGACCGCTCAGTTCAGCGGAGCCTGCCAGGTCCCGGGCGTTGGCCTCGGCCAAGGCTGGGCCCGCCTCGCGCAGGCGGCGGGCCAGGGCCAGCAGTGCGGTGTTCTTGGCGGCCGTCGAGGCGGCTGCCATCTGCGTGGCGGCCGCGCGGGCGGCGCGGCCGAGGTCGTCCATGTAGGCAGTCAGGCTCATATCAATGGCGCTCGGCCGACCGAAGCCAATGATGCGCCCCCTTGGAGGGCAGCGAGCAGGGCGAGCGTGGGGGCTGGTTCATTTCCGGATTGTCCCAAAGGGCCGCGGCCACCGCTTCGTCAGGGCCGTAGCGAGCCTTGCTCAGCACTGTGCCGGGGCCTCCACGTCCGAGCCCTGCCACCAGACCTCAGCGTCGGGCCTCGGCAGCCGATGCGTGTCAGAGATCAGCCCGACGCGAGCCCCGCGTCAGTCCACATTCAGCGTGTACGTCACCGCCTGCGACATGCCCGGCAGGATGCCGCCGAAGTTCAGCGTGTAGCGCCCCTTCTTCAGCGGGCCCAGCGCGACGTAGAAGCCGTTGCCGGCGGCCAGCGTGTCGTCGTCGTCGCTGAGGTGAAAGCAGCGGCGCGTGACCTGGCGGTGCGCCTCCAGGCCGGCGAAGCGCTTGCCGTTGACTTCCAGCAGCAGCGCATCGGGCGCAGGCACCAGGCGCGCAGCGCGCTGCTTCAGCGACACGCAGCTCTCGTCCGCGTCGTCGGGCTCGACGGTGATGTAGTTGATGAGCGGGAAGAACAGCGTCTTGCCCGCCGGCACATGGCAGCTGCGGATGGTGCGCGCCGAGCCGTAAGTGCCGGCGAGGAACCACACGGCGCCTTCCTGGCCGCTGGCGCAGTAGCGGCCGTCGCGGTCGGCGACGGGGCTGTCCTCGTCGTCGAAGGACAGCGCCCAGCGCCACCAGCGCTTGGACCATTCCTCCTGCGCCACACCGGCCACGGGCTTGGTGGGTGGGATCAGCGGCGCGGCCTGGGCCAGCGCGGGCCGGGCTGCGGCAAGCAGCAGCGCCAAAACAAAAAGAGGGAGATTCCGCATCGAGTGCTTCTCGCTAATCCGAATTCAACACAGGTCGGCGCACAGCCGCCGACGCTTCCAGCGGCCGCCGTGGAACCGGCTTTGCCGGGCCACCAGCGGCGCCCCCTCGAAGGGGGCCGGCGAAGCCGGTAGGGGGTGAGCTCATCTTCAGCCGCCGAACATCATCCGCCGGGCCAGCGCGGCTTTCAGCGGGGTCGCCTGCTGCAGGCCCGCCAGCGCCAGGCCGCGCAGGCCTGGCAGGCCCGGTAGCCGCCACGCGAAGCTGCGGGCCAGGAAATCGGTGGCGGCGATCATGGGCCAGCGGTCGGGCGCGCGCTGGCGTTCGATGCCGGCCAGCGCGGTGTCCAGCGTCTGGCCGGTCGCGGCGGTTGTCTTGGTCCACTCACGCAGCGCGTCCACCAGGGCCTGGGCGTCGCGCAGCCCCAGGTTCAGGCCCTGGCCGGCCACCGGGTGCAGCGTCTGCGCGGCATTGCCGATGCGCAGCGTGCGGCCCTGCAGCAGGCGGGTCTCGGCATTCAGCCCGAGCGGGAAGCATTTGAGCGGCGAGATGCCGGTGAGCCGACCGGCCACATCGGGCAGCTGCTGCTGGATGACGACCAGGCGCTGCGCGTCGCTCAGCGAGGCGATGTCGTCCTCGGCCTGCGGCAGGCACCACACCAGCGCGGCGCGTGGGCCGGCGGCGTCGTCGGGCAGCGGCAGCAGCGCCAGCGGCCCGTTGCGCGTGAAGCGCTCCACCGCCAGGCCCTGCAGGCCGGGCGCGGCCAGCCGCACGGTGCCGACCCAGGCGTTCTGGTGGTAGTCGCTGCGGATGCGCTTGCGCTCCTGCTCGGCGAACACGCCGCCCTCGGCGACCACGGCCAGGTCGAAGCGCTCGACCAGCGGGCCGTCGCCGCTGTCGAGCTCGACGCCAGTGGCCTCCGAGCGGATCGCGTGCACCGGCGTGCCGAAGCGCGTGAACAGCTGCTCGGGCCGGCGCGCGGCGATGCCCAGCCAGCGCTGCTGCAGCGGCGCCACCAGCGCGCCGTAGGGCAGCACGGCGCCCAGCTGCGGCACGCCCAGTTCGGCGGCATGCAGGCGCACCGCGCCGGCCACCGGCGACGGCGGCGCCTGGCTGATGTGCACGGTGCGGATGGCTTCGGCCGCCGCCGGCTGCCAGGCCTGCAGGCGCTGCAGCAGCCGCACGCTGCCGAGGTTGAGCGCCAAGGTGCGCGCGTCGCCGCTGACGTCGTGGTCCAGCGCGCGGGTGTCGAAGAGGTGGATGTTGGCGGCAGGCAGGCGCTCGGCGGCCAGCAGCGCGAGCGCCAGGCCCGCAGGCCCGGCGCCGATGACGGCGAGGTTCATGGCCGCAACGATAACCGCCCGGCCCACGCGTCCATGCAAGCCGCCGTAAGCTGCCGCACTTTCCGTTGCACCCACAGGACTCGCCCATGCAATACCGCCGACTCGGCCGCGCCGGCCTCCAGGTGTCCGAACTCTCCCTCGGCTCCTGGGTCACGTATCACAACCAGGTCGACACCAAGGCCGCCAGCGAGATGCTGGCCGCCGCCTTCGACGCCGGCATCAACTTCTTCGACAACGCCGAGGTCTATGCGCAAGGCGAGAGCGAGGTCGTCATGGGCCAGGCCTTCAAGGCGCTGGGCTGGAACCGGCTGGACTACATCGTCTCCAGCAAATTCTTCTGGGGCCTGAACCGGGACGGCGTGACCGTCAACCGCAAGGACACGCTGAACCGCAAATACCTGATGCAGGCCGTGGACGGGTCGCTCAAGCGCCTGCAGCTCGAGCACATCGACCTGATCTACTGCCACCGCCCCGACCCGCACACGCCGATCGAAGAGACGGTCTGGGCCATGAGCGACATCATCCGCCAGGGCAAGGCGCTGTACTGGGGCACCAGCGAGTGGAGCGCCGCCGACATCCGCGCGGCCTGGGACATCGCCGAGCGCCACCACCTGCACAAGCCCGTCGTCGAGCAGCCGCAGTACCACCTGTTCCACCGTCAGCGCGTCGAGCAGGAATACGCCCGGCTCTACGAGGACATCGGGCTGGGCCTGACAACCTGGAGCCCGCTGGCCTCCGGCCTGCTGACCGGCAAGTACCGCGACGGCATTCCCGCCGGCAGCCGCGCGGCGCTGGAAAGCATGAGCTGGCTGCGCGACAAGGTGCAGGACAAGGCCCGCAACGAGGCCGTCGTGAAGCTCGGCGCCATCGCCGAGGAGCTCGGCTGCAACACGTCGCAGCTCGCCATCGCCTGGGCCAACCGCAACCCGCGCGTGTCCAGCGTCATCCTCGGCGCCAGCCGCATGGAGCAGCTGCAGAACAACCTGGCCGCCCTGGCCGTCACGCCCAAGCTGACGGCCGACGTGGTGGAGCGCATCGACGCCATCGCGCGGCCGCTGGCGGCCTGACGCGGCTCAGCCGGCCACCGGCCCGGCCACAGGCACCCACACGCGAAAGCGGGTGCCCTCGCCGGGGGCGGACTGCACCTCGATGCGGCCGCCGTGCTTCTGCACGATGGAGAACGACATCGACAGGCCCAGCCCCGTGCCCTGGCCCACGGGCTTGGTCGTGTAGAACGGCTCGAAGATGCGGCGCTGAACCTCGGGCGTCATGCCGCAGCCGTCGTCGGCCACTTCGATCCAGACCCAGTCGCGCTCGGCCTGCTCCGCCACGCCGGTGGCCAGCGTGATGATGCCGCGGCGGTCCGTCGGCATCGCATGCGCCGCGTTGACGATGAGGTTCATGAACACCTGATTGAGCTGACCAGCCAGGCAGCGCACGGGTGGCAGCGTGCCGTACTGGCGCTTCACGTCGGCCCGGTACTTGACCTCGTTCATGACGACGTTGAGCGTGGACTCCAGGCCGGCGTTGAGGTCGGCGTCCTGCCAGTCGGCGTGGTCCACGCGCGAGAAGTCCTTCAGGTCCTGCACGATCTTGCGCACGCGCGACAGGCCTTCCTCGCTCTCGTTGAGCAGCATGGGCAGGTCTTCGGCGATGAACTCCAGGTCGGCAGCCTTCTCCATCGCCGCCAGCTCGGCATCGCTCGTGCCGCGCCCGCGGGCGCCGTAGGCCTGGATCAACGCGAGCAGCTGCTCGACATAGCGCCGCAGCGTGCCGAGGTTGGAGTTGACGAAGCCGATGGGGTTGTTGATCTCGTGGGCCACGCCGGCGGCGAGCTGGCCGATCGAGGCCATCTTCTCGGACTGCAGCAGCTGGTTCTGCGCCTCTTCGAGCCGCGCGTTGGTCTCCTGGATGTTGCGGTAGTTGCGCACCAGCTCCTCCTGCGCGCGCATGACGTCGCTGTGGTCCTGCAACAGCCACCACATGCCCGGGGCGCTGCCCTCGGGGTTGGATGCATAGGCGATGAGCTGCACCCAGATGCGCCGGCCCGTCCAGGTCTGCAGCCACATCTCCTGCACGAGCGAGGTGTCGGCGCGCAGCGCGTTGGCGGCCATGCGGTCGAGGTCGTGGAAGTCGGCATCGTCCAGGAAGAAGCGGCGCAGCGGCACATCGGTCGCCGCCACATCGTCCGGCAGGTCCAGGATCTTGGCGAACTTCTTGTTGCTGCGCGTGATCTGCATGTCGCGCGTGGAGATGATGCCGACCGACGCGTTCTCCAGGAAGGCCTCCAGCTCCCGGTGCGTCAGCCGCAGCTCGGCGGTGCGCTGCTCGACGATGGACTCCAGCGCGGCCTGGTGGCGACGCAGCTGCTCTTCGGCCTGGTGGCGGGTCGTGACGTCCTGCAGCGTCTCGATGGCGCCCATCACCTGGCCGTCGATGCCGCGCAGCGGCGCGGCCGTCACATACAGCCAGCGCCCGGCCGGGCCCAGCTGTGGAAAGAAGCCTTCGTAGGCGAAGCTGTCGGGCAGCAGTGGCGAGCGCTGCAAGTCGGCGCCGTAGTACAGCGGGCCGTCGGCCTCGACGCGGCCGTCGACGATCAGCTCGGCCAGCGTCGGCCGCGCCTGCGCGTGGAAGGCGCGCCAGGTCTCGTCGCCGCCCAGCATCTGCGACGCGGGCTGGCCGGTGAGTTGCGCGCAGGCGGCGTTCCAGTGCGTGACGCGGTGGCCGCTGTCGAGCACGTAGCTGGCCACCGGCCCGTTCTCGACGATCTGGTACATCACGCGGCCCACCTCCAGCAGGCTGTTCTGCACGTGGCGCATGTCGCTGAGGTCCTGGCAGCTCAGCAGCACCAGCGGCGCGGCACCGCCCCCCATGGCGAGGCGGCGCGCGGTGATCTCGAGGTGGCGGCTGCTGCCGCTGGCGCTCACGGCCTCGATTTCCATCGTCGGCAACGCCTCGTCGCTGCCCAGGCAGCGGCGCCCGTAGTCGCGCAGCGAGAGCTGCTGCGTGTCGGCAGCCCAGGCCTCGGGCGCCAGCAGCGCCAGCTCGTCGGCACTGCGGCCCAGCAGGCGCAGCATGGCGTCGTTGGCGAACACGATGCGCTCGCCGTCGTGCGCCAGCAGCGGTGCGCACACCGCCTCCAGCCCCGCACGCAGGCCGGGCGGCAGGGGCTGGGTGGCGTCGTTCATGGCCCGAACGCGCCGACGGCGTCCAGCACGTAAGCGCCGTCGCTGCTCCACTCGACCCGCGTGATGCCGGGCTCCATGCGTTCCAGCCGGCGCCGCTCGGCTTCCTGCGGCGTCAGCTCGCCCTGGCTCAGCCGCTGACGCTCGGCGAGCAGCTGGGTCTCGACGGCCTGGTGGTATTCGTTGAGCTGCTCGTGCACGACGGCCAGCAGCTCGGGCTCGTTCCAGGGTTTGGACAGGAACTGCGCGATGCGTGCCGAGTTGATGGCGTCAGCCAGGCCTTCGAAGTCGGCATGCGCAGACAGGATGACGCGCCGGCACTCGGGCTGGCGCTCGCGCAGCCGGGCCAGGAACTGCGCGCCGTTCATGCCGGGCATGCGGAAGTCGCTGATGGCCAGCGCGAAGGTCTGCTCCTCGGCACGCGCCAGCGCGGCCGCCGGGTCGGTGAACAGCTCAGTGCGCAGCGCCGGCCACAGGCCTTCGGTGACACCGCGGCGCAGCGTGCGCACGAGGGCGTGCAGGATGGCCGACTCGTCGTCGACGAGCAGCACATGCTGGGGTTCGATGCGGGAGGCGGTGGTGAGGCTGTGCATGGGCGTTCTCTGCGGAAGTTCAGGCCGGGACGGCTTGCGGGCGGGTGTCGCGGATGCGGAAGCAGACGTCCAGGCCCTCCCGCGCCAGCAGGTCCCGGATCGTCGCAATGACGGGGGCGTCGAACACGAAGCCGGCGGCCAGCAGCAAGGTGCCCTGCGGGCTGAGCAGGTCCTGCGCCATGACCATGCCGGGCGCCAGCTCGGCCGCTGACAGCTCGCGTTCGCGCTGCGCCGGCGGCGGCGCGGTGCTCAGCAGCCGGTCGAACGCGGTCACCACGTCGGGCAGGTAAAGGGTGCCCGCAGCACCCAGCACAGCCGCGCGGGCCTGAGCCATCGTGTGGCGGCGCTCGGAGAGGCGGCCGGCCTGCAGGCCCTCGTAGGTGGCGGCCAGGCCGACGATCTGTGCCGCCACGGGCAGGTCCGCGCCGCCGATGCCGTCGGGAAAGCCGTGCCCGTCCAGCCGTTCCTGGTGCCAGCGCACCAGCCGCGCGGCGCTGCGCAGGCCGGACAGCGGCATCAGCGCGGCCTCACCCTGCAGCGGATAGCGGCGGTAGCGGATCAGGTCGTCATCGCGCATCAGCGACACGGGCTTGCGCAGCAGCGCGTCGGGCAGGCCGATCTTGCCCACCTCGTGCAGCAAGCCGGCCACATAGCACTCCTCCTGCTGCGTGGGCGGCAGGTTCATCGCCTCGGCCAGGCGCCGGGCCAACTGGCCCACACGCTCCGAGTAGCCGGCCAGCCCGCCGTCGCGCAGCTCCATCAGCGCCGCAAACACCTTGATGGACAGCATGAAGTGTTCGCGCTGCTCGGCGAAGGCCTGTTCCAGCATGGCGTTCACCTGCGACAGCTCGGCCGTGCGGGCGGCCACGCGGCGCTCCAGCTGCTCGTTGTGCTCGCGGGTGAGCGCGAGCAGCCGCTGGTTCTCCATGCGCAGGCGGTAGCGCTCCAGCGCATCGCGGACAGCCATCAGGACTTCGTTGTCGTCCCAGGGCTTGGCGATGTAGCGCTGGATCTCGCCGTGGTTGATGGCGGCAATCGTCGAGCCGATGTCGGCGTAGCCGGTGAGCAGCAGCCGGGCCACGTCGGGCCAGCGCTCGCGCACGGCCTGCAGCAGCTGCGCGCCATCCATGCCGGGCATGCGCATGTCCGACAGCACGAGGTCCACCTTCTCCTGCGCCAGCATCTCCAGCGCCGCCGCACCGCTGTCGGCCAGCAGCACGCGGTAGCCATGGGGGCGGAACAGCCGCCGCAGCGCGCTGAGGATTGAGGGCTCGTCGTCCACGAACAGCAGCGTCGCCGGGGCATCGGCGGGCGGCACGGGAGCGGGTGGTGCGAGGGGCGCGTCCATGGGGGAACTCCGGCGGCCCCGGACTCACCAGGTGGTTCAGCAGGACCGTGACCGCAGTCTGCCGCAAATTGATAAAATCGCGCAACACCAATTGATACAACTGCCGCGCAGCCGCCACTAGTTCACGTTGTGGCCCGGCCAAGGCGGTGCGGCCCCGGGGCTTTCCCGGGCGGGGCCGGGGCTCGGCGGGTGTCGGGCGTCGTTGAGAATGCCGGGATGAGGGTCGTCATAACGAAAGGGTGCGTAGCCCTGGTGATCGTGTTGGGGCTGGTCGGAGCGGCGCAGGCCGTGGTGCCGCGCTTCGAGCCCGTGGGCGAATCCGGCGCCGTCCGTGACAACGTGGTCTCCGCGTTAGCCCTCGATGCCCACGGCCTGCTGTGGGCCGGTTCGCCCGAAGGGCTGATGCGCTTCGACGGCTATGCCTTCAAGCATCACGCGCTGGCCGCGCCCGACGGGCAGCTGCTGCCCGAGCAGTTCGTGCGCGCCATGCTGCCCGACCCGCGCGGCTGGATGTGGGTGGCGGCGGGCAACAGCGGCCTGGTGCGCATGGACCTGGCCACCGGTCGATGGGCGCGTTGGGCCCGCGACGGCCACTCCGCCGACGAGGCGGCACCGGCCGCCAATACTGTGCGCACGCTGGCGCTGGAGAAGGACGGCACGCTGTGGATCGGCGGCAGCGGCGGGCTGGACCGCTTCGACGTCAAGCGCGAGCGCTTCACGCACCACCGCGGCCGCGAGGACGGCCTGCCCGACCCCCGCGTGCAGACGCTGCTGGTGGACCGACAGGGCACGCTGTGGATCGGCACCTGGCGCGGCCTGGCGCGCAAGGCGCCCGACGGCCCCATCGAGACGCTGGACGTGGGCCTGTCCGACCAGCTCGTCACGCTGCTGGCCGAGACGCTGGACGGCCGCATCATCGCGGGCACGGCGCAGGGCCGGCTGAAGGCGCTGTCCACCGCCGGCCAGGCCTTGCCCTTCAGCCCGGGCTCGCCCGCCGACGGCTCGGCCAGCGTCTGGCCCGTCATGGCCATGGCGCAGCCGGATGCCGACGAGCTGTGGTTCGGCGATTCGTCGGGCCTGTCGCGGCGCCGTGCCAGCGACGGCACCCTCATCGAACGGCTGTCGGCCGCGGCCGGTGCCGCCGCCGGCCCGCGCAGCGACGTGCGTGCGCTGCTGCGCGACCCCTCCGGCACCATCTGGGCCGGCAGCTACGGCGGCGGGCTGATGCGCCATGTGCCGTCGCTGCCGGGCCTGTCCATGGTGCGCGACGGCATCGGCCCGGCGGCGCTGGACGTGCGCAGCATCCTGCAGTTGAAGAACGGCGAGATCTGGCTGGGCACGCTGGCCGGCGGCATCGAGCGCCGCGACCGCAACCTGCAGCCCATCGCCCACATCGTGCCGGGCAGCGGCGGCTTGCCGGCGGGCCGCATCAACGCGCTCGGCCAGACGGCGGACGGCTCGGTCTGGGTGGCCGTCGACACGCAGCTCATGCGCTTCGACGAACGTGGCCGCCTGAAGGAAACCATGCGCAGCGGCAACGCGGTGCCGCGGCGCTTCCATGCCAGCGATGACGGCGCGCTGTGGATCGCAACGCTCGACGGGCTGATGCGCTGGACGCCCCGGCACCCGCAGATGCGCCCCGTGGCCACCGCCGGCCTCGTGGGTGGCACCGGCGAACTCAACGCCTTCGCGCGGCTGCCGGACGGCAGCCTGTGGGCCGGCGGCGCGGCGGGGCTGCTGCGCGTCGCCTCGCCGGCCGATGACGAGCCGGTGGCCGAGTGGGTCGACGCCACGGGCCTGACCGGCCAGACCGTGCTGGGCATGGCGGTGGACCTGGCGGGCCGCTTGTGGGTGGACACCGGCACCGGCCTGCATCGGCTGGTGGAGAGCCATGGCAGCCATGCGCGCTTCGAGGCCGTCGCGGCGTCGGACGCCGGCGGCGCCTTCGGCGCCAACCTGCTGGTCGACAAGCGCGGGCGCATCTGGTCGCAGCGCAACATGTTCGACCCGCGCACCGGCGAGCGCCGCGAGCTCGGCGCCGCCGACGGGGCCGACCTCGGCACCGGCTGGTTCCGCGCCTATGCGCCGCTCGACGATGGCCGCATGCTGTTCGGCGGCGCGCGCGGGCTGCTCATCGTCGACCCCGACCGCTTCTCGCCCTGGTCCTACCGGCCGCCGCTGGTCATCTCGGACCTGCGCGTCGACGGCGAGGAACGCGCGCTACCGGCCGGCGCCGACCAGCTCGTGCTGGGGCCGGGCGAGCGGGCCTTCACGCTGGCGTTCGCGTCGCTGGACTACAGCCAGCCCGCGCGCAACCGTTACCGCTACCGGCTGCAGGGCATGGATGACGGTTGGGTGGACGGCACGCTGGGCCGCACGGCCACCTACACCAACCTCTCGCCGGGCCACTACCGGCTGCACATGCAGGGCAGCAACCGCGACGGCGTGTGGGGTTCGGCCGAGCGGGTGGTCGACGTCGTCGTGCGGGCGGCCTGGTGGCAGACCGGCTGGGCGCGCGCGCTGGCCGCGCTGGCCGTGGTGGGCCTGGTGGCCGGCATCGTGCGTGTGCGCACGCGGCTGCTGCTGCACCGCCACCGCGTGCTCGAAGCGCGCGTGCAGGAGCGCACCGAGGCGCTGGAGGCCGCCACGGCCGCGCTGACGGCCAAGTCCGCCGAGCTGGAGGAGGCCAGCTTCACCGACCCGCTGACCGGCTTGCGCAACCGGCGCTTCCTGGACCGCCAGCTGCCGGCCGACGCGGCCCTGGCCGTGCGGCATTACGAGCCCATCGCGAGCATCCCGAGCCCGGGCGGCAGCGAGCAGGACCTGCTGTTCTTCCTCATCGACATCGACCACTTCAAACGCATCAACGACGCGCACGGCCACATGGCCGGCGACGCCGTCTTGACGCAGATGCGCGGCCGCCTGGAGCAGGTGTTCCGCACGACCGACTACCTGGTGCGCTGGGGCGGCGAGGAGTTCCTCATCGTCGCGCGCGGCACGCCGCGCTCACGCGCCGCCGAGCTGGCCGAGCGCGCCCGCCAGGCCATCGCCGCCCGGCCTTTCGAGCTGGACGGCGGCTTCCGGCTGTCGCTCACCAGCTCGGTGGGTTTCAGCGCCTTCCCGCTGTGTACGCGCCTGCCGGCCACGCTGGACTGGCACGCCGCCATCGACCTGGCCGACGCCGCGCTGTACGAGGCCAAGGACATCGGCCGCAACGCCTGGGTCGGCCTGGTCGACGCCGAAGCACAGAGCGAGACCGAACTGCGCGACGACGCCCGGCTGCGGCTGGACGAGTGGGTGAAGACGGGCCGGTTGACGCAGCTCTGCTCGCGCACGGCGCTGTGAGCGGGCCCGGCGCGGCGGTGCGTCAGGCGCCGGGCGCCGCGGTGCCCAGGTCCAGGGCGGCCGCCCAGCCGAACGGCGCCGGCAACGCCGACAGGATGCGCTGGCGCAGCGGCGCGTAGGCCTCATCCACGGCCTGGCCGGCGCGGGGCGCGAGCGGGTCCGTGTGCGCGCCGAAGGCTTCGTCGAGCTCGGCCCAGTCCTCGGCGCTGAGCACCTGGGCGGCGCGCGGTAGCACCTCGGTCTCCTCGCGCCTCATGTGGCGCAGGTAGCGCGCGCTGTAGACCTTCACCTGCTGCTCGAACTTGTCGCGCCGGCTGTCGCCCATCTGCTCCCAGGCGAGCAGGCTGTGTTGCAGCTCCCGAACCGCGCGCTCGCCCTGCGCATGGTCGGCCTCCAGGTCGTCCAGCGTCCCGCGCAGCGTGGGCGCCCGCGCGCGCAGCTTCGGGAACAACAGCTCGCTTTCCTTTTTGTGATGAAAGCGTTCGGGAAACTCGTCGACATAGAACAGCATGGCCCGCAACGCACCGAAGTCCGGCGGCGTGCCCGTGCGGCGCTGCGCTTCCAGCAGCAAGGGCAGCGTGCGCAGCATCGCGGCGAGCGCGTCGTGCTCTGCGCGGATGACGCGCACCGTCAAGGGCATGGGCGACGGGAACATCCGCCAAGCGTCGCGCCTCGGCCACGACCACACCTTGCGCTGGATCAAGCCGTGCAGAGGGCGCCCCGTAAAATCGCCGGCTTTGCCCCTCAGCTCAGGAAAGCCCCCGGCCATGACAGCATCGACCGCCTCCCCCACCCTCATGGCCAACGCGATCCGCGCCCTCGCGATGGACGCGGTGCAGGCGGCCAACTCGGGCCACCCGGGCGCCCCCATGGGCATGGCTGACATCGGCGTGGCGCTGTGGGCGCGGCACCTCAAGCACAACCCCGCCAACCCGCACTGGGCCGACCGCGACCGCTTCGTGCTGTCCAACGGCCACGGCTCGATGCTGATCTACGCGTTGCTGCACCTGACGGGTTATGACCTGCCCATCGAGGAGCTGAAGGCCTTCCGCCAGATGCACAGCAAGACGCCGGGCCACCCCGAGGTGGGCATCACCGCCGGCGTCGAGACCACCACCGGCCCGCTGGGCCAGGGCGTGACGAACGCCGTCGGCCTGGCGCTGGCCGAGAAGCTGATGGCGCGCGACTTCAACCGCGACGGCCACGAGATCGTCAACCACCACACCTATGTGTTCCTGGGCGACGGCTGCCTGATGGAAGGCATCAGCCACGAGGCGGCCGCACTGGCCGGCGCATGGAAGCTGAACAAGCTGATCGCCATCTACGACGACAACGGCATCTCCATCGACGGCCAGGTCGCGCCCTGGTTCGCTGACGACACGGCCAAGCGCTTCCAGGCCTATGGCTGGAACGTCGTCGGCCCCGTGGACGGCCATGACATCGACGCTGTCGACGCCGCCATCGCCGAAGCCCGCAAGAGCGCCGACAAGCCCACGCTCGTCATCGCCAAGACCCACATCGGCAAGGGCTCGCCCAACCGCGCCAACACCAGCAAGGCCCACGGCGAGCCGCTGGGTGCCGAGGAAATCAAGCTGACCCGCGAAGCCATCGGCTGGACGCACGAGCCCTTCGTCATCCCGGCCGACATCTACGCCGCCTGGGACGCCAAGGCCGCGGGCGCCGCCGCCGAGGAGCAATGGGAGCAGCGCTTCGACGCCTACGCCACCGCCCACCCCGAGCTGGCCGCCGAATTCCAGCGCCGCATGGCCGGCGTGCTGCCCGAGAACTTCGCGCAGATCGCCGTGGACGCCGTCGTCAAGGCCCATGCCGACGCGCAGACCGTCGCCAGCCGCAAGGCCAGCCAGATCGCGCTGGAAGCCTTCACGGCCCAGCTGCCCGAGATGCTGGGCGGCAGCGCCGACCTGACCGGCTCCAACCTGACCAACACGAGCAGCACGCCCAACCTGCGCTTCGACGCCGCCGGCACGCCCAACAACGGCCGCCACATCAACTACGGCGTGCGCGAGTTCGGCATGGCCGCCATCATGAACGGCATTGCGCTGCATGGCGGCTTCATCCCCTACGGCGGCACCTTCCTGACCTTCAGCGACTACAGCCGCAACGCCATCCGCATGGCCGCGCTGATGAAGACCCGCGTCATCCACGTGATGACGCACGACTCCATCGGCCTGGGTGAAGACGGCCCGACGCACCAGTCCATCGAACATGTCGCCAGCCTGCGCCTGATCCCCGGCCTGGACGTCTGGCGCCCGGCCGACACGACCGAGACGGTCGTGGCCTGGACGATGGCGCTGGGCAACGCGCAGCGCCCCAGCCTGCTGGCCCTCTCGCGCCAGAACCTGGCCTACTCGCCCAAGACGAATGTGGACGAGATCGCCAAGGGCGCCTACGTGCTGTCCGAGCCCGCCAAGGGCAAGGCCAAGGCGATCATCATCGCCACCGGCTCCGAAGTGCAGCTGGCCATGGCCGCGCAAAAGCTGCTGGCCGACGAGGGCGTGAAGGTGCGCGTGGTGTCCATGCCGTCCACCAACGTGTTCGACCGCCAGGACAAGGACTACAAGAAGACCGTGCTGCCCAAGGGCCTGCCGCGCGTGGCGGTGGAAATGGGCGTCAGCGACTTCTGGTGGAAGTACGGCGTGGACGCCGTCGTCGGCATCGACACCTTCGGGGAGTCGGCCCCGGCGCCGGTGCTGTTCAAGCACTTCGGCTTCACGCCGGAGAACGTGGCGGCGACCGTGAAGGCCGTGTTGAAGAAGAAATAACGCGCCAAATGCGCTACAAACCTCCCTGCATCAAAAAAAGGCAGGGAGGTCCGGATGCGCAGTCTCTTCGTTGCCGGGGTGCTGGGCGCGTTTGCGCTTGGCGCATCGGCACAGACAGAAATCGTGACGCCGAGCGAGGCGCAACGCCTCGGCTGCCTTGTCAAGCCGGGCAAGGCGCCGCGCTACCCGCAGCACGACAAGCTCGACCGCGCACACGGCGCGATGCGGCTGCTGCTGAAGTTCAAGCAGCCCGACGAAAAGCCCACGTTCGAGGTGCTGTTCAACTCGGCGCGCGAGGACATGCAGGACCAGGTGGAGCGCTATGTGTCGGGCTACCGCCTGCCCTGCCTGAAGCCCGAAGACGGCGAAGTTCGCGCCGTGCAGGAATTCAGCTTCCAGAACGACGAGCGCGACCCGGCGCCCATACCGCCCGACGTGCAGGGCAGGCCGCCGCTGTGCATCGTCATGCCCCGGCGTGCACTGGACTACGACATGGGCCTGACCCTCGGCCGGCCTGGGGCCGAGCACTTGGTGGCCGTGATCACGTTCGCGGGTGACGGGCAGCAGCCACCGTCAGTCGCGTTTTCCTACGCCAAGGCCTCGGCCAGGTTCGAGCAGGCCGTGCGCGAATGGGTGGCGGGCTACCGCATGCCCTGCCGAACGGCACAGGACCGCCCGCGCTCGGTCGAGCAGACGTTCAGCATGTTCCCCAAAGGCGGGCGCCGCCACGGGTTCAAGCACGATCGCTTCACGTTGATGGAGTTCATCAAACTGATGCGCGAACCGTGGAAGCAACCCGTCCACTTCGACCTGAACACCATGGGCTGCCCCTTCAAGGTGGACTTCATCGTCGGCGGCGAAGGACGCCCCCACCGTGCTTCCGTGCCGGGCTCCAGGGACCCGAACAAGGTCGACTTCCTGCGCTGGCTCGGCGGCCTGCAGTTCAACCTTCAGTCAGACGACGTTGCCAACGACCTCTTCGGCAGCCGGCTGCAGGTCGATGTGCCCTGCGGCGTGGTCAGCTTCACGGCAGACGCCGAGAACGGCTGAGCAGCCACTCCGGAGGAACCCGGCACGGCAGGACGCAGGTTTTGCGGTACACGAAACAGTTCGAGAGCCTGATGGGCGTCGATGTGCCCCGCGGCCTGATCAAGCTCGGGTGACGCCACGGCATCGGCAAGGCCTGCTTGTTCGATGGGCAAGGCCTGCGGCGCGTGGGCGCCGCTACGCTTGCAGCCGCTGGCGCGCCGAGGCGGGCGGAGGGTGGCAAGTTGCGATTTCTTGACCTGCTGCAAGCCCTGGTACCACCGGCGGCGGCATCCTGGACAGCTGCAGCCCGCGGCCGCTGAAATCGCCCTGAAACCACCCCCGATTCGCGATCGCCGAGAATCATCGACCCCGCGCGAATTTTTCATCCCCCTGGAGACTCTCCCATGACCATCAAGATCGGCATCAACGGCTTCGGCCGCATCGGACGCATGGTGTTCCGTGCCGCTATCGCGAACTTCAAGGACATCGAGGTCGTCGCGATCAACGACCTGCTGGAGCCCGACTACCTCGCCTACATGCTCAAGTACGACAGCGTGCACGGCAAGTTCGACGGTGACGTGTCCGTCGACGGCAACACGCTGGTGGTCAATGGCAAGAAGATCCGCCTGACCGCGGTGAAGGACCCGTCCGAGCTGAAGTGGGCCGAGGCCGGCGCCGACATCGTCATCGAAGCCACGGGCATCTTCCTGGACAAGGCCGGCGGCGAGAAGCACCTGGCGGCTGGCGCCAAGAAGGTCATCTTCTCGGCTCCCAGCAAGGACGAGACGCCGATGTTCGTGTTCGGCGTGAACCACACCAAGTACGCCGGCGAGACCATCATCTCCAACGCGTCCTGCACGACCAACTGCCTGGCCCCGCTGGCCAAGGTGCTGAACGACAAGTGGGGCATCAAGCGCGGCCTGATGACCACCGTGCACGCCGCCACCGCGACGCAGAAGACCGTGGACGGCCCGAGCAACAAGGACTGGCGCGGCGGCCGCGGCATCCTGGAGAACATCATCCCCAGCAGCACCGGCGCCGCCAAGGCCGTCGGCAAGGTCATCCCCGAGCTGAACAAGAAGCTCACGGGCATGAGCTTCCGCGTGCCGACGAGCGACGTGTCGGTGGTCGACCTGACCGTCGAGCTGGTGAAGGACGCCAGCTACGACGAGATCTGCGCCGAGATGAAGGCCCAGAGCGAGGGCGCGCTCAAGGGCGTGCTGGGCTACACGACCGAGAAGGTCGTCGCCACCGACTTCCGCGGCGACCCGCGCACGTCCATCTTCGATGCCGACGCCGGCATCGCGCTGGATGGCACCTTCGTCAAGCTCGTGTCCTGGTACGACAACGAGTGGGGCTACTCGAACAAGGTGCTGGAGATGGTGCGCGTCGTCGCCGCCTGATCTCGAGACCGATTGCGACAGCAAGGGGCGCCGCGGGCGCCCCTTTTTCATGCCGGCTAGGAGGCTCAGCCGGCGCGCACGACCAGCCGCGCCCCGCCCGGCGCGGCGGCGATGACCTCGCCGATCTCGGCCGCGGCGTCGAAGCCGTGGCGGCGGAACACGGCCAGCACCTCGTCCACCGCGCCGGGCTCGCAGGACACGAGCAGGCCGCCGCTGGTCTGCGGGTCGGTCAGCAGCGCGCGATCGGTGGGCGTGAAGCCTTCGGGCAGGCTCACCTCCGCGCCGTAGCCGCTCCAGTTGCGGCCGGACGCGCCCGTCACATGGCCTTGCGCGGCCAGCTCGCTCACACCTGCCAGCAGCGGCACGCGGGCCCAGTCGAGCGCCAGCGCGGCCTGCGCGCCGCGCGCCAGCTCCAGCGCATGGCCGGCGAGGCCGAAGCCCGTCACGTCGGTCAGCGCGTGCACACCGGCCAGCGCGGCCAGATCGGGGCCGGGCGTGTTCAGCCGCGTCGTGGTGTCGATCATCTGCGCATAGCCCTCGGCCGACAGCAGCTCCTTCTTCAGCGCCGCCGACAGCACGCCCACGCCCAGCGGCTTGCCCAGCACCAGCCGGTCGCCGACGCGTGCATCGGCATTGCGCTTGACGCGCTGCGGATGCACCACGCCCAGCGCCACCAGGCCGTAGATGGGCTCGACGGAGTCGATGGTGTGGCCGCCCGCGATGGGAATGCCGGCCGCGCGGCATACCGATTCGCCGCCCGCCAGGATGCGGCCGATGATGTCGGTGGGCAGCACGTTGATCGGCATGCCCACCAGCGCCAGCGCCATGATGGGCTTGCCGCCCATCGCGTAGACGTCGCTGATGGCGTTGGTGGCGGCGATGCGGCCGAAGTCGAACGGGTCGTCGACGATGGGCATGAAGAAGTCCGTCGTCGCGATGATGGCGATGTCGTCGGTGAGCTGGTAGACGGCCGCGTCGTCGGAGGTCTCGATGCCCACCAGCAGCTCGGGCGGCACCGGCAGCTTGGCGGTGTTCTTCAGGATCTCGCTGAGCACGCCGGGCGCGATCTTGCAGCCGCAGCCGCCACCGTGCGACAGGGACGTGAGGCGGGGAGGCGTGGGGGTGGCAGCGTTCATCAAGGGTTCTCCGGCAGGGCAGTCAGTATGACTGCGGTCTAATTCCAGCCTGCGCCACGCTGTTTCCCGTGGCATGCCAGCCCCGGCAACGCGGCGGGCGCGCGGCGCACCGATTCCCTGACCCGCCCCACTCCCCCATGAACCTCGAACTGCACGCCGTGCAAGCGCGCCACCCGGCGGCGCCCGCCGGTGCCAGTGCATTGCGCGGCCTGAGCCTGTCGCTGAGTGCCGGTGAACAAGTGGCCGTCATCGGCCCGTCCGGCGCCGGCAAGACGACGCTGCTGCAGGTGGCTGCCGCCGCCTTGAAGCCCGCCGCCGGCACGCTGCGGCTCGATGGCGCCGACGCCTGGGCGCTGCGCACGGCCGCGCTGCAGCGCCTGCGCGGCCGACTCTTCCTCGCGCCGCAGACGCCGCCCCTGCCGCCACGCCAGCGTGTCGTCACGGCGGTGCTGGCCGGGCGGCTGCCGGCCTGGAGCCTGGCCACCAGCCTGCGCTCGCTGTTCTACCCGGCCGACACCGGCGCGGCGCATACGGCGCTGGAACGCTTCGGGCTGGCCGAGAAGCTGTTCAGCCGTGTGGACCGCCTGTCCGGCGGGGAGCGCCAGCGCGTGGGCCTGGCGCGCGCGCTGCTGTCGCCGGCCACGCTGTGGCTGGTGGACGAGCCGCTGTCGGCGCTGGACCCGACGCGTGCGGTGCAGGCCGTCACGGCACTGAAGGCCATGGCCCGCGAACGCGGCGCCACGGTGATGGTGACCATGCATCAGGTGGACATGGCGCTGGCACATTTCGACCGCATCGTGGGCCTGCGCGACGGCCGGCTCGCCTTCGACCTGCCCACGGCGCAGGTCAGCCGCGAGCACCTGCTGCAGCTGTATGCCGAGCACGAGGACGAGCTCACCGGCCCCGCCGCCGCGCAGCCTGCCGACATGACGCCGACGCCCGTCGTCATGCATTGCCGATGAGCGCCGTGAGGCCACCCATGCGCGACCCGGCCTGGCTGGGCCGGCTGTTCTGGCTGGGCGCGGCGCTGGTGCTGCTGTGGCCGCTGCTGCGCGCCACGGAGTTCCGGCCCTGGGAACTCTTCAGCGCCGAGAGCCGCGGCCCCACGCTGCGCTTCCTGGCCACCATGCTGCCGCCGGCCACCAACGGCGAGTTCCTGTGGCTGGTGGCCCGCGAGACCTGGCGCACCGTCGCGATCGCCACGGCCGGCATCACGCTGGCGCTGGTCATCGCCATCCCGGCGACGTTGATGTCGACACGCGTGCTGTCGCTGTCGGCGCTGTCCGGGCGCATGGCGCCGCTGCCGGCACTGGCGCGCCAGCTGCTGCGCTGGCTGCTGGTGCTGCTGCGCAGCGTGCCGGAGCTGGTGTGGGCGCTGGTGTTCGTGCGCGTCGTTGGCCTGGGGCCCACGGCCGGCGTGCTGGCCATCGCGCTGACCTATGGCGGCATGCTGGGCAAGGTGTACGCCGACATCCTGGAAAGCGGCGAGACGCCCGCCACGCGCAGCCTGCTGGCCAACGGCGCGGGCCGCCTGCAAGCTTTCGCCTACGGGCTGCTGCCGCAGAACGCGGCGGAGCTGACCTCCTACACCGTCTACCGCTGGGAGTGCGCGATCCGCTCGTCCGTCGTGCTGGGCTTCGTCGGTGCGGGCGGGCTGGGGCAGCAGCTGGACAACTCCACCAAGATGTTCGCCGGCGGCGAGGTCACGACCATGCTGCTGGTGTTCATCGCGCTCGTCGCGCTGGCCGACCACGTCAGCGGCTGGCTGCGGAGGGCACTCGCATGACGGCCGCCAACCCGAGACCTGAGCGGCTGCCGCCCGCGCTGTTCCACCGCCGCAGCAAGGCGCTGTGGTTCGGCGCCGCGCTGCTGGTGCTGGTCATCGCCAGTTTCTGCAGCCTGGACCTGCAATGGCACGCCTTCCTGTCGCTGGACGCGGCGCGCAGCATGGCGCGCTTCGTCGGCGAGTTCTTCCCGCCGGATCTGTCGGCCGCTTTTGTGCGCCGGGCGGCGCTGGCATCGCTGGAGACGCTGGCCATGTCCATCGTGGGCACGCTGCTGGCGGCGGCCGCCGGCCTGGTGCTGGCTTTGCCGGCCAGCCGTGCCCACGACGGCGACCCCGCACGCGCCCGCGCGCCCACCCGCTTCGTGCTGAACGCGCTGCGGGCCGTGCCCGAGCTGGTGTGGGCGACGCTGCTGCTGATCTCCGCCGGGCTGGGGCCGCTGGCCGGCACGCTGGCGCTGGCGCTGCACACGACTGGCGTGCTGGGCCGGCTGTTTGCGGAGGCGATCGAGAACGCGCCGCCCGGGCCGGCCGCCGCGCTGCGCACGCACGGCCTCGGGCCGCTGCGCGTGTTCCTGTACGCCACGCTGCCCCAGGTGCTGCCGCAGGTCATCTCCTATGCGCTCTACCGCTGGGAGAACAACATCCGCGCGGCCACGGTGCTGGGCGTCGTCGGCGCCGGCGGGCTGGGGCAGATGCTGTCCTATCACATGGGCCTGTTCCAGATGGACAAGACGGCCACGGTGCTGGCCGCCATGATCGCCATGGTGGCGCTGGTGGACGCGCTCAGCTACCTGACGCGGCGCGCACTGGCTCGGTGAGGCCGGCCGCGATGCGGCTGGCCAGCGCCTGGATGCCGGCGTCCGACAGGTCATCGCAGGCCACGCGCTGCGCCTGGCCCAGCCGCTCCAGCTGCCGGCCCTGGGAGCGTGCGTAGAGCGGGTCGTAGTGCCGCGCCATCAAGGCCTCGAACAGCGGCGGCAGCTCGCCCTGCAGCGCCCACTGCTGCCATTGCGCCAGCACGTCGCGCGGCAGCAGCTCGCGCAGCGAACCCAGCTTGTCGGCCAGGGCTTGCGGGTCGTCGCCGAGCCAGGCGTAGTCGCGCAGCAGATAGGCCAGCCGCGCGGCGGGCGACGCCGCGATCTCGACGACGGGGCTGGCGCGCAGCCGCTGCAGCAGCGGCTCGGGCACCGTGATGCGGCCGATGCGCCGGCTCTCGGCCTCGATCCACACACGCCGCGTCAGGTCGAAGCCGGCCAGCCGCTGCATGAGCTGCGTCTCGAAGCCCTTCTGCGACGGCTGCTCCCGGCCCGGCAACCCGCCCAGCACCGAGCCGCGGTGCGCGGCCAGTTCCTCGAGGTCCAGCACCTGCTCGCCCTGGGCCTGCAAGGCCTGCAGCACGCGCGTCTTGGCGCTGCCGGTGGGGCCGCACAGCACGCGCAGGTCCATCTGCGGCGCGAGGCGGGCGATCTGCTCGACGACATGCGCGCGCCAGGCCTTGTAGCCGCCCTTGAGCTGCTGGGCGTCCCAGCCCACCAGGCGCAGCCAGTGGACGAAGCTGCCGCTGCGCAGCCCGCCGCGCCAGCAGTAGATGAGCGGTCGCCAGTCGCGCGGCTTGTCGCGGAACAGCGTCTCGAGGTGGGTGGCGATGTTGCGCGCCACGAAGGCGCCGCCGATCTTGCGGGCCTCGAAGGCCGAGACCTGCACATAGATCGTGCCGACGATGCGGCGTTGCTCGTCGTCCAGCACCGGGCAGTTGATGGCGCCAGGCAGGTGATCCAGCGCGAACTCGGCGGGCGTGCGCGCATCGATGATGACCGGAAAGTCCGGGATGTCGGCGACGGTGGTGGGGCGGTGACTCATGGGCGGCCGGGGCGGGGCAAGCGCGGATTGTCCGCCGCACGGCGGCTCAGCCCGGCAGCCAGTGGCCGGTCGCGCGGGTCGGGGCAGGGCGGGCGTGCTGGCCTGGCAGCGGTGCCGGCACCTCACGGCGACGCCTGCTGTGGCCGCGATCGGCACCCGGCACATCGGGCTGTAGGCGCGCGCTGACCGCCCGGCGGCCTCGCGGTGGCCGCCTGTCCGATAGCCGGCGCCGCTGCCGGCCGACACCGCGCGGCGCGCCGTTTTTCCATCATGGCGCCACCTAGCAAAGAGCCGTTAGCTGGAGTCCCGCCATGCCGTCCCGCCTGATCACTTCGATGCTCTGCGTTTGCTGCGCCCAGCTGGCTCAGGCGCAGACCGTGACCATCACCGGCGGCACGGCGCTGGCGGGTCAGGCGCTGTCGTCCGAGACGCCCGACCCGGCGCTGGACTGGCGCGACCCGCTGTGGCTGGAGCGTCAGCGTGAACGTTCCCGCTGGCGCTACCAGATCGGCCTGGAGCAGCACGTTCGATCTCCCGTCCTGCTGGGGCCGCAGGCCGCCGTGCGCGAAGCGGTGTGGGCGGGCGTGAGCTATGACGTGACCCGGCGGCTGCGCGGCGGCGTGGAGGCGCCGGTGTGGCAGCGCGACACGGGCTGGGCGTCGCGCATGAGTTTCGAACGCCCTCGCTCGGAAGGTCTCGCCGGGTTGCGCGGCGCGTTGTCGTACCAGCTGAGCAAGCAGAGCCGGCTGACGCTGCGCCCGCAGGCGCACCGCACGACGGTGACCTACTCGGCCACCTGGTGACCCGCAGCCAGGCGGCCAAGAAAAAAGCCCCGCAACACGGACCAGGCCAGTTGGGGGGCTGAATCCACCCAGGGTGGGCGGAGGAGACAAACAGCAGATGGGCGTAGCTTAATGCTTATGTTGCAGTGCAGCAATAGAAAATCGCGACGGGAGGCCATGAAAAACGACATCGCTCATTCGCATGAGCGCAAGGCTGGCTGGACGAACGCCGCAAGCTGCAAAAGTGTGCAACGCCGCAGCATTTGTCATCGGCGCGTCACCCCGCAACACCCCGGGCTGACGCGCAGGCACCGCCCGGCAGCATCGGTCAGGCCGCCACGCGCGGCTGGCTGCCCGGCCGGCCCGCCAAGGCCTCCAGCTCACCCGCCGCGCGGGCCTGGCGGCCATAGAAGATCTCGAACAGCGGCGTGGCCATCATCGTGGTCACCACGGCCATCAGCACCAGCATGGAGAACAGCGCCGGGCCGATGATGCCCTTCTGCAGGCCGATGTTGATGATGATGAGCTCCATCAGGCCGCGCGAGTTCATCAGCGCGCCGATACCCAGGGCGGTGCGGTTGTCCTCGCCGGCCAGCCGCGCGGCCAGGTAGCAGGCGCCGAACTTGGCCAGCACCGAGGCCACCAGCACGCCGGCCGCCACCAGCATCAGCGAGGCCGAATCGATCATGTCCAGCCGCGTGTTCAGGCCCGAGTAGGTGAAGAACATCGGCAGCAGCAGCACGACGGTGATCGGCTCGAGCTTCTTCTTCAGCTCGGTGGCGAACAGGCCGCGCGGCATGACGGCGCCGAGGATGAAGCCGCCGAAGATGGCGTGGATGCCGACCGCGTCCATCACGAAGGCCGACGTGCAGAACGCCACCAGCGTGAGGCCCAGCACCGTGTGGCTCATGTGGCCGTCGCGCTCCACCCAGCGGCCCAGTGGCGCCAGCAGCCGGCGCCCGAACAGCAGCACGAAGGCCGCCCACAGCACGCCGCCGCCAATGGCCAGCACCGCCACGCCGGGGCCGGCGCCGAAGGCCGCCAGCACGAGCGCCAGCACGCACCAGGAGGCCGCGTCGTCGAAGGCGCCGGCCGTCAGCGTCAGCGTACCGAGCGAGGTGTTGGCCAGGCCCTGCTCGTTGATGATGCGGGCCAACATCGGGAAGGCCGTCAGCGCGATGCACGCGCCCATGAAGAGCGTCGCGTTGGCGGTGGAGATGCCGTCCGCGAACAGCCCCGGCATGCCCAGCAGGAAGGGCGTGATCAACCACGCGATGAAGAACGGCGCCGCGATGCCCGAGATCGACACGCCGATGGCGCTGCGCGCCTTGGTGGCGAAATGGTCCAGCCGCAGCGTGGTGCCGACGAGGAACATGTAGAGGCCCACGCCCAGCTGCGCGCCGGAATACAGCACGCTGCGCATCTCCTTCGGGAACACCGCCGCCTGCAGCTGCGGGAAGAACAGCCCCAGCAGCGACGGCCCGAGGATGACGCCCGCGATCATCTCGCCGACCACCTGCGGCTGGCCGAGGAACTTGCGGCCCGCCCAGCCCACCACCCGGCAGGCCAGCATGATGAGCCCGAGCTGCAGGAAGAAGTGGATGCTGAAGTCGCCCGGCGCGTAGGTCTGGGCGACGGCCGGGGCCGCCGGGCCGTGCTTGGCGAACACGTCGGCCAGCACGGCGAGGAGATCGAATTCCATGAGGCTCTGCCTTCTCGATTCTTGGGTTGGCGCTGCCGCGTGCCGGTATCGATCCGGCCGTCGACAACGTTGTCTCCGCTGCCTCCACCGCTGTGCAGGCCGCGCCGGCGCACTGTGCCAGCGGGGTTTCTCATGTCCATCGGGATGAACGTCAACGTACCGACGTACCTACATGGCGTTTGCGTTGGTGCAGGCACGTGGCTACATTCGTCGGCGCCATGAAGCTCCTGTCCAGCCGCGAGTTCAACCGCGATGTCAGCCTTGCCAAGCGCGCCGCGCAGGTCGAGCCCGTGCTGGTCACCGACCGCGGCCAGCCCACCCATGTGCTGCTCAGCATTGCCGAATACCGTCGGCTGACGGGCGAAGGCGAGAGCATCCTGGACCTGCTGGCCATGCCCGAGCCCGTCGCCATCGACCCGGCCGACGCCGCCGCCGATGGCACCTGGGACCACCGCGAAAGCCTCGACTGATGTTCCTGCTCGACACCGGCATCGTGCTGGCGCTGCGCAAGGCCCGGGCCGGCCAGGCCGACGCCGGGCTGACGGCCTGGGCGGCGGCGCTGCCACGGCAGAAGCTCTTCATCTCGGCGCTGAACCTGCTGGAAATCGAGAACGCCGCCGCCCGGCTGGGCCGCAAGGACCGCGCCGCCGGCCTGGCCGTGCGGGACTGGATCGACCAGCGCGTCATGCCGGCCTTCGACGGCCGCGTGCTGCCGGTGGACGCCGCCGTCGTGCGCCGCCGCGCCCAGCTGCCCTACGCCAGCACGCGCGACGGCCTGCTCGCCGCCACGGCGCTGGAGCACGGCCTGACCTTCGTGACGCACCGCGTGTCGGCCTTTCGCGCCGGCCGCGTGAAGCTGCTCAACCCTTCCGGCTACGTGGCCCCGCCCGGTGACGACGACGAGGACTGGAGCCAGGGCACGCAGGCCGGCGCCCAGTGGCTCAAGAACCTGTACGTGCGCGCATGACCCTGGCGCCCCTCATCCCACGCGCACCTTGGCCGGCGCCCCGCGGGCGCGGCGCTCGGCCCGCGAGGAAGCACTGAGATGCCCGACAAGCGACGCCTCCTCATCGTCGGCGGCGGCACGGCCGGCTGGCTGACCGCCGCCTACCTGGCCAAGGCCCTGCGCCTGGCCGAACGGCCGCATCTCGAAGTGACGGTGCTGGAGTCGCCCGACATCGCCAGCGTGGGCGTCGGCGAGGGCACGTTCCCGACCATCCGCAACACGCTGCAGTTCCTCGGCATCGCCGAGTCCGAGTTCATCCGCGAAACGGCCGCGACGATGAAGCAGGGCATCCGCTTCGTCGACTGGGCGCAGGCCGGCACGCCGGGCCGCCACCACCAGTTCTTCCATCCCTTCGAGGCGCCGTTCTACGCCGAGGACCTCAACCTCGTGCCCTACTGGCTGCTGCAGGACGAGGCGACGCGCTTGCCGTTCGCGCAGGCCATGACGCTGCAGTACCGCGTGGCCGCCGCGCAGCGCGCGCCCAAGCGTGCCGGCGAGGCGCCCTACGCGGCGCCGCTGAACTACGCCTACCACTTCGACGCGCTCAAGCTCGCGCGGCTGCTGGCCGAGCGCGCGCGGCAGTTGGGCGTGCGGCATGTGCAGGGCACCGTCACGCAGGTCGGGCTGGATGCACAGGGCGCCATCGCCCATGTCGACACGCCGCAGGGCCGCTTCGAGGCCGACCTCTACATCGACTGCACCGGGTTCCGTGCCGAACTCATCGGCCGCGCGCTGGGCAGCCCGTTCAGATCCTGCACGGGCCAGCTGTTCGCCGACCGCGCGCTGGCCTGCCGGCTGCCGGTGGACACGCCCGAACTCGAGAGCTGCACCATCGCCACGGCGCACGAGGCGGGCTGGCTGTGGGAGATCGGCCTGAACGGGTCGCGCGGCATCGGCTGCGTCTACGCCAGCAGCCACATGAGCGACGACCGCGCCGCCGAAGTGCTGCGCCGCTACTGCGGCGCCGGCCATGAAGACCTCGCGATGCGCAGCATCCCCTTCGCGCCCGGCTACCGCGAGCAGCAGTGGGTCAAGAACTGCGTGGCCGTGGGCCTGTCGGCGGGCTTCCTGGAGCCGCTGGAGTCCACCGGCCTCGTGCTCATCGAGGCCGCCGTCGGCATGATTGCCGAGATGCTGCCGCACAGCGGCCCGATGGCGGCTCCCGCGCGGCGCTTCAACGAGCTGATGCGGGCACGCTTCGACAACATCGTCGCGTTCCTGAAGCTGCACTACTGCCTGAGCCGGCGCGACGAGCCGTTCTGGCGCGACAACGCCGCGCCGGCCACCATCCCCGATCGCCTGGCCGACCTGCTGGCGCAGTGGCGGCTGCGGCCGCCGGGCCGTTTCGACTTCGGGCTGGACACGGAGACCTTTGCGTTCTTCAACTACCAGTACATCCTGTACGGCATGGGCTTTCACACCGACCTCGGCCCCGGCCGCGGCGACTTCACGCAGGCCGCCGAGGCCGACCGCCTGTTCGCCAAGATCCAGCGCTTCGCGGATCGCGCCGTGCAGGACCTGCCCAGCCACCGCGCGCTGATCCAGCAGATCAACGCCGTGAAGTAGGCGTGGACTGCGACCACCTGGTCGCAAACCCGTCAAAGCGTTGTTCGGTTCGGTACATAACGAACCATCGCGACTGACGACACCCCGGCCTGGCGCGCTTCAATCCGGCGCGCAGCCCTGGCACGCCGATGATTTCGTGCGTTGGCATCTTCGTTGCTATGTATCTGACTACATAACGAGTCAGGCGGTGTGTCCATCGCGGCGGAGGGCCGTCGCGGACGCGTGACGTGCGTTGTGCTCTGCCTGCGGGGCAAAGGATGCATCCATGAAGCAACCCACGCTGACGGGTCGCCACCGATGGTGGACGGCGGCGCTGCTGGCGCCGGCCGTGGTGTCACGTCTTGCGCTCGCTGCGCCGATCGGCGGTGTCGTGGCGAGTGGCTCGGCAGCCATCACGCAGCGCGGCGCGGTCACCACCATCGACCAGGCCTCGCCGGTCACCGTCATCAACTGGCAAGGGTTCTCCGTCGCTGCCGGCGAGTCGGTGCGTTTCAACCAGCCGGGCGCTTCGGCCGTGGCGCTCAACCGCGTCGTCGGCAACGAGCGCAGCGTCATCGACGGCGCCCTCGGCGCCAACGGCCAGGTCTTCCTCGTCAACTCCAACGGCGTGCTGTTCGGCAAGGGCAGCAGTGTCAGCGTGGGCAGCCTCGTGGCCAGCACCCTGGACATCGGCGACGCCGACTTCCTGGCCGGCCGCCGCGTCTTCAGTGCGACGAGCCGCGGCGCCGTGACCAACCTCGGCACGCTGACGGCACGCGACGGCGGCTACGTCGCGCTGCTGGGCGGCCAGGTGTCCAACCAGGGTGTGATCACCGCCACGCGCGGCACCGTGGCACTGGCGGCCGGCGGCAAGGTGATGCTGAACTTCAACGGCGACACGCTGCTGGGCCTGACGCTGGACCAGGGCGCGCTCGACGCGCTGGTCGAAAACCGCCAGGCCCTCTACGCCGACGGCGGGCAGGTGATCCTCACGGCGCGCGCCGCCGACGAGCTGCTGTCGGCGCAGGTCAACAACGCGGGCCTCGTGCGGGCGCAGACCCTCGATGACCTGCAGGGCCGCATCACGTTGCTGGCACAGGGGGGCGTCACGCAAGTCGGCGGCACCCTCGATGCCAGCGCGCCCCTCGCCGGCGACGGCGGCAGCATCGAGACCAGCGGCGATGTCGTGCGCGTGGCCGACGCGGCGCGCATCACGACGCGCGCCGCGGCCGGCCGCAGCGGTACCTGGCTCATCGACCCGACGGACTTCACGATCGCGGCCAGCGGCGGTGACATCACCGGCGCCGCGCTGGCTGCCCAGCTGGCGAACGGCAGCGTCACCGTCGCCTCCACCGCCGGCGCCAAGGGCACGGGCGGCGACGTGAGCGTCAATGACATGGTGAGCTGGGATGCCCCCACCACGCTGACGCTGAAGGCCGAACACGACATCGCGGTCAACAGCCCCGTCACCGCCAGCTACAGCGCCTACAGCGGGTCTGCGCCGGCCTTGCGCGCCGGCCTCACGCTCGACGCTGGCCACGACATCCATGTCAACAACGCCATCCGGCTGACCAACGCAGCGCTGGCCATGACCTGCGGCGGCGACTACGACATCCGCACGCAGGCCAGCTACAGCGGCAGCACGCTCGACGCCAACGGCCTCCCCGTCGCCAAGGCCGACACCAGCGGCGGCACCTACGGCAGCATCAGCTTCGGCGGAAGCTCCGGCAGTGGGGACGCGCTGTCCATCAACGGACAGGCCTACACGCTGATCTACAGCATGAGTCAGCTCGACGGCCTGGACAACACCGACGGCGTGACCGGCAACGGCAATTACGACGCGGTCCTGGGCCACTTCGCGATCGCCCGCGACCTGGAAGCCGCCGGCACGACCTACAGCGTCGCGCCGATCTACTTCTTCGGCGGCACGCTGGCCGGACTCGGGCACCAGATCAGCCATTTCTCGATGGATGCCCCGCAGTACAGCGCCGGACTGATCGGCAACGGCACCGACTACGGGCCCGTCACCATCCGCGATCTGGGCATGGTGTCGGTCAGCGTGACGAACGCCGCGCTGGGCGGCGCCGTAGGCGCGCTCATCGGCGAAGGCGGCGGCGTGCTGAGCCAGGTCTACAGCACAGGCACGATGAGCGTGCTGGGCGGCAAATTCGGCGGCGTGGCGGGTGCCTTCAACGGCACGATCTCGTCGTCCTTCTCGGGCGTCTCCATCGCGTCCGGTCGCTACAACGTCGGCGACACCGGCGGGCTGGTCGGTGCGATGACGGGCACCATCGGCGACTCGCACGCGACCGGGAGCATCGACGTCGTGATGAGCGCGCACTCGGCGAGCGCCAGCGGACTGGGCGGCCTGGTGGGCAGCATGACCGGCACGATCTCGAACGCCTATGCAACGGGCGCCGTGACCGCCCGCTACGCCGACGGCGTCGCCGCTGCGAGCTACGACATCAAGTACCTGGGCGGGCTGGTCGGGGCCTATGCGTCCCGTGCATCGGACAGCCTGACCCGCTCGTTCGCCACCGGCAGCGTCACCGGCGGCTCCTACCTCGGCGGCCTGCTCGGTGGCGTGCGCAGCTCCAAGGGCCTGCTCATCGACAACGCCTACGCCACCGGCGACGTGACGGGCATCTACCCCGTCCAGACCGCTTTCTCCGCGGCCTACCTGGGCGGCCTGATCGGCGTCGTGGGCGACCCATTCACGGCCACGTTGTCAGGCAGCATCTCGATCAGCCACGTGTTCGCCACGGGCAACGTTAACGCCAAGGGCGGCGGCAGCAACGTCGGCGGCCTCATCGGCTACGCCGCCAGTGGCAGCACGCCGGGCTCGCTGACGAGCGCCTACGCGACCGGCCAGGTGAGCGTGGCCAGCATCGACGGGATCTACACCGACAGCGCCGGCGGCCTGGTCGGCGGCATCAACCACTACGCCGTCTCCGACGTCTATGCCAAGGGCGACGTCCATGGCTACAGCCATGTCGGCGGGCTCATCGGCACGGCGGTCAACGCGACGATCAGCAAGGCCTACGAAACCGGCGCCGCGACGGCGGTCGATCAGACCAACTACGGCGCCGGCGGCCTGGTGGGCTTCCTCAACAACACCAGCACCACCAACACCTACTACAACGGTGACGTGAACAGCCGCGCCTTCTTCGGCAGCTTCGGCGGCGGCACGCACGACACCAAGGGCCTGACGGGCAACCAGATCGCGGACGGGGCCTACTACGCGAACGGCACCATCGGCCAGGTCATCGCGGCTCGCGAAGCCGCAGCCGCGGCGGCCGCACAGAAGAAGGCCTTCGAGGCGGCCGCACTGGCCGTCGGCGCCCGAGCACTGGCCGCCTCGCCGGACGGCACCCGGCCAACGGCGGTTGCGGCGCGCGCGCCCCTGCGCTCGACCGCCGCGCTCGCGCTGGACCAGAACCTCGTCATCTCCACCGCACGGTATTCGGCGGACATCCGCGGCATCGAGGTGGATGGCCAGCGCTTCGAGCTCGAGGAGAAAGGCGAACCGAAGAAATAGCCACGACATGCCCCTCATTCCGCAACCCAAAGCTCTCAGTCAAGTTCCCAGGAGATTCGACATGAATGGGTGTTCAAGTTCCCTCTTCCGCGCGATTGCCGCCTTCGCCTGCCTGTGGGCGTCGACCCCGGCCCAGGCCCTGTCCTGCACGACGGTGGGCGCGTCCGGCAGCGTGGGTTTCACCATCGCGGTGGCGTCCAACTTCAACGCGCCCACGCTTTCACTGGCCACGGCCTATGCCGACAGCCAGGGCTACAAGATCACCGTCTGCCAGGACTCGTCCGGCAACCTCTACAACGCCATCATCCCGAGCAACGGCCCGCAGTACGCGCTGTTCTTCTCGGCCGACACGACCCGCCCGGCGCTGATCTCCACGAACTACCCGACGCTGGTCGCTGCCAGCCCGGCGAACTACGCCAAGGGCATCCCCGTGTTCCTGCTGTCGCCCAGCGCCTATGCGGCCGCCAGCGGCAACTATCGGGCCGTCAGCTACCTGACGACCGGGCTGACCGCCGGCGCAAACGCCCAGCGCTCCGACAGCACCCTGCCCGCAGTGACCAACCATGTGAAGGTGCGGCGGGCGCCGTCGTCGCCGCCGGTCAGCTCCCTCGCCATCGGCAACCCCAGCCTCGCCCCCTACGGCGTGGCAGCAGGCTGGGTGCTCGGCAGCGACAGCGTCGCCTACCCCGACAACATGGGCCTGTGGGCCAGCGGCGCGAACGTCGCGAATGCGGGCACCAACGTCACGGCCAGCTGCGCCGGCTTCGTGACCGGGTCGCAGTGGATCTGCGAGTACGACAACATCGACTACACGCTGCAAGCCATCACCAACAACCGCGTGACGGCCGGCTTCGTGGCCTACGCGCAGGTCTGCCCCACCTGGGCGGGCAGCGCCTACCCACTCGACCAGTACGTGCTGTTCCCCGGCTACAACACGACGCAGGCCTACGTGCAGCTGAACGTCTCGGACGCGACCACACAGGCGCGCGCCACGGCCTTCCTCGCCTACCTGGGCATCGGGACCGGCAGCTGGAACAGCTGGCTCACCAGCCACTGCTACCAGTCCCTCTGAGCGCACCGAACGGCCCGCGCCGCCCACCACCTCCAGCTGCAGACACCTGTTGATGAAAACCATCGTTGCCCGATGCGGCCTCGCCCTGGCGCCCACGTTGTTGTGGGCCACGGCCCAGGCCCAGACCAGTGCCGCGCCGGTAGACGCCGGCAAGGCCCTGCAAGAAAGCCGGCCCGCGCTGCCGCCAGCGCCAAGAAAGCCGCTGGCGCCGCAGATCGATCAGCAGGAGGACGCACCGCTGGCGCTGCCGCCCGGGCAGACGCTGAAGGTGCTGTCCTTCCGCTTCGACGGTGCCGAGTTCATCGCCGAGGCGGATCTGCAGGCCGTGGTCGCGCCATTCGCGGGCCGGGCGCTGTCGATGGCCGAGATCAACACGGCGGCCGATCGCATCACCGCGCTGTACCGCAGCCGGGGCTACCTGGTGGCGCGGGCCTATGTCCCCCGGCAGGACGCCAGCGGCGGCACGCTCACGCTGCGCATCGTGATCGGCCGCTATGGCAAGGTGACGCTGCGCAACCAGTCGGGCGTCCGTGACGCCCAGCTTGGCGGCTATTTCGCCGGGCTTGCCGATCGCCCCATCACGCGCGATGAACTCGAGCGCGCGATGCTGCTGGTGGGCGAGCTGCCCGGCGCAACGCTGCCCAAGGTCAGCATCGCGCCGGGCGAGGCCGCCGGCACGTCGGACGTCGACATCCTCGTGGGTCAGGGCCGGCGTTACGGGGGCTACGCGACGCTGGACAACCACGGCTCGCGCTACACCGGCCGCCGCCGGTTGAGCATCGGCGCGTCGCTGTATTCGCCCTTCCACCTGGGCGACACGCTGGACTTCAGTGGCATGGACAGCGATGGCGGCGGCCTGCGCAGCGGCCGCCTAGCCTATTCGACGCCGCTGGGCAGCCACGGCCTGCGTGGTGAACTGGCCGTCGGCGGCACGCGCTACACGCTGGACGATGCCTACGCCTCCCTCGATGCACACGGCCAGGCCCGGACGCTGGAGATCAACCTCTTCTACCCGGTGCAGCGCACCCGCCAGCAAACGCTGACGGCCACCCTGGGCTTCGTCGACCGCGCGCTGCGCGACGAGCTGCGCTCTGCCGGCCAGCGCACCACCAGACACCTGCGCGCCGCCACCGCCGGGCTGGCGCTGGAACACGATGGCGCGCTGCTCGGGCGCAATGCCTATGCCTCGCTCAGCGGCAGCCTGACCATCGGCCGGCTGGACATCGACGAGCCCGACATGAAGGCGGCCAACCAGGCCGGTGCCAACTCGGTGGGCCGTTATGGGCGAGCCAGCCTGTCGGCCTCGGGGCGCATCGCGCTGAACGACACGCTCAGTGCCTCGGCGTCGATGAGCGTGCAGCGCGCCATCCACCGCAACCTGGACAGCAGCGAACAGTTCTCCATTTCCGGCACGCGTGGCGTCACGGCCTACCGAGAGGCGATCAGCGGCGACAACGGCCATCTGCTCCACCTGGAGCTGCGCCACACGCTGCCGGCCATCGCCGACACGACCCAGGCGCTGAGCCTGGTGGCCGACGCCGGCCAGATCAGCCTGCACGACGCGAGCTACGCGGCGGCCGACCGGGTGGACCTGAGCGATGTCGGCCTTGGCTACAGCCTGTCCTGGCGCTCGCTGTTCGTGCAGGCCCAGGTTGCGCTGGTGACGGGCCAGCGGCCGGTGTCCCTGCCTCGCGATGGCCGCGTGCGCGGCCTGCTGCAGGCCGGGGCCGTGTTCTGAAGCAGGGAGGTGTGCCATGCAAATGGAATGGTTGTCGGCGCTGGTCGACCACGGCGTGCTCGGTCTGCTGGGCCTGCTCAGCGTGCTGGTGGTGGCTACCGGCCTGGAGCGCTGGAGTCTCTACCGCCACGTCGATCTGGCCGCCGTGCTCAGCGCCGATGCGCTGGAGCTGCTGCTCACGCAGCGCCTGTCACTCATCGCCTCGGTGGCCAGCAACGCGCCCTATCTCGGGCTGCTCGGCACCGTGTTCGGCATCATGCTGACCTTCCATCGCATGGGCCAGGACGCAGCGGCCGACGTGGGGCAGATCATGACGGGCCTGGCTCTGGCGCTGAAGGCCACAGCTGCCGGGCTGGTGGTGGCCCTCATGGCCGTGACGCTCTACAACGCATTGCAGCGCCGCGCCCGGGTGCTGACGCTGCAGTGGCGGATGCGCCATGGAAGATGAGCCCATCGACGCGATGAACATGGTGCCGTTCATCGACATCATGCTGGTGCTGCTCACCATCGTGCTCACGACATCGAGCTTCATCGCCAGCGGCCGCATCCCGGTGCATCTGCCCCAGGCCCAGGCCGCCCTGCCGGACCGCGACCGCAGCCGGCGCATCGAGATCGACGCCCAGGGCAGCATCTTCCTGGACGGGCGCGGCGTCACGCCGCCGGCGCTGCGGGCCGCACTGGCGGTGCTGCCGAAGGACACCCCCTTTCTGCTGCGAGCCGACCGGGACGTGCGGTTGCAGCGCTTCGTCGACGTGGCCGACGTGCTGCAGCAGCTCGGCTTCACCAGGGTGGCCGTGCAGACGCGGCAGAGCGGATGAAACCCGCCCCCCCTGCCGCGAGGGCCTGGACGCTGCGGCGCTGCCTGGCGGCATCGCTGCTGGCGCATGTGCTGTTCGTGCTGCCGGCGCTGGCCGTCCGGGCCCGCGCCCCCGCTGCGCCCCGGCAGGACAAGCTGGTGGTCGAGCTGTTCGGCCTCGTCGCCCAGCGCCAGACCGACGAGGCCCGGGCCGGTGAAGCTGCCGCGCGCCCGGCGCCGCAAGCTCGGCCGCCACAGCCGCTGCAGCCCGCCCGCCGCGCACCATCGCCGCCGCCCGCGCCGCCTGCAATGGTCGACAGCCCGGTGCGCGTTGAAGCGCGCCCCGCACCCGCTGACGACGCGCCGCCCCAGGCCGCCGCATCGGCAACCCCCGGCCCCGCCGCCCAGGCGCAGGTCCGGCAGACCATCCCGCACGACGAGCCCGACCTCGACGCCCAGCGCCGCTACCTCGTGGCGCTGAAGCGCGCCGTCAAGGCCCGGCTCAGCTACCCGGCCGAGGCCAACGGCGCGACCGGGGCCCCCGTGGTCGCATTCGGCCTGCGGCCGGACGGCAGCGTGGAGCCGGGATCGCTGACGATTCGCCGCAGCAGTGGCAACACCGCGCTGGACGAGCAGGCCCTGCGCGCGGTGCAGGCCGTGGTTCCTTTCGAACCGCCCCCCCGCGCCATGACCATCGCACTGGACATTCCGTTCGCCGTCGAACAGCGTTAGCCGCTAGAAGCCGTTCATGGCGCCCCGCGCCCCGTCGCCGCCCACCACCGGCCGCCTCACGCCTTCTTCATCAAGCCCTGGCAGGCTGTCTTGGCCTGGGCGTCGCCGCCATCCAGCTTGCCGCAGACGCCGTCCAGCTGGGCCTTGAGCCGGCCGACGGCGGCGGCCTGGGCGGGGGTCTTGCTCCAGCCGGCCAGCAGCGTCGCCACCTTCTTCAGTGAGCGTTCGCTGCGCTCGTAGAACGCGCCGGGGTCTTTCTGTGCGTCGGCGAAGAGCTGGGCGGCGGTCTTCTCGATGCGCGCGGTGTCCTCGGGCGCCAGCTCGACCAGGGCACCGAAATACGTGGCACCCCACTGCAGCCGGGTCGCCGGGCCCTCGCTCTTGTTGTAGGCCTCTTCGTACCAGCGCAGCGCCTCGGCCTTCTTGCCCTGCTTCTTCGCGTTGCCGGCCAGCTGGCTCATCAGGTAGTAGGGCGAGTGGCTGCGCGCCAGCGCCGACTGCAGCAGCTCGTCGCTCTCTTTCCAGAGGCCGGCGCGGCCCAGCAGGTGGGCGGCTTCGGTGACCACGGCCTGGCGCTCGTAGCCGTCGGTGATCTCGCGGTTGGCCTTGGTGGCCTGGTCGCGGGCGTTGGCCAGCAAGGCGGCCGGCATGCCCTGGGGATGCGGCTCGTCCTTGGGCGAGCCCAGTCGGGCCAGGTCGATGCGGCCCTGCAGCGCATTCAGGCGGTCGGCGCGGGACAGCGTGGTGTCCTCGTTGAGCCGCTTCAGCGCGGCGTCGAACTCGGTGACGAGCTGGGTTCGCGTCGCGCCTGCCGTGGGTGCGAGGGCTTTGACGAGGTCGGGCGCCTCGTTGGTCAGCACGTCCATCTGCGCGCGGGACTGCGCGGCGTCGGCCAGCACGGCGCGCAGGCGGGGCAGCTGCGCGGCGTCCGTCGCCTTGCCGTCGGCCAGTGCGCCGATGGACTTCAGCCACAGGCGGGTGTTGGTCTCGCCGTCCACGCCCTCGCTGGCCTTGGCGAGCTGGGCCAGCGTGGCGGCGCGCTGGTCGGCGGGCAGCAGTTGCTGCTCGTCGGTCTCCCAGCCATAGAAGCCCAGCAGCCGCCATTCGTTGGCGGTGAGCTTCTTGCCCGCCTTGGCATCCGCCAGCACGGCCTTGACCGGGCGCCCGCTGGACAGCCCCAGCTGCAGCACCTTCATGACCTGGCCGGCGTCCGCCTCGCCGGGCAGGCGGGTGATCTCGCTGCCGTTCGGGTTGAACAGGATCAGCGTCGGGTAGCCGCGCACCTTGAAGCGCGTGCCCAGCTTTTGCGCACCGGGGGCGTCGCCGTCGATGCCCACGGCGACGAAGGCCTTGCTCTGCTCGATGAAGTCGGCGCGGTTGAACAGCGTGGCCTTGAGCTGGTTGCACGGCGGGCACCACTTGGCGCCCCAGTACAGCAGCACCGGCTTCTTCGCGGCCTTGGCCTCGGTGAAGGCGCGGTCGATGTCGGCATCGGCGGCGGCGGACTGCCAGCTCACGCCTGGACCGGGGCTGGCGTGGGCGGCGTGTACGGCCAGCGAGAGGGCGAGTGCGAGCGACGAGAGCAGGGGCGACAGCTTCATGGCGAGCAGTGAATGGGCGATGGAAGGATTGTCCCGACCCTTTGCCGAGGGCCTGGCAGGTTTTGCGAGTCAGTTTATGAGCCCGCCGCATGGAGGCGGGTCGTCATGCCGCTGTTGGTGTCGCGCCAGCGTGAGCGATGCCGGCCCGGGCCTGGCGCCACGCCCAGAGGCGCGGCCTTAGAGTCGCGGCATGCCCGTGGACCGACTCGATGCTGCCCTCGGCCTTCTGCGAGCTGCCGCGCGCCCGCAGGCGCTGGGCGAGATGGCCCGCTACGGCCTGGGTGGTGCCGCCCGGTTGGGCGTGGCCGTGCCGACGCTGCGCGCACTGGCCCGCGAATTGGGGCGCGATCATGGGCTGGCGCTCGCGTTGTGGGAGACCGGCATCCCCGATGCGCAGATCCTCGCGGGCATGGTGGCCGAGCCCGCGCGGCTGACCCCGGCCGACATGGACGGGTGGGTTGCGAGCCTGCCGGCCTGGGATGTCTGCGACCAGGCCTGCCTCAACGCCTTCGTCAGAAGCCCGCTGGCGTGGGAGGCCATCCCTCGCTGGGCGGCACGCGAGGCGGAATTCGAGAAACGCGCCGGCTTTGCGCTGCTGGCTGTTGCCGCCGTTCATCACAAGCAGCGGCCGGACGTCGAGTTCCTGGCCCGCCTGCCGTTGATCGAAGCGGCGGCCAGCGACGATCGCAACTATGTCCGCAAGGCCGTCAGCTGGGCGCTGCGCCAGATCGGCAAGCGCAGTGCCGCTTTGTGTGAGCCTGCGCTCACTGTGGCGGAGCGTCTCTGCGAACAGAGCGACGCATCCGCCCGCTGGATAGGCCGCGACGCCCGCCGCGAGCTCCTGAAAATGGGGTCAGGTTCGGATTGAGCCCACGGCCCGAGGCTCGCAGGCTCGCAATTAGGTTGAGCCGGCTGGCCTGCAAGCTGACCCCATATTTCACCCCCCTTTGGAGGGGTATGGGTGGGCAGGGTGGGGGGATCTCCCCCTTGGTTGCTTCTGGTTCCACCCTCCGGGTGATGGCTGCGGAAACGCTTGGCAACGATGCTTACGCCATGACGTTGAAGCGACGTCGAGCTTACAAAACGGAGGCCGCCATGCACTTCTTCAGCTCTTCGCAATTCCCCTGGGCCCACTCCACGCTGCCGCAGCAGGCCCCGGCGATGGGCGTCGGCGGGCAAGCCAGCGCGCGCAAGCTCGACTGCGGCTGGTATGACTCCAGCTTCGACCTCGCCCGGGGCCTGGAGGTGTCGGAGGACGACAACGACGCGCTCTACCAACTCTGGGCGTTGTCGCGCAACTGAGCTGTCAGAGCTGGCACGCCAGCGTCGTCCCCTGCAGGATGGCGCGCTTGGCGTCCAGCTCACCCGCTTCCAGCGCGCCGCCGATCAAATGCACGCGGGCGCCTGCCGCCCGCAGCGGCGCCTCCAGCTCGCGCAGCGGTTCCTGGCCGGCGCACAGCACGATGGTGTCGGCCTCGATGAGCTGGGCATCCGCCCGCTTCTCGCCGTAGCTCACCCACAGACCCTCCGGCGTGATCTGCTCGTAGTTGACGCCGGCCAGCATCTCCACCTGCTTCATCTTCAGCGCGGCGCGGTGGATCCAGCCGGTGGTCTTGCCCAGGCCCGCGCCCAGCTTGCCGGCCTTGCGCTGCAGCAGCGTGATCTGGCGCCGCGGTGCCGCTGGGGCCGGGCGCAGCAGCCCCGCCCGCACCTGCTCGGGGTCGCCCACGCCCCAGTGGCGGCGCCACGCGGTCGGGTCCAGTGTCAGCGAGTGGCCGGCCTCCAACAGGAACTCGGCCATGTCGAAGCCAATGCCACCCGCCCCGACGATGGCCACGCGCGCGCCCACCGGCCGGTCGTGGCGCAGCACGTCGATGTAGCTCAGCACCTGGCCGCGTGCGATGCCCTCGGCCTGGCCCGGGATCTTGGGGTCGCGGGCGCTGACGCCGGTGGCCAGCAGCACGTCGTCATAACCCGTCAGGTCGGCGGCGGCAACGCGGCGGCCCAGTTGCAGGTCGACCCCGGTCACCTCGATGCGGCGGCGGAAGTAGCGCAGCGTCTCGGCGAACTCCTCCTTGCCCGGCACACGCCGTGCCATGTTGAACTGACCGCCGATCTCGGTGGCGGCGTCGAAGAGCCGCACCTCGTGGCCGCGCTCGGCCAGCGTCGTCGCGGCCGCCAAGCCCGCCGGGCCGGCGCCGACGACGGCCAGGCGCTTCCTCGCGCTGCCGGTCACCGGGCGCACGACGATCTCCTGCTCGTAGGCCGCGCGCGGGTTGACCAGGCAGGTGGAGATCTTCTGCGCGAACGTGTGGTCCAGGCAGGCCTGGTTGCAGGCGATGCAGGTGTTGATCTCGTCCGCGCGGCCCAGGCGCGCCTTCTGCACGAAGGCCGGGTCGGCGAGGAAGGGGCGTGCCATGGAGACCATGTCCGCCGCGCCGTCGGCCAGCACACCCTCGGCCACGTCGGGCGCATTGATGCGGTTGCTGGTGATGAGCGGCGTGTCGATGCCCTCGGCCCGCAGTTGCGCCCGCAGCTTGGCCGTCACCCAGGCGAAGCCCGCGCGCGGCACGCTGGTGGCGATGGTAGGGATGCGGGCCTCATGCCAGCCAATGCCCGTGTTGATCAGCGTTGCACCGCCCCGGGCCACGCGCCGCGCCAGCTCGACGATTTCCTCCCACGAGCTGCCATCGGGCACCAGGTCCAGCATGGACAGACGGTAGATGATGATGAAGTCCGGCCCCACGGCCTCGCGCATGCGGGCCAGGATCTCCAGCGGCAGCCGCATGCGGTTCTCGTAGGAGCCGCCCCAGGCGTCGGTGCGCTTGTTGGTGTGCGCGACGAGGAACTGGTTGATGAAGTAGCCTTCGCTGCCCATCACCTCCACGCCGTCGTAGCCGGCCTCGCGGGCCAGCTTCGCGCAGCGGATGAACGCGCGGATCTGCCGTTCGATGCCCCCCGTGCCGAGTTCGCGCGGCGTGAACGGCGAAATGGGGCTCTGGATGCGCGACGGTGCCACGCACAGCGGCGAGTAGCCGTAGCGGCCCGTGTGCAGGATCTGCAGCGCGATCTTGCCGCCCTCGGCATGCACGGCGTCGGTGATGATGCGGTGCCGCCGCGCGGCGCCCGACGTCGCCAGCGTGCCGGCGAACGGTTTGGCCCAGCCCTCGATGTTGGGTGCGAAGCCGCCGGTCACGATCAGGCCCACCTCGCCCCGGGCGCGCTCGGCGAAGAACACCGCCATGCGCTCGAAATGCTTGCGCCCGTCCTCCAGGCCGGTGTGCATGCTGCCCATCAGCACGCGGTTCTTCAGCGTCGTGAAGCCCAGGTTCAGCGGGGCCAGCAAGTGGGGGTAGGTCATTCGGCGCATGCTACCCAGCGGGGCGCGGCAGAATTGCAGGATTGCCCTCAGTGCTGGGGGTAGGTAGCAACAGTTCTTCACCCGGTGCTAGATGGCGGCAATGCCGCGCTCCCTGGCTTGAGTTCTAATCGCCAATCCGCGTTCTTGGGATGGGCCCGGCGGTTTGGTTTTTTCGGAGAGTTCTCGATGCGATTCACCCCCTTGGCCAACCGGCTGGCCCTGACGCTGAGCCTGTCGGTCACCGCTGCTCTGACCGCTTGCGGCGGCGGCGGCGATGACGGTTCCAACACGCAGATGCGGCTGCTCAATGCCACGCGGTCTTTCGCGACACTGGACCTGACGGCCGACGACAAGGCCGTCAGCAGCAAAGTTGCCTACGCCAACGTTGGTGAGTACGGCAGTGTCGGCACCAGCGCGGCGAGCATCAAGGTGCTCGACAGCGTCTCGGGCGTCAGCCTCCAGGCGCTGACGCCGCAGCTGAATGCCAACAGTCGCTACACACTCGTCCTCTCCGGCTTCGCTGGTGCCGTCCGCCCGTCGCTGATTGAAGAAAACCAGGATGCCGCCGAGGCCAACAGGGCCAAGCTGCAGGTCCTGAACCTGGCGCCGGATGCTGGTGCTCTGGACGTCTATGTGACCGCGGCCGCGAACTGCACGCTTTCGAACGAAGCGGCGCTGGTCACGAACCTGGCTGGCAGCACCGGCAGCATTTACAACGTCATCAATTCCGGCAAGTTCCGTGTCTGCGTGACGGGCTATAGCAAGCGCAACGACCTGCGCCTGGAGATTCCGGAAGTCACGCTGGATTCCACCACCGTCAACACCTTGATCCTCACCGCGACGGATGGCGGCGTGCTGGTCAACGGCATGACGCTGCTCCACAAGAGCACGGTCAAGAACTTCCCCACCACGCTGACGCGCGTGCGCGCGGTCAGCGCGCTGGCAGGTACGGCCCCGGTGTCGGCCACGATCTCGGGCAACAACATTCTGCCGTCGTCGCTGCCGCCGAACACGACGGACTATTACAGCTTCACGGCTGGCGCCAACAGCGTGGCCATCACAGCCAACTCCATTCCGGTCGGACCGGCGACGTACAACTTCCTGGCCGGGAACGAGTACACGCTGCTGGTCTGGGGTGATGAAACGACGCAGCAGGTGTCGGTTCTCGTCGATGACAACCGCCTGCCCACCATCAGCGGCAACGTGAAGATGCGTCTGGTCAACGGCATGTCTGCGGCCAATGCGCTTGCGTCGCTGAACGTCGACTACCAGACCCAGGCCAGCAATGTGCTGCCGGGTACCAGCTCGGTGCCGGCCAACATGAACTCGTCGACCGGCGCCGCCGTCACGGTGAACTCGCCGTTGAAGGTCGACGCGATCTACAACCCGGCATCGGGCACTTCGACGGGCCTGACCCCGCTGACCGCCAACGGTGTCTACACCGTCTTCGTCATGGGTGACCCGAACAACGTGAAGGGCAAGCTCAGCAAGGACCGCTGATCACCTGTCCAGGCAAGACTTCTCAAGCCCCTCGCGCCGCCCCGGCCCGAGGGGCTTTTCAATTCTGGCGCCCGAGAATCTCACCATGCCCACCCCCACCCGCCTCCACCTGCAGCGCCTGCGCCAGCTGTGGCGCAGTGCGGGCTGGCCCAGCCAGGATCTGGTGGAGATCGAGCTGCTGGCCGCTGGCTGGGTGGAGCGCCTGGCCGAGGCCGATGGCCGCGAGCGGCTGCGCGTCACCGACGCGGGCGTGGCGCTGATCGCCGATTCGCTGGTGCGCAACCGTGCGGCGCGGGACGCGCACGAGCAGCTCGTCGAACGCGTGGCCATCGAGATGCAGCGCGCCGGCCGCATCGCCTGGCGCGGCCTGAGCCTGCGGGCTGGCTTGCCGCGGGACGACGACAGTGGCGGCACGCGCTGGGTCAACGCGATGCCCGACGTCTACTCCATCCGCCACTCCACGGTGGAGGACTACCTCGAGCCGGCCATCCACGAGATCAAGGTCAGCCGTGCCGACCTGTTAGGCGAGCTGCGCCGCCCCGACAAGTCGGCCGCCTACCGCGCGCTGTGCGGCCAGTGCTGGTTCGTCATCAAGGCCGGCATCGCCGAGCCCGACGAGATTCCGCCCGATTACGGCGTGCTCCTGGGCCATGCCACGCATTTGGAACTGGCCCGCCCGGCGCCGAAGCGGGCCCACAAGCCCGACTTCGCCACCTGGATGGCGCTGGCCCGCGCCACGCCGCTGGCGCCGCCGGACGACCATCCACAATCGCCGCTATGAACGCAGCGCGCAACGGCCCCCTCATCGACGCCACCTGCCCGCGCTGTGGCGGCGGCTTTGCGTGCGGTGCCGAGGCCGGTCACTGCGACTGCTTCGACATCCGGCTCAGCGAGGCCTTGCGTGCCGACCTGGCCGCCCGCTACCCCGACCGCTGCCTGTGCCTGCGCTGTCTGCGCGAGGTGATGGCCGCTGACGCAGGGGCCGCACCACCCGCCACCGCACCGGCGCGCGGCTGATCGGCCGTTGCGCTGGCGTGGATTTGGGCATGATGGCCGCCTCATGCCGCTGCCTTCCTTCCTCGACCGCCTCGCGCCGCCGCTGTTCATCTTCATCTGGGCCACCGGCTACATCGTCGCCAAGCTGGCCGCGCCGCATGCCGACCCGCTGACCTTCCTGTGCTGGCGTTATGCCGGCGTCGTCGCCCTGATGCTCGTGCTGGCCTTGGCTGCAAGCGCGCCGTGGCCGTCGCGGCGCGAGGCCCTGCACCTGGCGGTGGCCGGCGTCGGCATCCAGGCGCTCTATCTGGCCGGCGTGTGGGTGTCCATCCGCCGCGGCCTGCCGGCGGGCACGGCGGCCCTCATCGTCAACCTGCAGCCGGTGCTCGTGGCCGCGGCCGCGCCGCTGATCGGCGAGCGCGTCGCGCCGCGCCAGTGGCTGGGCGTGGCGCTGGGCCTTGCAGGTGTGGTGCTGGTCATCTGGCACAAGCTGACGCTGGCCGCGGGTTTCGGCCTGCCGCTGGCGCTATGCCTGATGGCGCTGCTGGCCATCACCGGCGGCACGCTCTATCAGAAGCGCTTCGTGCCGCGCTTTGACCTGCGCACGGGCCAGGTCGTGCAGTTCAGCGCCGCGCTGGCGGTCACGCTGCCCGTGGCGGCGCTCGTGGAGCCCATGCGCATCGACTGGCACCGCGACGTCGTCGTCGCCATGGCCTGGAGCATCCTCGTGCTGACGGCCGGCGGCATCAGCCTGATGTTCTACATGCTGCGCCACGGCCGCGTGACGGCCGTCACCAGCACCATGTACTTGGTGCCATCGGTCACTGCACTGATGGCCTGGCTGCTGTTCGGCGAGACACTGGGCCCACAAGCCATCGCCGGCATGGGCGTGACGCTGCTGGGCGTCTACCTTGTCGTCGCCAAAAAACAGGAGACCGCCGCATGAGCACTCGCGCGCACCACGCGTTCTGGCCCGCCCGCCTGCCGCACGCCATCACGCCGCCCGCCACGGCGCTGCCCGACAACCTGCTCGTCAACGCCCGTCGCTACCCCGACCGCCCGGCGCTGCGCTTCCTGGGCCATGCCATCACGTACGCCGAGTTGGCCGGGCAGGTCGCGCGCCTGGCCGCGTGGCTGGCACAGCGCGGCGTGCGCCGGGGCGACCGCTTGCTCGTGGGGCTGCAGAACTGCCCGCAGCTGGTGATCGCGCACTACGCCATCCACAGCGCCAACGCCGTCATCGTGCCGGTCAACCCGATGAACAAGGCAGCGGAGCTGCAGCACCTCATCGGCGACAGCGGCGCGCGGCTGGCCATCACCAGCGCCGACCTCGCCGCCGAATGGCAGGCCGCCGGCATGCCGGCCAGCAGCCTGCTCGTCACGCGCCTGGTCGAGGTGCTGCCCGCGGGCCGCGTCGACGGCGAGACGCTGCGGGACCTGCCGGCAGGCTGGGCCGACTGGCTGCAGGCCGACGTCGCGCTGCCGGACGGCGCTACGCCATGGGCCGAGGCGCTTGCCTGCACGGCCCCGCCCCCGGCCACCGACGTCAGCGCCGCCGACCTCGCGCTGCTGGCCTACACCAGTGGCACCACGGGCAACCCCAAGGGCTGCATGCACCGGCACCGCAGCCTGCAGCACAACGTCTTTGCCGGCCAGCTGTGGGCCAACCTCTGCCAGGAAGACGTGGTGCTGGGCGTCGTGCCCATGTTCCACATCACCGGCATGGTGGTCGTCATGCACGGCACGCTGGCCAGCGGCGCCTGCCTCGTGCTCATGCCGCGCTGGCAGCGTGACTACGCGGCGCGGCTCATCGCGCAGCACCGCATCACGCGCTGGACCAACATCCCCACCATGGTCATCGACCTGCTGGCCAGCCCGCAGGTGGACAGCTTCGACCTCAGCAGCCTCGTCTACATCGGCGGTGGCGGCGCGGCCATGCCGCAGCCCATCGCCGAGCGGTTGCGCCAGCGGTGGGGGCTGCGCTACGCCGAAGGCTACGGGCTGACCGAAACCGCCGCGCCCAGCCACAGCAACCCGCACGACGCGCCCAAGCAGCAATGCCTGGGCGTGCCCTACGTGAGCTGCGACGCCCGCGTCGTGGACCCCGCCACGCTGCGCGAGCTGCCCGTCGGCGAGGCCGGCGAGATCATCGTACATGGCCCCATGGTCTTCGACGGTTACTGGCGCCAGCCCGAGGCCACGGCCGAGGCCTTCGTCGAGTTCGACGGCCGGCGCTTCTTCCGCACGGGCGACATCGGCTATGTCGACGCCGACGGCTACTTCTTCATGACCGACCGCCTCAAGCGCATGATCAATGCGAGCGGCTTCAAGGTCTGGCCGGCCGAGGTCGAGAACCTCATGCACGGCCACCCCGGCGTGGCCGAGGCCTGCGTCGTCGCCGCGCCCGACGACTACCGCGGCGAGACGGTCAAGGCCTTCGTCGTGAAGCGGGCCGGGCACGAGGCGCTGACCGACGACGCACTGCGCGACTGGTGCCGCGGCCACATGGCGGCCTACAAGGTGCCCGTGCGCATCGAGTTTGCGGACACGCTGCCCAAGAGTGGCTCGGGCAAGATCATGTGGCGGGTGCTGCAGGAACGCGGGCAACGGTGAGTGTCGCGCCCGCGCGGGCCGGCCACGGCGGGGACGTACGATGCCGAACGATCCAGGGAAGCAGAAGGAGCAGGGACGCCGCCGGCCGCCATGTCCACGCGCCAGGCTCCGGGCGGTGACGACCGCCGCTTCCCATCCCGCCATCGGCCACTGCTCCGCGCCCTGCCGCGCCGGGCCGTGGCCCGCGAAACGCCCATGACCGACGCTCAATACCTGACCCTGCCGCTGTGGCCCAACGCCTACTCGGCCAGCGGCGCCACTGCCACGCTGAAAGCCTCCAACGAAGACTTCGTCGTCACCGAGCTGCCGCTGCAGCTCCCTTCCGGCGCGGGCGAACACGTCTGGCTGGACGTCGAGAAGAACGGGGCCAACACCGCCTTTGTCGCGCAACAGCTGGCCGATGCCGCCGGTGTGCCGGCCGGCGACGTGGGCTATGCCGGCCTCAAGGACCGCTACGCCGTCACGCGCCAGTGGTTCAGCATCTACCTGCCCAAGGGCGAGACGCCCGACCTGACCACGCTGCAGCACCCGGAGTTCAAGGTGCTGGGCCAGAGCCGTCACGTGAAGAAGCTGCGCCCCGGTGACCTGCAGGGCAACCGGTTCCGCATCGTGCTGCGTGACGTGGTGGGCGAGCGTGCGGCCATCGAGGCCAACCTCCAGGCCATCGCCGCGAAGGGCGTGCCCAACTACTTCGGCGCCCAGCGCTTCGGCTTCGACGGCGGCAACGTCGAGCAGGGCCGCGCGATGCTGGCCCGCGAGATCCGCGTGCGCAACCCGAAGAAGAAGGGCATCTACCTGTCGGCGGTGCGCTCCTTCGTCTTCAACGAGGTGCTGGCGCTGCGCATCCAGCAAGGCCTCTGGGGCCAGGCATTGCCCGGCGACGTGATGGACTCTGCGGGCCTGCCCACGGGGCCACTCTGGGGCCGGGGCCGCGTGAGCACCACCGACGACGCCAAGGCCCTGGAAAACGGTGTGGCCGAACGCCACGCCACGCTGTGCAACGGCATGGAACACGCCGGCCTGGAGCAGGACCGCCGCGCGCTGGTGGCGAGCCCTGCGGGCATGACCTGGGAATGGCCCCAAGCCGACCAACTGGTGCTCACGTTCGACCTGCCGGCCGGCAATTACGCCACGGCGGTGCTGCACGAGATCCTCAGCACCACGGAGCCCGACCGGCATGCCGACGGCGAGGCCGTGGCGGCCGAGTGACGGGGCGTGTCGTGGGATGCGGGCCAGGCTTCGGGCGAGCGCCCAGCGCCGTCCGCTTGCCCGCGGCTCGACGCGGTGACCCGACGTCTGATACTTTGGGCCCATGACTTCCGCTGAAGATCAAGCGCGCGCGTTCGCCGTGGCTGCCCATGGGGCGCAACGGTACGGCGAGCATCCGTATGCACATCATCTGGATGCCGTGGCCGAGATTGCGCGGCCCTTTGGCGAATCGGCGGTTGTGGCCGCCTACCTGCATGACACGGTCGAGGACACGCAGGCCACGCTGGACGACATCGAGAGCCGGTTCGGGGCTCACGTGGCCGCCTGCGTTGCCTTGCTGACCGACCAGCCCGGTGCGAATCGACAGGAACGCAAGGCCCGCACCTATGCGAAGCTGGCGCAGGTCTGCGGGGTGCTGGAGAGCGCGCTGGTGGTGAAGGCGGCCGATCGCCTGGCCAATGTGAGGGCATGCGTGCGAGACGGCAATACGCGCCTCCTTGGCGTCTATCGCGGCGAGCACGGCGCCTTCCGGCGCGCGGCCCATCGGCAAGACCTGTGCGAGCCGTTGTGGTCCGAGCTGGACACCTTGCTCGCATGACGGGCTGCCGAATCCCGGCGCGATGCTGCGCGTGCCTTCGCCCATGCCGCTGACTCATCCGCGTTACGTCATCGCCGTGCCCGACCTGGCGCGGTCGGCCGCCTGGTATCGCGATGTGCTGGGCTTCACCGTGCACGACCTGGGCGACCCGGGCTGGTGCTGGCTGGAGCGCGACGCCTGCGTCATCATGGCCGGCGCCTGCCCCGATGCCTTGGCGCCTGCGCAACTGGGCGACCACGGCTATTTCGCGTATGTGCAGGTCGAGGCCATCGACGCGCTGTACGCCGAGTGGCAGGCACGTGGCGTGTCATTCATCAAGCCGCTGCGCGACGAGCCCTGGGGCATGCGGGAGTTCGGCATCCGCACGCTGGATGGCCATCGCATGATGTTCGGGCAGCCCACGCCATGAGCCTTGGCATCGTCCCTTGGCGAGCCGCCTGGCAGGCGCTCGGCGCTGCCCCCGGCGATGGCTTGCATGCCGAGCTGCTGGCGCGTTATGCCGAGCCGCACCGCGCGTATCACACGCGGCAGCATCTTGCTGAATGCCTGGCGCTGTTCGATGAGCACCGCCTGTTGGCGCAGCGGCCTGCTGAGGTCGAGCTGGCGCTGTGGTTCCACGATGCCGTCTACGACGTTCACCGCCACGACAACGAGGCCGCCAGTGCGGCTTGGGCGCGCACCGCCTTGCTCGACGGCGGTGCGGCCCCTGAGGTGGCTGACCGCGTGGCCACGTTGGTGCTGGCCACGCGACACAGCGTTGCGCCGGCCACGTCCGATGAGCAGTTGCTGGTGGACGTGGACCTCGCCATTCTGGGCGCGGCGCCAGCGCGCTTTGCGGAATACGAGGGGCAGATCCGCGCCGAATACAGCTTCGTGCCGCCGACCGTGTTTGCCGAGAAGCGAGGCGCCATCCTGGCCGGCTTTCTCGCGCGGCCCGTGCTGTTCGGCACGCAGGCCCTGCAGGCGCGCTTCGAGGCCGCCGCCCGGGCCAACCTGCAGCAGGCCATCGCAGCGCAGGGTTGACGCGACGACGCCCGCTCGGCCGGGCCCTTGGCATTCGCACCGACACTGCGGCCATGCGCTACCTGATCTTTGACGCGACCGACAGCACCGACGACATCCTGACGCTGGAAGCCATGGCCTCCACGCGCGAGGCCGAGCATGCGGCGGTGATGGCCGAGGTCTCGCAGGTGCTGGCCTGGGCGCAGGCCGAATTCGGCAGCCGCCAGGGGCCCGTGGAAGACGGCCATGCCTGGGACCACGAGTTGCTGGTGCAGCCGGAACCCGGCGGATGGACCACCGTGACGTTGACCTTCAGCGCCTCTGCCGAATTCGCCGAGGCCTTGCGGGGCAGGTTCTGCGCCGACGACGCAGCGGATTGACGGCCGCGCACCGAAACCCGAGCCGCAACCACGCCTGGCGTTTCCGGTGACGTGCACCGCGGCTACACCGAGAGCGGGCTGACGATGACGGCCATGGCGGCCGAGCTGGGGCTGACGGTGGCGCGGGTCAGTCAGCTGATTGCGCGGGTGGAGCGGCGGCTGGCCGAGGCGGGCGCAGCTGCGGCAGACGACTGAAGGGTGGCCGAGCCGGCCGCGGTGGCGTGCCGGCGCTGAGGCTCGGCGGGGCTGGCAGGCTGAATGTGCAGCCGAGCACGGGTGAGGTGAGCAAGCCGTACGGTGCCGGCCGTTCGGGCCCCTCTTCCTCCGAGGCCCCATGGACAACCTCTGAGTCTCCCTGGCCCGGGCTCGGGGCTATCCGTTCGAACCCCGCGACGCGCCTGACCTGCCGGCGCTGCTGGCCGATGTGCCGCGGTAGGCAGGCACGGGCCCGTGTTTGCCACGTGACGAGATTGGCTCACGGGTGAGCATTTGCACCTATGCCATGAACCCAAGGTCGGTGGGGTAGTCGGCGTTGCCAAAGTTGCCCAAGTTGGGCAGCACGGCCGGCAGTTCGCTGGCGCTCACGCCAAACCATTTCGCCAGGGTGGCCGCGTACTGGTCGACCGAGGTGCTGGGCAGCAGGCGGCCGGCGCCCACGTGCCACTGGTCCTCGGCGGCGCTGGTGTTGGTCACGCTGACGGGGGGGGCCTTGCCGTAAAAGGCCTTGCCGTTGACCGCGCCGCCCACCACGAAATGGTGGCCGCCCCAGCCGTGATCCGAGCCGTCCCCGTTCGAGGTCAGGGTGCGGCCGAAGTCGGAGGCGGTGAACGCGGTGACCTGCTCGGCGATGCCCATCTCGACAGTGGCGTTGTAGAAGGCCGTCATGGCCGCGCTCACTTTGGTGAGCAGCGCAGGCTGTCTGGTCATGAGGCCGTCGTGCACGTCGAACCCGCCCAATGTGACCAGGAACACCTGCCGCTTGACGCCCAGCGCGCTGCGCGCCTTGATGAGGCGCGCCACCGTCTGGAGCTGTGCGGACAGTCCGTCGCCGGCAAAGGCTGTCGTCAGCGTCGCGTTCGCCAGGGCGGCGGAGATGACCTCCGCGGATTCCACGGAACGCTTGGTCACTCGGTTGTATTCGTTCTCCAGCACATGGGTCCTGGACTCTTGAATAAGCGAAGCGAGTGCATTGCGCACAGCCGATGAGCGATAGAGGGTCGAAGCGCCAATGGGCTCGATACGGACCGCACCGGCGGTGCTGACGCGGTAATCCAGGGCTGTTTCCCCTGACATGAAAACGCCCCCGCCAAGCGACATGCAGGTGAATTGCGAGGTGGTATTGGAGGACATGGCCAGGTCGCCCATGTGGCCGCCCCAACCCACGGTCGAGCCTTCGGCTGAGTCGGATTGCCACACCGATTGCTGGTCGTTGTGCGAGAACAGCTTGGGCGGAAGCGGGTATTTCAGTCGGTCGCCGCTGCTGTATTGCGCGCGCGTCAGCGGCGCGACGAGCGGCCCCACGTTCAGCTGCACGGCAGCCTTGCCGGCATTGAAGAGGCCCGCCATACCGGTCATGGCGGGGTGCAGCGCATATTGGCGGCCGCCAGGCAGGGCGGTGGTTGGGCTGAGCAAGGTGGCTGCCAGATCGGCTTTCTTTTCGGCGATGCTGGTGCGGATGGCAGCGTATTTTTTGTAGCTGTCGTCGTCATAGGTGATGACGGTGTTGGCGTAATCGTTGCCGCCATACAGGAACACGCACACCAGCGCCTTGTAGTCGGTGGCGGTGAAGGCGGCTGCCTCGCCGATGGCGGCAAGGTTCAGGGCGAAAGGCGTGGCGGTGCCTGCCAGGCCCAGCTGGGCCGTGCGGCGCAAAAAGGCGCGGCGGCTGTGGAGGTCAGGTTTGATGAAGTTCATGGTGTTGCTCTCTTCGCGCCGAGTTATTTCTGGACGATGTAGTCGGCAGACGCCATGACCAACAGGATTGCGGCTGCGACGCGGTTCCACTTGTCCGGTCCGTCGCTGGTATCGGAGGCGAATTTCCCCTTGAGCGCGTCTGAAATCAACTTCACCGTGGCAGTTGAGAGCTGGCCCGCGCACATCAGCAGGTTGATGCGCGCCACCAACGCGTCGGCATCAGTGGCGATGGCCAATTCGTCGCTGTAGTCCGGAAAGATGTCAAACCCGTTGGTGGCGTTGCTGGAAGGGCCGCTGTTATTTGGCCCGTTCACGTAGTAGCCCTTTTGGATCACGGGGCCCATGAAGTTGAGGTAAGTGGCCACGGAGACTTCGTTGACCATCTGGAATTCGGGCGCCACCTGCTTTGCTTTGGCTATCGCCGTCGACGGCGGCACATATCCGGGGCGGAAGAAATTGAACACGGAGGAGGAGCGAAGCGGGCTTTGCCCCAGGTCCCCGGTCAGGTCTTCGATCTTCCAGGTGCCATAGCCGGACGTCACACCAAAGGTGCGGCCCCATTGCAGAAACCGCAGCATGGGTTCTCGCAAACGGCCGAATGTGGGGTCTGACAAGCCGGCGGGCCCGCGCGCCTCGTCATCCATCAGAACGGCGGTGATCACCGCCTTCATGTCACCGCGCACGCCGGAACCGTTGTCGTTGAACCGGGCTGCCACGCGGCTCACATAGGCGGGCGAGGGATTGCTGGTGATCAGCCGCTGGATCAGTTGCTTTCCGATGAAGGGGCCGACATTGGCGTGATTGAAGAGGGTGTCCAGTGCCTGCTCCAGCGCTTGCTCGCCAGGCGTGCCCGCAGCGATCGTCGTCCCCAGGAACTTGACAGCCAGACTGGAATGCAATGACGCGTTCAGCGTCATGGGCAGCCTGGTGTAGTAGGTGCTGATGATCTTTTGGCCGTTCTCCGGAATGATGAATCCGCCGGCGTTTTGCGATTGGTCGATGTCGTAGCCGGTGAACACCCGGGCCAGGTTGGAAACGTCGTCCAGCGTGTATGTTTCCAATGGCTTGCCAGTGGCATCTGTTTTGACAGTGCCGTCGAGATTCAGTTCGACCAGGCCAATGGTCATCAATTGCATGATTTCGCGCGCGAAATTCTCGTCAGGCAATCGACCTGTGGCGGCGTCTTCCTTCTGGTTGCCGCGTGTGTTCAGGTAATAGCCCATGGCGGGATTCAGGGTGATGTCCTTCATCAACTGCCTGAAGTTGCCAAATGCATTGGCCACCAATTGGTCCCAGTAGTGCGCGATCGCGTGGCTGCGCCAGTTGAAGTCAAGATCGGTGACGGACACCACAAAAATTTCAGACAGCACCAGGGCGATGCGCTTGCGCAGCGTGTCTGTGCAGGTCATCAGCTCCGCCCACATCATCCAGTCGGCTTGATAGCTGCGCTGCCAGTAGTTCGTGGTGTTGGATGGGCTGGCATAGCCATGCTCATTGAGCCAGTCCCAACGCTTGGTTCCCACCGAGCGGGTGAATTGGCCGTTGAGCCAGTCTTCGTAGCTGCCGGCCCGCACGGCCGCAATGTCCTCTGTGGTCGCAAAGCACTGCGCTTGCAAAAGGAAGCGTGCGGCCTCCTGATCCGTGGCCGCCTTTTTGTAGCTGTATGAAGCGGATGCGCTGGAGGAACCGGATGAGCCGGATGAGCCGGATGAACCCGAGGAACCGGACGACGAGTTGGAGGCGTCGGATGAGCCAGCTCCTTTCCCTCCGCCGCAGGCGGCCAACGATGCGCTGGCCATCAACGACACCAAGGGCAGCCGGACCGGGGCGCCGGCCCGGTGGCCTTCCGGGCTCGATGCCGGTGGCAGGGGGGCCGTCCCGGCGTCGGCGTGCGCAGTCACTGGTGGGCGCTGAGTCGGTTCAATCGTTGTTGTCATGGCGTCTTTTGAAGTGCTGGCTCAAGGCGCCATGATGTTTGTGAACGAGGGAGTAAATCCCTAGCAATGTGTGCGGCTTTGTGGCTTCTGTTGCAAGAAGCTGGTGTGGCACGTAACAACCCCCGAACCGGGTGGTGAGGCGATCGAACGCCCTTGGCCTCGGCGCCGCCAGGTGGCGCTGGGATGGGGCTTACAGTGGCCGATAGGTCGAGACCTTCTTCTTCCGAGGCCCCCATGGACAACCCCAGCGTCTCCCTGGCCCAGCGCCAGGGCTATCTGTTCGAACACCGCTATGCGCCCGACCTGCCGGTGCTGCTGGCCGATGAGCCGCCGCCGGCGGGCACGGGGCAGGGGCCCGACCCGGTGGAACTGCTGGCCTCGGCCGTCGGGCATTGCCTGTCGGCATCGATCTGGTTTGCGTGCCAGAAGTACAAGGATGACCCGTCGCCGTTGCGCACCGAGGTGAAGGCCAGCGTCGGCCGCAACGAGCGCAATCGCAATCGCGTGCAAGGCCTGGCGGTGGACCTGCACCTGGGCAAGCCCGCTGCCGAGCTGGCGCACCTGCAGCGCGTGCTGGACACCTTCGAGGACTTCTGCACCGTGACGCAGAGCGTGGCGCCGGCCATTCCCGTCACGCTGCGGGTGCTGGACAGCACGGGGGCGGTGGTGAAGGGCTGAGCCCGCCGCATCAGCCGCGCAGGGTCTCCCAGGCGAGGCCGTGCTTGAGCAGGTATTTGCGCAGCCGGTCTGCGTCGTTGACGACCTGGCGCTTGTCGCGCGAGCGGTGGAACAGCCGGCGGCCGGCGTCCGACAGGCTGGTGCTTTGCCGGCACACGGCGGCCACGGCCTGCAGCTGCAGCTGGTCGAACAGGTCCAGTGCGTCCCAGCGCTCGGGGCCGATCAGCGCGGCCATGTCCACCGTGGCGGCGGCGGGCGGCTCGTCGCGCTGCCACATCCATAGCAGGCGGCGGATCTCGGCCTCCACCAGCGGCAGCGTGATGCGGCCGCTGTCGGCCAGCGTGGCCAGCCGCGTGACGCTGGCCGACAGGTCGCGGAAGTTGCCGCTCCAGTGCGCCTCGGGCGACTGCGCGAAGGCCAGGTAGCGGGCGCGTGCTTCGGCGTTGAAGCGCACCGCCTGCTGCAGTTCGGCGCCGGCGCGCTGCAGCAGGTGGTCGATGTTGGGGGCCAGGTCTTCGGGCCGCTCGGCCAGGCCGGGCAGCGTGTAGGCCCACAGGTTGATGCGGGCGAACAAGTCTTCGCGAAAGCGCCCGGCAGCCACCTCCAGGCGCAGGTCGCGGTTGGTGCCGGCCACCAGCTGGAAGTCACTGGCCACCTCGCGGTCCGCGCCCACGGGGAAGAACTTCTTCTCCTCCACCGCCTTCAGCAGCATGGCCTGCTCGTCGGCCCCCAGCTCGCCGATCTCGTCCAGGAACAGCACGCCGCCGTCCGCCGCGCGCAGCAGGCCGGCGCGGTCGGCCGCGGCGCCGGTGAACGAGCCCTTCTTGTGCCCGAACAGCGTGGACGCCGCGCCGTCGCCGCGCAGCGTGGCGCAGTTCACCTCCACGAACTCGCCGCTGACCTGGTGGCGTGCCTTCTTCAGCTCGTACATGCGCCGCGCCAGGTGCGACTTGCCGGCACCCGTGGGCCCCGTCAGCAGCACCGGTGCGCGCGAGCGCACGGCCACGCGCTCGATCTCCTCCACCAGTGCGTTGAAGGCCGCGTTGCGCGTGGCGATGCCGCTCTTCAGGAAGGAGAGCGCGTCGGCCTGCGCCTGCTCGAAGCGGCGCGCCAGGTCGTCGTAGCGGGACAGATCGAGGTCGATGAGCGCGTAGCTGCCGGCGTCGCCACGCACCTGCTTCCGGGGCGGCGAGGTCTGCAGCAGCACGCCGGGGATGAAGCGCGACTCCACCAGCAGGAACAGGCAGATCTGCCCGACGTGGGTGCCCGTGGTGATGTGCACCCAGTAGTCCTCGGCGTCGGGGTCGAAGGGGTAGGTGCGCGCCCAGTCGTACAGCGTGCCGTAGACCTCGCCGAAGTCCCAGGGGTCGCGCGTGGGGTTGGGGATGAGGCGCACCTCGGTGTGCGGCGACACGGCGGCGATGTCGCGGCTGATCTGCTGGGCCAGGCCCACGTGGACGGGCGCGTGCAGCAGCTCGATGCGGTCCACCAGCAGGTCTTCGTGCTGCGCCATCGACACCGTGGGCCGCCATTTCTCCCACCGGCCCGCGCCCTGGCCGCTGTCCAGCTGGCTGCCGAGGAAACCGATCATGACCTTGCGCTTGGGCATTGCTATCAATCTAGTTGGCTAGCTTGAATTCTAGTTTTGTGCGCACGGCGGCGATTTCAAGCCAACCAGTTCGGCGTCGAGACGTTGAACAAATCCCTTTTGAATCAACGGTTTGCTAAATTTCTGGAGGCCGCCTGACCAAGTTGGCACACCGCTTGCAAAAAGAGAGGCACAAGTTGAATGCAAGCGAGACAAGAACACATGGTCAACACCCAACTCTTCCAAACGCTCAAGGGCGCGCTGCTGCCCGCCGCCACGGCCACCAACGCTGCTGGCGCCCCGGCCTATGCCCTGAGCCCGCGCCACCAGCTGGCGCAATTGGCCGCCACCGGCTGCCTGAGCCAGACCTTCTACGCCGACGCCGAATCGCAGCTGGATACGGTGCTGGCGCTGGCCCAGCAGGTCGAGCCCGCCTTCGTTGCCAAGACGGCCATCTACGCCCGCCAGGCCGCGCACATGAAGGACATGCCGGTGTTGCTGGCCGCCGTGCTGGCCGTGCGTGATGTGGGCCTGCTGGCCCAGGTGTTCGGCCGCGTGGTGGACAACGGCAAGACGCTGCGTGGCTTTGTGCAGATGCTGCGCAGCGGCCAGCTGGGTCGCAAGTCGCTGGGCACGCGGCCCAAGAAGCTGGTGCAGCAATGGCTGCTGCAGGCGTCTGAGCAGCAACTGTTGAACGCCGCCGTCGGCACCACGCCGTCGCTGGCGGACGTGGTGAAGATGGTGCACCCCAAGCCCACCGAGGCCTGGCGTGCGGCGTGGTTCGCGTGGTTGATCGGCCGTCCGTACGACGACGCCGCGCTGCCGCCGCTGACCTTGTCGTTCGAGCGCTTCAAGCGTGCGTTGGCCGAAGGCCAGTCGCCGCACGAGGTGCCGGCCGTGCCCTTCCAGCTGCTGACCGCACTGCCGCTGACGACCGAACACTGGGCCCAGATCGCCCGCGACGGCTCCTGGCAGATGGTGCGTCAGAACCTGAACACCTTTGCCCGCCAAGGCGTGTTCGGCCTGAAGCCCATGCCGCATGTCGTGGCCAACAAGCTGCGTGACCCGGAGGCGGTTCGCCGTGCCCGCGTGCTGCCGTTCCAGCTGCTGTCCGCCTACAAGGCGGCGGGAGCAGACGTGCCGGCCGAGGTGCGTGAGTCGCTGCAGGACGCGCTCGACGTGGCGCTGGCCAACGTGCCGGCGTTCGACGGCCGCGTGGTGGTGTGCCCGGACGTGTCCGGCTCCATGTCGTCGCCGGTGACGGGGCAGCGTGGGTCGGCAACCTCGACGGTGCGCTGCATCGACGTGGCGGCCCTGGTCGCCGCGGCGATCTGCGCCAAGAACCGCGGCGCGCGAGTGCTGCCGTTCGAGCGAGACGTGGTGGCCGTGAAGCTGAACCCGCGGGACTCGGTGCTAACGCAAGCCCAGGCGCTCGCGGCCATCGGCGGCGGTGCGACGAACTGCAGCGCGCCCCTGGCGATGCTGAACCGCGAGAAGGCGGAGGTGGACGTGGTGGTGTTCGTATCGGACAACGAGTCGTGGATCAACACGCGGCGCGGTGCCACGCAGACGCTGATCGAGTGGGACCGGCTGAAACAGCGCAACCCGCACGCCAAGCTGATCTGCCTGGACCTGCAGCCGAACACCACGACGCAGGCGCCGGATCGCGCCGACGTGATGAACGTCGGTGGCTTCTCGGACGCGGTGTTCACGACGATGGCGCGCTTTGCCGCAGGGCAGACGAGCGCCGAACACTGGGTGAACGAGATCGACAAGATCACGCTTGCCCCGCAGTGAAGAAGTAAGTTTGAAGGGGTGCCTCGGGCGAATGCCCGCAGGACTACAGCGCACTCAGGTCGCCGCGGGCCGGCAAGCCCGCAACGGAGAACCCGTAGACCGCGTCTTGCGTTCCTGGTCGCTCGAGGTGCCCCACCTTTTTGACTCGCGTCGTCGCGTGGCGAATGCCGATGGGACTCCATTTCCAACATGACCGTCTCATCAACCGTTGGTCGCCACGCGGGGGCCTCTGTTTGAAGTGCGAATGCCGGCAGGACTACACGGTGAGCTGTGGGGTTCGAATCCCCAGCCTCGGGCAACCGGGGCCATAGCAAGTCTTGCTTCTCTTGTCGCACCCTTTTGTTTCGGCGTCGCGTGGCGAATGCCGGTGGAACTACAGACTCTTAATCTCGTGGTCGCGGGTTCGAATCCCGTCGGTCTCCTTTGGGGGCCGTAGCTCAGCAGGTAGAGCACGCAAACGTTTCGCCACCCTCGTCGTCCCGCACGTCACCTTTGAATCTGAACGAGAAGAACATGGACAAGAACTACAACCTCTCCCAGCCCATTGGCGGCGTGCCCATCAAGGCCTGGACGCGCGGCGTGCCCGTGGAGCCCATGGCGCTGGAGCAATTGGCCAACGCGGCCAAGCTGCCCGTCGTGTTCAAGCACGTGGCGGCCATGCCCGACGTGCACGTGGGCATCGGCGCCACCGTGGGCTCGGTGATCCCGACGCTGAAGGCCATCATCCCGGCTGCCGTGGGTGTGGACATCGGCTGCGGCATGATGGCTTGCAAGACCACGCTGACCGCGGCCGACCTGCCCGACAACCTCGGCCCGCTGCGTTCGGCCATCGAGCGCGCGGTGCCGCACGGGTCTTCGCCCAAGCATCGCGGCCGCGACGTCGGCGCGTGGGAAAACCCGCCCGACCTGGTCGACCAGGCCTGGGCTGGCCTCGTGGATGAATTCGACGCGCTGTGCGAGCTTCACCCGCGCTTGAAGAACACCAACAACCGCAAGCACCTGGGAACGCTCGGCACAGGTAACCACTTCATCGAGGTGTGCCTGGACGAGGCGGGTGCCGTCTGGTTCATGCTGCACTCGGGCTCGCGCGGCGTGGGCAATGCCATCGGCACCCACTTCATCGAGCTGGCCAAGAAAGACGCCGAGCAGCACCAGCGCAACCTGCCCGACAAGGACCTCGCGTACTTCGAGGAAGGCGCGCAGTACTTCGGCGACTACGTGCGCGGCGTGAGCTGGGCCCAGCGCTTCGCGGCCAAGAACCGCGAGGTGATGATGGCCAACCTCATCGCCACCGTGCGCACCGTCATCACCAAGCCTTTCGAGGCGCATGTGGAAGCGGTGAACTGCCACCACAACTACGTGCAGAAGGAAACGCACTTCGGTGAAGACGTGTTCGTCACCCGCAAGGGCGCGGTGAGCGCCAAGCGCGGCCAGCTGGGCATCATCCCGGGCAGCATGGGTGCACGCAGCTTCATCGTGCGCGGCCTGGGCAACCCGGAGAGCTTCGACAGCTGCAGCCACGGCGCCGGCCGCGTGATGAGCCGCACGCAAGCCAAGAAGAAGTTCACCGTGGCCGACCAGGTCAAGGCAACCGAGGGCGTGGAGTGCCGCAAGGACGAAGACGTCATCGACGAGATCCCGATGGCCTACAAGGACATCGACGCGGTGATGGCCGCGCAGGCCGACCTGGTGGAGGTGGTGTATACGCTCAAACAGGTGGTTTGCGTGAAGGGGTGAAAGCCCGGTGCGGCTGGTGAGCGTGATTCGGCGCTTGCTGCTGCCTGGGCGCTGCGGCGGCGGAGAGCCGTTGGACAGAGAGGGACTCATGAAGAGCAACAAGCAGCGCCGGGCCGAGATCAAGCAGCTGCGCCTTGAGCGTGCGGTTCGTGCGTCGGCGCATGCACAGCGGGCCGGCGCTGTCGATCCGCGAGTGCTGCGCTCGCTGGGCGCGGAGCCCGCCGACCAGGACATGCTGCAGCGTCACCACGCGCAGCCGCCCTGCATCGGGTTCCCCGCGTTCTATGTCGACCGACCTTTTCGCTGCCGCGATTGCGGTTCGCAGGAGGTGTGGACGGCCAAGCAGCAGAAGTGGTGGTTCGAGACCATCGGCGCCCATCTGGACAGCGGCGCGGCCCGCTGCCTGCCTTGCCGGCGTCAGCGCCGCGCGGTGCTTGCGAAGGCCCAGGCCGTGCCCGGCGCCGACCTGTTGCGGCAGGAGGTGGCCTGGCTGCGCAGCGTGAGTGCGTCGAGCCCGGACGCCGAGACCGAGCGGCGTGTCGACGCCGCGCTCGCCAGCAAGTGGGATGGTGTGCGGAAGGTGGCGATCGAGGTGTTGGGCCGGTGGGGCCGGCGCAGCGATATCGAGTGGCTGCGCGCCTTTGCATTGGATGGCGAACGGGACGGGTACGACGGGCAACGCCGCGCGGCGGCGCAGGCCCTGACGCCCTGGCTGCGCCACCCCGACGACGATGCCTGGGTGCTGGAGGCTGTCGCGGCGACGCGGTACGTGACGTGGCCGTGGGGCGATTTCGTGCGCGGCATCGCGCCTGCGCTGCTCGATGCAGCCGTGCGTGACGCGCTGGACAGCGGCCATGCCATCCGCCTTGAAAACCTGTATCGCATGCTGCGGCTCGCGCAGCGCGTGCCCGCCGAGCCGCTGTGGAGCGAGCTTCGCAAGCACCCCGCGCTGGCGGCCTGGGTGCGACTCAATTCGTAAATCCATGAACAACCAGAACAAGAACACGGGCATCGCCACGCGATCGCTCGGTGTGATCGAACTCGACGGCGCCTCCGGCGAAGGCGGCGGGCAGATCCTGCGCACGGGCCTGGCCCTGGCCATGTGCACGCGCCAGCCGGTGCGTTTCAGCCGCATCCGCGCGGGCCGGGCCAAGCCGGGGCTGATGCGGCAACACCTGGCCTGCGTGCAGGCGGCCGCCGCCGTGAGTGGTGCGCAGGTGGAGGGCGCCGAGCTGGGCTCGCAGACGCTGGTGTTCACGCCCGGCGATGTGCGGGCCGGCGAGTACCGCTTCGATGTCGGCTCGGCCGGCAGCTGCACGTTGGTGCTGCAGACCGTGCTGCCGGCGCTGATGAGCGCAGCCGGCGAGAGCCAGATCACCTTGACCGGCGGTACGCACAACCCGATGGCGCCGCCGTTTCATTTCCTGCAGCGCTGCTTCGCGCCGCTGCTGGCGCGGCTGGGTGTGGGCCTGGAGCTGGCGCTGGTGCGCCACGGTTTCTACCCGGCCGGTGGCGGGCGCTTCACGGCGCGCATCGTGCCGGCGGCGCGGTTGGTGCCGGTGGACGTGCTCACGCGGGGCGAGCGGCTGGACGCGTTCGCCGAATGCCTGACGCCGGGCATCCCCGGCCGCGTGGCCGCGCAGGAGCTGGCCGTGCTGGCCGAGCGGCTGGGCTGGCCGCGCGACAAGCTGCTGCATGGCGATGCGCGGCAGGACGAAGGCCCGGGCAACGCCTTGATGGCCACGCTGGCGCACACGGGGGTCACCGAGCTGTTCACCGCTTTCGGCGAGAAGGGCCGCCCGGCGGAACAGGTGGCGGGTGAGCTGGTGCGCGAGGTGCGCGCCTACATCGCCAGCGAGGGGGCGCTGGGCGAGCACCTCACCGATCAGTGGATGCTGCCGCTGGCGCTCGCCGTGCAGGCCAGCGGCCAGCCGGCCGCGTTCACCTGCACCGAGCTGAGCCTGCATGCGCGCACGCAGATCGAGACGGTGTCGGCCTTCCTGCCCGTGCGGTTCGCGGCCGAGCAACTGCACCGCGCCTGGCACGTCACGGTCAGCCCGGCCTGACATGAAGAAAGCCCGCTCGCTGCGGGCTTTGTCCTTCGGGCGCGAACCGGAAGATCAGGGGTACAGGCCGCGCTCTTCACGCGCCTGCAGCACCCGTGTGCAGGCCACCGTGAAGGCCGCCGTGCGCAGCGGGATCTTGTGCAGCTCGCCGGTTTCCCAGATGTGCTTGAACGCGCCGATCATGATCTTGTCCAGGCGCACGTTGATCTCGTCCTCGGTCCAGAAGAAGGACGAGAAGTCCTGCACCCACTCGAAGTAGGACACGGTCACGCCACCGGCGTTGGCGATGACGTCCGGCACGACGACGATGCCGCGGTCGGCCAGCACGGCCTCGCCGTCCGGCGTGGTCGGGCCGTTGGCGCCTTCCAGCACGAGGCGCGTGCGGATGCGCTGCGCGCGCTCTGCGGTCAGCTGGCCTTCGAGCGCGGCGGGGATCAGCACGTCGCTCTGCACGTCCCAGAAGTTCTCGTTGTCGATCTTGTCGCCGCCGGGGAAGCCGGCCACGCCACGGTGCTTGGCGACGTAGTCCAGCAGCACGGTCATGTCGAAACCGTTTTCGTTCAGGATGGTGCCGGTGTGGTCCTGCACGCAGACCACGCGTGCGCCGTTGGCGGCGAACAGCTTGGCGGCGATGGAGCCGACGTTGCCGAAGCCCTGCACGGCGACGCGGGCGCCTTCCATCTCGATGTTGAGGCGACGCATGGCTTCACGGCCCACGACGAACACGCCTCGGCCGGTGGCGGCCACGCGGCCCAGCGAGCCGCCCAGCTCGATGGGCTTGCCCGTGACGACGCCGGTCGCCGTGGCGCCGGTGTTCATCGAGTAGGTGTCCATCATCCAGGCCATGATCTTGCCGTTCGTGTTCACGTCGGGCGCGGGGATGTCCTGGTTGGGGCCGATGATGATGCCGATCTCGCTGGTGTAGCGGCGCGTGACCTTCTCCAGCTCCTTCTGCGACAGCAGCGCCGGGTCCAGCCGGATGCCGCCCTTGGCGCCGCCGTAGGGCAGGTTGACGGCGGCGTTCTTGATCGTCATCCAGGCCGACAGCGCCATCACTTCTTCCAGCGTCACGTCGGGGTGGTAGCGCACGCCGCCCTTGCCGGGGCCGCGCGTCAGGCTGTGCTGCACGCGGTAGCCCTCGAAGTGGGCGATGCTGCCGTTGTCCAGCTCGATGGGGATGTCCACGATGAGCGCGCGCTTGGGGCGGCGCAGCGTCTCGACCCAGCGCTGCAGGGACCCGAGGTAGGGTTCGACGGCATCGATCTGCGACAGATACGTTCCCCAGGGGCTGTTGCGCGTGGGCGAAACGAAGGACAGGTTGGGCATGAAATGCTCCGTAACTTTGAGTGGGGCGAACGGTAGCGCGAAGGCTGGGTTCGTCTCAACAGCCTGTCTAGCCAAGTGCTCATGCGCTTATGCAAGGCGTGCATGACATCGGGCGAGCGTGACTCATGGCACGCCCGGCTGCCCCGCCCTCAGCGCGCCGGCAGCGCCGCCGCCACCTCGCGGAAGGCCGCCAGCGCCGCCTCCAGGTGCTCGATGATTTCCTGTTGCAGCACGTCCGGCGGCGGCAAGTCGTCCAGGTTGTCCAGGCTGGCATCCTTCAGCCAGAACACATCCAGGCTGGCCTTGTCGCGGTTCACCAGGTCGTCGTAGGCGTAGTACCTGAAGCGCTCCGTCGCCACCCGCTCGTGCCGGTTGGCCGGGTTGTAGCAACGGATGAAGTCCTGCAAGTCGGGCAGGCGCAGTGGCCGGGTCTTCAGTGTGAAGTGCTGGTTGGTGCGCAGGTCGTAGAACCACACGCCCTTGGTATGCACGCGGCCGTCCTTGGGCGCGTTGTCGAAGAACACCACGTTGGCCTTCACGCCCTGTGCATAGAAGATGCCCGTGGGCAGGCGCAGGATGGTGTGCACATCGCAGCTCTCCAGCAGCTTGCGGCGGATCTTTTCGCCCGCGCCGCCCTCGAACAGCACGTTGTCGGGCAGCACCACCGCCGCGCGGCCGGTCACGGCCAGCATGCTGACGATGTGCTGCAGGAAGTTCAGCTGCTTGTTGGACGTGGTTTCCCAGAAGTCCTGCCGCTCGTAGAGCAGCGCGTCGCGGTCTTCCTCGCCCTCCTCGTTGGTGATGGTCATGCTGCTCTTCTTGCCGAAGGGCGGGTTGGCCAGCACCAGGTCCACAGCCAGGCGCGGCTCGGCGATCAGCGCGTCGGCCCGCTCCACCGACGGCTCGCCCACCAGGTCGCCCACGCCGTGCAGCATCAGGTTCATCAGGCACATGCGGCGCGTGCCCGGCACGATTTCGTTGCCGTGGAAAGTCTCGTCGCGCAGAAAGGCCTTCTGCGGCTTGGTCAGGGTCGGCTTCTGGTAGCCCAGCCAGTCGCCATGGTCACGCAGCCACGGCCCGGTGCCGGTCAGCCACTCGTTGGCCGCCAGGAAGAAACCACCCGTACCGCAGGCCGGGTCGGCAATCGTCTGGCCCGGCTGCGGGCGCATGCAGGCCACCATGGCCTGGATCAGCGCGCGCGGCGTGAAGTACTGGCCGGCGCCGCTCTTGGTGTCTTCGGCGTTCTTCTGCAGCAGGCCCTCGTAGAGGTCGCCCTTCATGTCGGCGTCCATGCCCACCCAGGCCTGCTCGTCGATCATCTGCACCAGGCGTGACAGCTTGGCCGGGTCCTGGATCTTGTTCTGCGCCTTGAAGAAGATCGCGCCCAGCATGCCGGGCTGAGCCCCCAGCCTGTGCAGCGTGGCCAGGTACTGCGCCTCCAGCGGCTCGCCGGCCAGCGGGCGCAGCGCGGCCCAGTCGTAGCCCTTGGGAATGCGCGAATCGCGGTTGTAGGGCGGCAGCGCGTACTCGTGCGCCATCTTCAGGAACAGCAGATAGGTCAGCTGCTCCAGGTAGTCGCCATAGCCCACGCCGTCGTCGCGCAGCGTGTGGCAGAAGTTCCAGACTTTCTGGATGAGGGTGGAGGTGTTCATGGGGCTGGCATCAAGTACCCGTCAAGTACCGAATGGAACGCTAAGTTGTTGATTTTTATGAAACTTCGTGCGCAGCAGGTTCGGTTGGCAACGCTGCTCGTCAAGTGACCGTCAAGCAAGGTCTGCCGATTGCGGCTCGCGGAGCTTGCAATCGGAATTGCCGCAGCCAAGGAAAACAACGACTCACCTAAGTCTTTGATGTGAAATGAAAATCATGACTCACGCTTGTTGTTATCTGGCAGAGAAGAAAACAAAGTGGGTCATTCTTGCCAGGGCCGCCTGTAGACCGAGAACGGGCAGATCAAGCTCGGCTGGCAAACAACGAATGAGCTAAGCCATTGATTGGAAAAAACTTCTAGTCGGCGCCTGGTTTGTTTTCCGGCGCCTGAGATAACAAATCCAGGCCTTCTGTCGCTGAACCGTCCAAAACCGGCTTGCGATAGACCATGTTGCGTTTGCCTCGGCCCGTGTCGGGAACCAACAGGCCTTGATCCACCCAGCGCTTGAGCTGCTTTGACGCTTTCAGCGTGTCCAGCCCGGCGATCTGGCACAAATCAGCATTGGCAATCGGCCCGTTGCGATCCATCCAGTCGCTGACCTGCTCCGGCTGCGGCAGCACCCGGTTCAGGAACTGCTGAATCCACTGGGGGTCTCGAATCAGGGTGATCACGATGGGTCTCCTTGATGCTTGTCTGCGGTGCGGCGCCGCGAACGGGCGGGCATGGAGGCGGTCCGCTCGGCGCGGATGCGTGCCAACAACTCGGCGGCGGGCTCGTCGGCCCTGTCTTGCGGGACGAGCTGGCCGGCGAAGGCGGCGCGGCGGAGGTTGTCGGGTCGGGCGGGCTTCATGGCGCCTCCGGTGCTGACGACCCCGCCCCCAGCTCCGCCTCCAGCGCCTCGATGCTCGGCAGCGCGCTTTGCAACGACGCCGGCAGCGCCCGCGTCAGCTCGTAGCTGGCGATGCCGATGGGCTTGTCGATGCCGCGCAGCGCGTACTCGGCCAGCACCTTGTCCTGGCCCTGGCACAACAGCAGCCCGATGGTGGGCGCGTCCTGCGGGTGGCGGAGCAGGTCGTCCACCACATTGCAATAGAAGTTCAGCTTGCCCGCGTACTCGGGCTTGAAGTCGCCCCGCTTGAGCTCGATCACCACAAAGGCGCGCAGCTTCAGGTGATAGAAGAGCAGGTCCACGTAGAACTCGTTCTCGCCCACCGTCAGCAGGTACTGCCGGCCCACGAACGCAAAGCCCTGGCCCAGTTCGAGCAGGAACTTTTCCAGATGGGCCACCAGGCCCACTTCCAGCTCGCGCTCATGGAAGGTGGGCGCCAGCGTCAGGAAATCAAAGACATACGGGTCCTTCAATGCCTGCTGCACCAGCTCGGACTGCGGCGCCGGCAGCCGGGTGGCGAAGTTGTTCACCAGCGCGCCCTGGCGCGCGTGCGCCGCGCCGGCAATCTGGGCCTGCAGCACGCTGCGGCTCCAGCCCTGGGTCACGGCCTGCGCCATGTACCAGCGGCGCTCGGCGGTGGGCTTCACCCGTTCCAGCAGCAATACATGGTGGCCCCAGGGCAGACGCAGCATGGGCTCGACCTGGCCGGCCGGCGCCGGTGCCACAGGCTGTGGCACTTTTGAGGCCGGCTGTGGCGGTGACTCGATTTGTGCCACAGCCTGTGGCACAAACGCCGGGTCGTCGGCATAGGCCCGGTAGAAGGCCAGCATGCGCTTGAGGTTGCGCTCGGAAAAGCCCTTCACCTCGGGCAGCGCGTTGGCGATATCCAGCGCCAGCCGGGGGATGACGGCCGCGCCCCAACCCGCCTCCTGCTGACGGGCATCCAGCAGCTGGCCGACCTGCCAGTACAGCCTCACCAGCTCGGTGTTGACCGCCAGCACCGCCCGGCTCTGCGCGGCCTGGATGCGCTGCCGGATGGCGCCCAGCAACTCGGCGTAGGGCTTGGCGGCGAGGTCGGTCACGAAACCTCCTTGGCGGGGCGGCCGCGGCGGGCCCGGGTGCCGCCCCCGGCTGCGGCCCGCTCGGCGCGGATGCGCGCCAGCAACGCGGCGGCGGGCTCGTCGGCCGGGTCTTGGGGAACCAGCTGGCCGGCGAAGGCGGCGCGGAGGAGGTTTTGGCGTTGGGCGGTGGATTGGCTCTCAACGCGCTCGATTGCTGCGAGCTGTCGATCACATAACGCGAACGCGTCAGTCAGCAGACGAACAATCTCTAACTGCTCACGAACGGGAGGCAGAGGAACTGGCAGCGTTGAGAACTTGCCTGCGCTCAAGTGGTTGATACCCACTCCGCCAGAAAGCCGCCGGAAAACGCCGAGCTTCTGCATTGCCAAGAACGAGAAGTAAGCGAACTCTGGACTTAGCAAGTGCGATTGGAAACGAAGCACTGTGTTCTGGAAACAGTACAAGTCCGTCCCATCTCGCCATATGGCCGGTCTTCCAACGTGCTCGGGGCTTCCGGAAGCCTCGGTCAGAAGAACATCCCCAGGCTTCAAGGCAAACGTTATTCGCTCTGATGCCGAAAAGTCCATGTAAAGGACATCAGCCAAGTCAATGCCGCCTTCGCGAATATTGGCAGCCCGAACATATGGAGTAGGGTTTGCGCCGCCCAATTTATCGGGTGAACGCTGCCTCCCAAGTTGAACGGTGCCAAGTTGCTCAACGCTGGCCCACACCCAACTGTTCGGCAATGCGTCGAGCGCATTTGTGTCGAGGGATGCCGGCTCCGGATACTTCCCCTGCCACCCCTTAGTCGGCGCCTTGCCCTGCGCCTCGAACTTGGCGAGCTGCTGGGCTTCCCAGCGGGCGCGGCGCTCGCGCAGGATGCGGGCGAGCAGGTCGGCGCCGGATTCCTCGGGTGCCGGGTGGGCCTCGCGCCAGGCGGCGGTGAGCGAGCCCTCGACGGCGGCCTTGAGCAGGGACTGGCGGTAGTGCTGCAGCTTGGCCTGCGCCGCCTTCAGCTCCGCCACGCCGGCATCGAGGTCGGACAGCAGTTCTTCGAGTTTCTCGACGATGCGGGTTTGCTCGGCCAACGGCGGCAACGAAACGTCCAACGCAAGCAAATGCTGCTGGTTCAGATTGGCCATCGTTGACCCTACCGAAGCCGCCAGCAGGTAGTCAACCACGCTTCGGCTGGTCAGCAGCCTTTGCAAGTAGCTGGGGTCGAGCAGCCGACGCTCAGGCCGAACGATGAGCGAGCCCGTACCACACAGCCAGCCTTCTTCACGTTGGCTGACGACTGCACAACGCCCCATTTCTCCGCGCCGACCAAGCACTACGTCACCTGACCGAAGCTTGTAGTCGCTCAGTTGTTCGACCATTTGCGCCGGCACAGACATCTCCGGTGACGGCCGAATGCGCCCATCAACGAGATGCATCGGATTGACAAGCGGAGTGCCTTCCCGAACGTAGTCTGACTGGTGGAGTGCGCTACCGAACGGCCCAGTCCTCAAGCTGACAAGTTCCCCAAGAGGCGTTGATGCCCATCCATTCGGAAGCCTCCTCACGCCACCAACTCCTCATTCATCCCCGCCATCAAGCCATCCAGTTCCTCGCCAAACAGCCCCCAGGCCTTCTGCAGGCCGCCACGCGCTGCCAGCTCCGCGTAGTCAAAGTCGTCCCGCGCAATCGAACACGAGCTGGCGATGTGCTCCTTCATCAGGCGCAGCCACTCGGTCTGCTCAGGCGTGAAAGCCGTGGCGCGGCGGCTGTTGTGGCGCCAGATCCAGTCGGCAAAGCGTTGGTTCACGGTGTCGGCAAAAGGGGTGAGTTCGGCGTCCAGGCCGAGGGCAAAGCGCAGCAGGGCGACGAGGTCGGTGAGCTGCCGCTGCAGGCCCACGCCCTTGACCTGGTTGGCCTGCACGCGGGCGTAGGCGGCCCAGAGGCGGTCGGTGGTGAGCATCAGCGGCGGGCGGGCAATCGCATCCGCCAGCTCCTGCACGGCTTCGATGGTCAGCGCACGGCGCTGGTAGGGCTGCTGGTAGAAGAAGCTCAAGGCCGCGAGTTCGTCCTTGTGGCTTTCAGCAAAGTCCTTGAAGGCCTGCACGTCGGCGCGGGCGTGCTCGTCCCTCTGCGCGGCGGGGCCGCTGCTGAGGATGCGGTCGCGGTTGATGGTGTCGATGAGCTGTTCGCGTTCGCGGCGGGCCGATTCGAGCGTGTCGCGCAGCTCGGGCGCGTCGAAGGGCGCGCAGGCAGCGGCCACGCGGGCGGCGCGGGCGGCCTGCAGTTCCTCGGGCAGCAGCGTGTCTTCGCTGCGGGTGATGCCCTGGCGGCGGGCGGTGTCCAGTGCGGCCTGTTGAACAGCGTCGGGGTCCAGCGCCTTCAGCAGGGCCTTGCCCAGCTCGCGGGCGGGCACGCCGCCGCTGGCGCGCTCGATGCGGGCGCGGGCCTTGGGGTCGAGCTGCTTGTCCAGCCGCACGAGGCGGTTGGCGAGGGTGAGCAGGGTGTCGTCGTCGCGCTGGTTGTGGACCACGGCAATCAGCAAGTCCTTCAGCGGCACGCCGTGCTTTTGCTCCAGGCTGCGGCTTTCGGTCTTGAGGCTTTTCTCCACGCCCACGGCGTCGATGAGGATGAAGCGCTCCTTGGCGCCATCGGCGCTGGCGCTGACCTTGCGCAGGCCGTTGGCGTCGAGGCTGCGCACGCCGCGGCCTTTCATTTGCTCGTAGTAGCCCTTGCTGCGCACATCGCGCATGAAGAGCAGCACCTCCAGCGGCTTCACGTCGGTGCCGGTGGCGATCATGTCCACGGTGACGGCGATGCGGGGGTGATAGTCGTTGCGGAAGTCCTGCAGCACGGCGTCGGCCTGCTTCTCGCTGTAGGTGACCTTGCGGCAGAAGGCATTGCCCTGGCCGTAGACCTCGCGCACCAGCTGCACGATGTCGTCGGCGTGGCTGTCGGTCTTGGCGAAGATCAGCGTCTTGGGCACCTCGCGGCGGGTGGGGAAGAGCTGCGTTTCCACCACGCGCTTCATCTCGGTCAGCACCTGGCGGATCTGGCTGGGGTTGACGACGGAACGGTCCAGCTCCTTGGCCGAATAGGCCGTGTCCTCTTCGGTCTCGGCCCAGCGCCTCTTGCGGGTCTGGCGGTCGCGGTGGTCCACCCACTCTTTCGCTTTCAGCTCGGCACCTTGGCTGGTGATCTCGGTGACGATCTCCCACACGTCGTAGCCTACGTTGACGCCGTCGGCCACGGAGTCTTCATAGCTGTACTCGGCCACCACGTTCTCGTTGAAGAAGCCGTAGGTGCGCTTGTCGGGCGTGGCGGTGAGGCCGATGAGGAAGGCGTCGAAATAGTCCAGCACCTGCTTCCACAGGTTGTAGATGCTGCGGTGGCACTCGTCGATGACGATGAAGTCGAAGGTCTCGACGGGCAGCGCGGGCTGGTAGCTGACGACCCGGCCGGGCTTGACGGCCCGGGCCACGTCGGCGGCGGGGAGGTCTTCGGCGGATTCATCCAGCGCCTCGCCGCTGAGCGCCGCATACAGGCGCTGGATGGTGCTGATGCAGACGTGGGCCTGGCGGTCCACGCCCGCGCTGCCGACGCGCTGCACGTTGTAGAGCTCGGTGAAGGTGCGGCCGTCGTCGGGCGGCGTGTAGGCCATGAACTCCTGGTGGGCCTGCTTGCCGAGGTTGCGGGTGTCGACCAGGAACAGGATGCGCTTGGCCCCGCCGAACTTGAGCAGGCGGTAGACGGCCGTGATGGCCGTGAAGGTCTTGCCGGCGCCGGTGGCCATGTGCACCAGCGCGCGCGGGCGGTTGGCGGCGAGGGACGTTTCAAGCCCTGTGACGGCAGCGGTCTGGCAGTCGCGCAGGTTCTCGGCGGGCAGCGGCGGCATGGCTTCGCGCAGCCGGCGGCGCAGCGTGGACGGCTGCGCGAGCCACGCGGCGACGGTCTCGGGGCGGAAGAAGCTGAATACTTCGCGCGAGCGCGGTGCCGGGTCGCGAGCGTCGGTGAAGCGGGTGATCTGGCCGGTGGCCTCGAACAAAAAGGGCAGGGGCTGGCCGCTGGCCCGCCACTTCAGCCGCGCATGAGCGTAGCGCTCGGTCTGGCTCTCGGTGACGACGAGCTGGCCGCCGGCATCGTCGCGCTTGGCCTCGATGACGCCCACGGCCTCGCGGTCGACGAACAGCACGTAATCGGCCGGGCCGGTGTCGGTGGGGTACTCCCGAACCGCAACGCCCGGCGCCGCGCCGAGGTTGAGGCGGGCGTAATCCTGCACCAGCCAGCCGGCGGCCTGCAGGCGTTCGTCGATGACTTGTCGGGCTTGGGCCTCTGGGGTCATGGATGCGCTCCCTCGTCGCGATGGACAGTCATGCCGCGCTGTCGTTCCGCTAGAGGCTGCATTGTGTGCCCACCATGAAAAAAGCGAGCTGACCGCCGGCCAGCTCGCCTAGGGACGCGGTCGATGCGTAGGGCGCCACAGTAGTTGCACAGGCGCGGATTGTGGATCAAGGACTTGGCGGGTCCCGCGCCACAGCCTTCAACCAAGCCAAGAACGACTTATTGCGACTGACCTTCAAGCGCGCCAAAGTTCCTGCACGCGCTTCTTGGTTGGTCTTTGCGCCCTGGCTTTGAGGTGCCCGAGCGGGCGAAGGGTGCTTGCTCGGGCTGGCTAAGACGAGGCGCTTACGCAGTCCCTGAAACCGCGAAACCGTTGTGTCGGAGCAAGTGCTGCTCCGGCTCCCTCACCATCGTAATGACAGTCCCCGACGGACTAAAGGCCGCCATCGCCCCGACGAGTGCCTGGGCCTGCACGTTGGTCAGCACCGTGCCATCACTAAAGCGGAATTCTTCGACGCGGTTGTTCGAACTTAGGTACCAGTCTTGGATTGTCAGCGCCTCGGAAGTGCTCTTGAGAGTCGCCACCAGGGCATTGCCACTCTGCGTGAACTTGATGTCTGTCTGCACGATGCCAGCACCGAACCTGACAACGTCCTTAATATTCGCCGTCGAGTCGCTGTCAATGATCATGTCAGAGCCGTAGCCGGTACCGAACCAGTAGGTGTCCGCGCCAGCGCCACCGTTGAGGGTGTCGTTGCCAGCCTTGCCGTCTAGGGTGTCGTTACCCGCGTTGCCGGTCAGCGTGTTGTTGCCGGCGTTGCCGGTCAGCACGTTGTCTCCGGTGCTGCCGCTGGCGTTGATGTTGCCCGTCCCGATCAGCGTCAGGTTCTCGACGTTGGCTGCCAGACTAGCCAGCGTGACCGAGGTCATGATGGTGTCGGTGCCCGCGCTGTTGGCTTCGGTCACGACGTCGCTGGTGGAGTCCACGTAGAACGTGTCGTTGCCCAGGCCACCGATCAGTGTGTCGGTGCCGGCGCCGCCATCCAACGTGTCGTCGCCATCACCCCCGCTGAGACTGTTCGCCGCGCTGTTGCCGGTAAGGATATTGGCCAGCGCGTTGCCGGTACCGTTGAGGGCTGTGGTGCCGGTGAGCGTGAGGTTCTCGACGTTGGCGGCCAGGCTGGTCAGCGTGACCGAGGACTGGATGGTGTCCGTGCCCTCGCCTGCCAACTCGGTGACGACATCGGTCGTGGCGTCAATGACGTAGATGTCGTTGCCAGCGCCACCAATCATCGAGTCGTTGCCCGCTTTGCCATCAAGCGTGTTGTCGCCCGCGTTGCCTCGCAATATGTTAGCCACGCTGTTGCCGGTGGCGTTGATGGCCGACGTACCGGTCAACGTCAGGTTCTCCACCTCGCTGCCCAGGGTGTAGCTGATGCTGGCTTCGACCGTGTCGTTACCACCGCTGGAGGCTTCGGTCACGACGTCGGAGGCGCTATCGACGACGTAGGTGTCGTTCCCTGCGCCGCCTACCATCGTGTCATTTCCAGCACCACCGTTGAGACGGTTGTTTTCCGAGTTGCCCGTCAACGTGTTGGCCTGATCATTGCCCGTGGCATCAAATGCACCTGAACCGATGAGTGTCAGCTTCTCGAGCTCGGCTCCAAGCGTATAGGTCATGCTCGCTTCAACCGCATCAGCACCGCCGCCGGAGATCTCAGTGATCACGTCGCCAGCGTTGTCTACGACATAAGTGTCGTTGCCTGCGCCGCCGATCATCGTGTCGGCACCGGCACCTCCATCTAACCGGTTGGCGCCGCCATTGCCCGTCAACACGTTGTTGGCGCCATTGCCAGTCGCATTGAGATTGCTGGCCCCGGTTAGTGTCAGGTTCTCCACATTGGTGGCGAGACTCGGCAGCGTCACCGACGTCAGGATGGTGTCGACACCTTCCGCGACGTTCTCGGTCACGACGTCGGTAGTTGCGTCTACCGAGTAGGTGTCATCACCGGCACCGCCCACCAAGGTGTCAGCACCAGCGCCGCCATTCAACGCGTCATTTCCACCGCCGCCAACGAGACGGTTCGCGCCAGAGTTCCCGGTCAGAATGTTGGCCAGATCATTCCCCGTGGCCGTGAGACCAGACGTTCCGGTCAAGGTCAGGTTCTCAACGTTGGCAGGAAGCTGGTAGGTGACGCTTGAGCTCACGCTATCCGAGCCCTGGTTGACATCCTCAGTAATCGCGTCGGCTGTCGAGTCGACGTCGTACGAGTCATCGCCGGCGCCACCCCGCATGGAATCGTCGCCAGAGCCGCCGACCAGCGAGTCGTTGCCGTCCATGCCGAGCAATTCGTCATTTCCTGCTGCGCCAGTCAAAACGTTATTGCCTCCGTTCCCTCCTAGTTTGTTATTGCCAGAATTGCCGGTGCCGTTAATGTTGTCAGTGCCCTGAAGCTCAAGATTTTCAACGTTGCTGGGCAAGGTGTACGTTACTGAGGCGCGTACTTCATCGATGCCTTCTCCTGTGACTTCAACCACCGTATCCGAAGTGGAATCAACGATGAAGACATCGTTGCCCTTCCCGCCAACAAGCCGGTCATTCCCAGCCCCGCCATCCAGTGTGTCATTGCCTCCCAACCCATTTAGCGTGTCGTTCCCGGCGAGCCCATTGATCCGCTCGCCGTAGTTCGCGCCGTTGATGGAATCGTTGCTCGCCGTGCCGTTAGTTGTTGCAATAGCTTCGAATATTGTCGACGAGCTGATTGTTGAGCCATCAGCAAGCCTGATGGAAATCCAGTTTTCTAAGTTTAGGAACTCAGGAACCAGAATGGAGTCATTTACTCCAGAAATTTCGATCAGCAAGTCGCTGGACTGGCGCAAGAAGGCTAAGTCTGTGGCAGCGATGCCAGAACCAAGAACCAACTCGTCACCGGCAACGTTGTTGAGCGTGTCAATCCCATCTCCCCGCGAGAAAAGGATTTGGTCAGTACCTGCGCCACCCTCAATCGAGTCGTAGCCATCACCGCCCTTCAACGTGTCGTCGCCATCGCCGCCGATCAGATGGTCGCCGCCTGCACCTCCGAGCACGGAATCATCGCCTGCTCCGGCGTCGATCAAATCATTGCCACCCAATCCGTCTAGAACGTCATCACCAGCGGTTCCCTGGATCAGGTCAGACGCTTCGGTAGTTGCGGAAGCAAGTCGACTAACAATGTCTGAAATGCTCCAGACAACGCCGTTGTCGAAACGAACTTCGTCAATCGGGGACGGTTCGGCGAGCGCGTCGGAAAGGTCATCTGCAAAGAATCTCTCGATCTCAATGGATTCGCCTGTCGTCGGCAACGAGAGGATCAAGGATCCTTCACGACCATGCGAGGTGACCACATGGATGGGCAAGATGCCAGCCCCAAACCGAACAGCGCCAATCAAACTCGCGTCGTGCGATGCGGCATAGATGAGGTCGTGACCGAAGCCAGGGTCAAAGTGATAGATACCGTTGCTACCGGTATTCCAGAGAACATCGTTTCCCGCGCCGCCGGTCAAGACGTCCGTGCTGTTTGGGTCCACTTCGTCGCTCAATGCGGCAAACAGCAAATCATTCCCAGTTCCTCCGTTCAGCGTGTCACTTCCAAGCCAACCGGTCAACGTGTCGTCACCATCTTGGCCGTAGATCACGTCGCTCGACTTTGTTCCGACGATCGAGTCATTTTCGCTACTGCCGCTCAGCATCAACTCGGCCAGCTGCTGGCGCTCCCAGACCGTACCATCCTTGAAATACACGCGCGAGGGAATTTCTGCGCCCGGCGGAAAGGGTAGAAAGGGTGGGCTGACGGTGATACTACCGCCGCCGACGATGTCGAGTCGGAAAATTCCAGTGTCGGTATGTCGAGCGATTACATCACTGGGCATAACACCCTCGCCGAACTCGATTTGCGTTTCGCCGCCATACTGCACCCAGACGGCATCATTGCCATCACCTTTTGAGTAGACGACGACGTTCGAGCCGTGACCACCGGCAATCGTGTCATCGCCTGCGCCGCCGATCATCCGATCGTCAACGTCGCCGCCATAGAGTAAATCGCGGCCGTCACCGCCTTGCAACCCGCCGCCTTGCAAGCCATATATGGTGTCATCCCCAGCTCCACCACTGACGTCTACGTTGCCAAGCGCGTTAAACAGCAGATCGTTGCCGGCCGTAGACGTGTTTGCGAGATTCACCAGCTGGCTGATGGTGAGCTCCGCGCCGTCGGCAAACTTGAGCTTGCCGAGTGGTGATTGGCTCGTGTATCCCCCGTTGAAGACGCTGACGTTTAGAGTATCTATGCCAGTTCCAACAGACACAACCAATCCGGCACTCCAAGATGGGGCATACCGAGAATCGCCGTTGTTGTCGTACTGGCTGTAGAACGAGGGAGCGTCCCATCGCAAGCGCAATTCATCAAGTTTGATGGACTCGCCAAGCTTTACATCGGCCCCGGCACCAGTGTTCGTTCCCGAAAGCGTGTCATGACCTGATCCGAGCCCGAAGACGACGGTGTCTGGGCTGTCAGCATCGCGCTGGTCGACCCATATCCAATCATCCCCAGCACCGCCATCCATGAAGTCGGAGCCGCCTTCGCCATAGAGGGCGTCATTACCGTTGCCGCCATAGATGCTGTCGTTTCCAGAACCGCCTTTGACTACATCGTTGCCATCCCCGGCTTGGACAACATCGTCCAGCGATGTGAGTACGATTTCTTCATCCGATGCCGATGCCGGCACCATCAGGCCGCTGACGTACTGCGCTACGTTCAAGATCGACCCATCGAGGAACTGGATGTTATCTACGCTCCCCAAATCGCTGTTCTGGTTTCCGAAAAGGGCAAACGAAACAGACGTGGATTTGTCATTCCACACAATCGTTAGATTGTCTACCTTGTTGTTGGGAGAGGTCGTGTCCCTCACCAGTGAAATCGTCACATCGGAGCGGTTTGCAGAGATTTTCAGCGTATCACGACCGAGGTCTTCGTTAGATCCTCGATAGGTTCCACCGATTTTCACATTCGCCTCCCCGGCGCCGATGCGATATACATCGTCCCCTTCGTCACCCACGAGGTGCCCCCCGCCAGGGCCCGCCCGCATCTCATCGTTGCCGATGCCGCCGCTCAACGTGTCGTACCCAGCTCCGCCAATGAGAACGTCGTCGCCGGCGTACCCGCGGATGGAGTCGTCCCCGGCACCGCCGTCAATGGTGTCGTTGCTACCGAAGCCGCCGACCGTGTCATTGCCTGACGTTGTTGCCTGACTCATGGAGAGCAATTGCTCTGCGGTCCAGAAGTCTCCATTGGAAAATCGAATTTTCTCAATGCTGCCGGTAGACAACTTTCCTAAATCATTCACAGCTCCGTTGATCTCAACGACGAGGTTGTAGTTGGTCAGCGTAAATCCAGTGCCATTGGATTCGACGAATGTGTTGCTCTTGGTCGGGACTCTGGAATCAAAGATTAGCTCATCTGCAGAACCCCCGGCGTCAGAGATTCTCCAGCTATTAATCTCCCCACCTCCGACGTAGCCAGAATCGTTGATTCGATATTTGTCATCGGAAGTTAGAGAGGTGTCGTTGGAGTTGGCGGTGGTGTAGATATAATATCCATACCGGAAGAAGTAGCTGTCGGTACCCTCGCCACCTTCCATCACAACAATCGAGTTGGAATCGCCGCCATATAGGTAGTCATCTCCTTCGCCGCCAACCAGTGAATCGCGCCCGACTCCAGCGTACAGGGTGTCATTGCCTAGCCCCCCCAGCAAAGTGTCATCGCCCTCCTGCCCCAAGATCAAGTCATTGCCTGCAAGCCCGTCGATTCGATCATTCCCTTGCATGCCTCCTAGCTCGTCTGATGCGGGGGATAGAGACAGCACATCATCACCAATGGTCGCCGTGGGCACCGTACCGATGCCTCGGTCAACCACTTGTCGCCAGGTCAGTGCGGTGCCATCGCTGAATGCGATCCGATCGAATGGCTGAAGCCCTGCGCTGACCGAACCGTCTGCCGCTGCTGTCGCCGAGAAGGCGACACCGTCCCCTAGCTCGTTCAGTGCCAAGACAAAGCTGGAAACACCTACGCGATACAGGCGAACCTTGCTGGCTTCAAACCCTTCGCCCAACTGCAAGACGTTCTCAGGTGCTGGCGAAGAGCCGTTTGCTGCGCCGCGTTGCACTGCACTAACTACGTCTGTTCCATCGCCAACATTCATCGTGACTACGGATCCCTGATCAATGGCAATCAGGATGTTGTCCACCCCACGTCCACCTGAGGCATTCACACCTGCATTTGTGACGGTCAGGTAATCGTTCTTGGCGCCTCCAAACACGACGCTGTTGTCCTGCTGGGTAGATTGGGAAATAACCTTTTGCAAGCGCTGCCCGACCAAAGCTAGCAAAGACACGCTCTGCCCGACATCGCTCTGTACCGTACTGATGCTGGAACTCGCCCCGCTCGCAAGGTAAACACCCTGCGTCGAACCCCATCCCAGCCAAATGGCATTATTTAACCAGTCCACGGTAAGACCTTCCAGGTCAACCCCGGAGAATATCAAGGTGTCTCGACCTTGGGTATCTGTAATGGTGTCAGCCGTGATGCCGTTACTGGATTCAGTAGCACCAATAAAGTAGATGTCGTTCCCTGCACCGCCCAACATCACGTCCGCGCCCGCACCGCCGATCAGTAGATCGTCGCCTGCGCCACCTTGGATCATGTCGGTTCCGTCCCCGCCCAACAAGGTGTCGTTGCCGGCGCCGCCTTTCAAGTTGTCGTCTCCGCCCTGGCCATCGAGGTAATCGGCGCCGGCTGATACATCCGGGACACTGTCCACAGCGTCGTCCCCGCGCATTAAGTCCTTGCCGTTTCCACCCAGCAGAACATCGTCGCCCCCCCCGCCGATCAAAGAATCATCTCCGTCACCGCCGTCCAGATAGTCATTGCCATGAGCAGATGCCATCACGTTGCTAACGAAATCGTCGCCTTGCAACTGATCGTCGCCAGCGCCGCCCAACATGGTGTCGGCTCCTCCACCGCCTGCCATCATGTCGCGCCCGTCGCCCCCGTCCATGAAGTCATTGCCATGCGCTGACTCTGCAACGTACTGAGCGGTTGCATCACCCCACATGGTGTCGTCGCCCACCCCACCAAGCAGTTGATCGTCATTGCCACCACCAATCAACTGATCGTCACCATCTCCGCCGTCGAGGTAGTCGACCCCATGAACGCTTACTTCTATGTCGGATTGATTGCCATCTCCCCATATCAAATCGTTGCCGGAGCCACCGAAGAGTCGGTCGTCACGACCGCCGCCCGTCAGACCATCGTTTCCGTCGCCGCCATCGAGATAGTCATTGCCATTTACGCTAGCCGGAGTACCGTTGGCAAAAGAGTCATCTCCGTACAGATGATCGTCATCGGCGCCACCGTACAAATAATCATCGCCGCCGTTTCCAATCAGCCAGTCGCTACCTGCGCCGCCCGAAAGGATGTCGTCGCCATGGAACTGCGCAGGGACGACGCCATATCCAACAGAATCATCATCGTCTGGGCCATCTCCGTAGATGATGTCATCGCCAGCATCGCCGAACAGCGCATCGGAACCTTCCTTGCCGGCGATATCGTCATCGCCGTCACCGCCTCTGACAGAGTCGTCGCCAGTGCCTGCAGCGACGAAGTCATTTCCTGCTCCGGCATCGATGATGTTGCCTGTACCTTCAACATAGGTCTGACCGTCCTCTCCGCGCCAACCTTCGACGACGTCAGCGCCGGCAAAACTCACAAAGACAAAAGTCGAGCCGTCTTCCGTGATGCGGTCAATAGCCCTCCGATACGCCGCCCAGGAGAATCCACGTGCAATCTCTACGTCGGAGCCTGTCGGGGCCGTGAAAATATCCGACTCCGGACGATAGATCTGCCCGACGGCGCTTCCGAAGATCAGGTCGTTACCGGCGCCTCCAAGCATCGTGTCTCGGCCCCTGCCGCCGAGCAGAAGGTCGTTACCTTCGCCGCCATCGATCCAGTCATCGCCGTCGAAACCGGAGATGCCGTCATTGCCCCCTAGACCCTGCATGACGTCATCGCCTGGCAAGCCCCACAGGATGTCTTGTGCGTTGGCTTGTGGTCCGGCATTGACATAGCCGGTAAACGAAAGCAGATAGTTGTGGTTGTAGACCTGCTTTTCAAAGTCCCCTTGCAGGACGTGCGAGGTCGACGGCGGGGCAGTAGTTCTGTCTTCCAGTCGGATGCCGAGGTTGCCGGAGTTAGAGGCCTGCGCAGCACGCATTAATCCGAACGCATTAGAAGCAGCTGCTTGGCTCGGGGTCCAGTTGCGAATCAGAACGCTGTCTTTGCTGTCTTTGATCGTCACCAGCAAGTCGGTTCTTCCGTCTGTGCCGGGAACAAGCGAGTAAGTCACTCGCCCGTCTTCGCTCAGGTACAGCCCATCACTAACCTTGAATCCAATGGGTAGTCCACCAGGGATTGCTGCGAACTTCAGCTCGCCAATCCCATCGGTGTCCGAAACGATGTCATTTCCGAAATTGGCATCAAAGAAGTAGGTGTCAAAACCGGCGCCACCATTGAGAAAATCGTCGCCGCTGCCGCCGACGAGTGTGTCGACGCCGACTCCTGCGATCAACGAGTCGTTGTTGGCACCGCCTTTCAACTCGTCATCGCCAGTACCGCCAATGAGGGTGTCATTGCCTTCACCGCCGTCAAGTTGGTCGATGCCAGCGTTTCCTTCGATGTAGTCATTGCCGCCGTTTCCGGACAAGAAGTCGGCACCGGCACCGCCGAAAAGTGAGTCACGCTCGGCAAGTCCGGCAATTGCATCGTTTCCATCGGCGCCAAAAATCACCTGATTCAGAGCACCATCTTCTCGGATCAATCCAATATCGAAAGATCTTTGGGTGCCACGGTCCTCAAAATGGGTCGGTTGCCCAGGAATATAGGGACGAGCAGACGGTGCGTTGTCCGGCGTGTTGTCGATGTTGCGTGTGACAAGTTGCCCAAGCATCGCTGCGCGCGATGTCATCCATGTCTGCGTAAAAGTCTGCGCTCCCGCATCGATGTCCGCAGCAGACATATTCCTGTCATTATCCCAAGCCGTGTAGATGCCGAGGTTGTCCAGCTGTGCGTTTTCGCCATTCCAGATGCTACCGAGATAGCGCTCAAGCTCAACGCTGCCTGCGGCATCCTTGCCTGCTAAGCGAACAGTGCTGAGGGCATAGATGCTGGCGAAAGCACCAAAATCGTTGCGAGCTGCACTGCCCAAACCAGCGTCGCTGTTGGTGGCAATCAACTGCCCTCGCAACTCTTGAATGGCGCCGCTTAATTCAAGCACACTATTCTCAAGCCTTTGTCGCAGATCGAGCTCTGCCCAAGTGCCGCCAGTGAGTGCTTTGTCGCGAAGCGACTCATTATTAAGGGTCGCCTCTGCCCGAGGGCCAACTAGCAAACGCCTAATCGAATCGAGCAGAGATTCGACAGTGTCACCGTCTGTTCGCCCTTGTTGTCCTAACTCGCTGTCGGCTTTCTTGTTGGACGCGGCCTGAAGCAAATCACCGAGTTCAGTCAAGGAAGAGCCTGGTGCAAGATCCGCCACTACGGATTGCACCCTCAGCGAATCAGCCAACAAAGCAATACTGTGCGTGTCCCCAAAGTCGTTATTTTTATAATTGTTGGGCAACAACTTGAGTTCCCAGGCTGCAAGAGATGCCTTGAAGGTCTCTGCTAGATAGGAGCCACGCACTAGCGGCTGATCTTCAATGAAGACCGGGACATTATTTCCTAGATGATGCTGTGAGTTTGATACAGCGGACGGCGGTGGCGCACCGAAGACGTCATACACGTTTTCCAAACCACGCGTATCTCGACCCTTGTTGCCAAATCCTGCAGTCTCTTTGATCAGCTTAACAAGTTCTGCAGGTGTAGATGCGCCTTGCGTCTTTTCCATGGCCGTGAGGACGGCCAACTGGTAGTCCAGGCGCAATGCATCAATATTGGCGAAGCCTTTGATATTTGCTGGCGTGGCTCCGCCATCACCGGGCACCAGGGTAGGTACTCGTTCGGCCTCAGCTGCGATAGACCGTGACCTGTCCACGGCCTTCCGCAAAAGCTGTAGTTCTTCAATACGGTCCCTATTGCGGGTGCCGGTGTTCAGCGCATCTTGCTCAGCGACATCGATCAGCGCCTTCAGTCCGGCAAGCTCCTCGGCAATCTGCGCAGCGCTAAGCGTGGAGCTCCTGTTCAGCTTCGCTGCGAGTTCCTGATACTTCGAAAGCGCCAAACTATCCTTGAAGAGCGCTTTATTGCCGGCGCTACCGTCCGCGCGCTGCGCGTCGAAGTCCGCCAAGATCCGCGCCAAGCTCCCCAGGCCCCCGTAGCTTTGCTTTACCTCGCCCACGCCGGCCCCGTTGAAGGTATAGACCTTGTCGACACTTTCACCGTGCAGGATTTGGAACGAGGTAGCGAGCGAGCCACCTAGGCTGTAGCCAGTCACATCTACCTTCTTGCCGGCCACCGCTGCTTGCACGGTCGAGCTGTTCCACCAAAGTTGCATGTCGGCCAACTGGCCGAACGCCCAGCCGCCTTCCTTCAGCTCCAGCACGTTCGTGGCCTGGTTGTCCCGAGCGCCGTCTTCGATGAATTCGGTGGAGCGGAAGGAGACGACGTATTTGCTGGCTGTCGGCTGCGGACCGGTCCCGACGTACTCAAACAGCGTCGCGCTGAAACCCGTGGCGGTGTTGGGCTGGTGGGAGACGACGCGCCAGTTTTCTCCGAAGTCCTTGGCCTGCTGGGCCGTCATCTTGCTAGAGTGCAAGTTGCCGTCCGTAAGCATGGCGGCCGTTGGCGTAAACGATCCTGATCCTGTAGGCGCCGCCGCCGGATCGTCTCGCTTTGTGTTGTTGAGAAAAGCTTCCGCAGCAATTTGTAGAAGCGCGTAGGCCTGAAGAACTTGCGGCGTTGTGTCGGGGTTCGCGGTGTTGTTCGTGGCCATGATTACTTTCCCTGATTTGGTTGAACGATGCTGTCGATGAAGAACCGACTGATTTGATGCCGGACGCCGACTTCAGCCGGACAGGTTTGGCTTCTGCCCGTAGCGTTTGCGTGGGCCCAGGGCCATCTGCCAGTCGTGCTGACGCCGAAACCAGAATCCCACACATAACGTGTCAGCTCTGCGATGACATCTCCGGTCTGCTTATCAATAACTTTGAGCCTGCTGCCCGCAATCCAGAGCGCGCGATCAGCCGGGTTTACAAGGTCTTCATAGTCGAGCGCATAGCGAGTGCGTGAGATCCCAACCTCGTCACGCCTGAAGTCCAAGCGCCAGTCCGCAAGAGCCGCGCCGCCGGGGAAAGACGCTCGAAATAGCTTGTCTGACGCACTGTCTCGATACTCCACGAAGCGGTAACCCAGGATGACAGGAAGGCAACGCTCGCAGTTCGGCCCGTTGTCAGACGTGAGCATTCCGCGCTGCTCTGGATTGAGGCGGTCTCGTATCTCTGTCATGAGGAACTGTTTGATGTAATCGTCCCCTCGGTACTCGCCCGCCATCGCCGCCTCGGGATACATCGGATCGAAATACTCCTTCCCGGCCCAGGGAATGGGTTGTCTGATCTTGGTGAGTTCGATTCCTTCGACATCCTTGACCGTCCGCTTGATCACCACGCCGGCCGTCTTGCAGCGCTCCTCGAACAGCGCCTTCGCCTTGGCGTAGCGTTCTTGTGCCGCCTTCCTCGCGTCGGCCTCAGGGCCTGAGGCAACCACCGAACTGCAACCCGCAAATGCAATTGACAGGATCAGGACGGGCCAAGAATTCTGAAGTGAGAAGCTAGGCCGCATGACAGGAGCCGTAGCCAGAGGGGCCAATGCAACAAGACGCAGCCAGGTTCTTGATTCACGCAACACGACGAATCTCCTTGATGGATGTAGTGCCAAAGCAGGCCGCCTCAAAAGCGCGAAGTCCCGCCGCAATGCTGTAGTTCTCTTTCGCTGTCGCGGCCGCCTTGCTACGCAAGGCTGATGCCGCCCCCTCCCGCGAAGCAAGCCCCTGCAAGCAGGCGTCTGCCAATGCACGCAAGTCAAACGGGCGAACGAGTTGGCCATTGAGGCCATCCTTCAGCACCTCCCTCACCGGTGCCGTATCTGAACCGACGACCAAGCACCCGGTGGCCATGGCCTCCAGCATCGACCAGCTGAGAACAAACGGATATGTCAGGTAGGCGTGAATGGCTGAGACTTGCAGCACCCGCTTGTAGCCCTCATACGGCACCTTGCCCAGGAAGTGTGTGCGCGTCGGGTCAAGCTGTGAGCCCACTTCCCGCAGCATCTTTTCCCGCCAGTGCTTCGCCCCTTCGGGCTTGCGTCCGTAGCTGACGTCGTCGCCGCCCACGATGACCGTGTGGGCCGTCTTGTGCTCACGCTGAATGGCCGGTAGCGCGCGCATGAACTGGTGAAAGCCGCGGTAAGGCTCCAGGTTGCGCGCTACATAAGTGATGACCGGGTCACCCGCCTTGAGCACGGTGCCGTTGGGCGTCTTGATCGCCGCGGTGGGGTCAGGCCCGAGGTTTTCGGTGTCGATGCCTTCGTGCGCGACGGTGATCTTGTCGAGGTAAGCCTTGGGGTGCTGAGCCTTCTGCCAATGCGTCGGGCTGATGGCGGCGTCGCAGTTCTCCAGGTTCAGCAAATGCAGGGCGTTCCAGGCGCGGATGCGCGCACGGTCGTCGAAGGTGACGGGGAACTCGGGGTCGAAGCCGATGTCGGCCCATTGCCAGTTCGGGTCCAGGCCGTTCACGCCTTCAGGTGGTGCGTTGTAGAACCACTCGCAGAAGTGCACCAGCCGCGCATTCGGGAACACGTCCTCGGCATTGAGCGTTTCGCCCCAGCCGGGGTGAGCGAGGATCACGTCGGGTGTGAAGCCTCGGTGCTTGAGCTTGAGCAGCACGCGCGCCACCGCCTGGCCGTGCAGCACGGCGTCTTCCATGCGGCGCAGGTAGTGGTGCTGCTCGGGGTGGACCGAGCGATGGGGCTTGTAGCGGATCAGCGTCAGCCGGCCCGACTTCTCAAGTTCAGGCAAGCCGGGTGCGGTGTCGCGGCCGATGCCGACGACCTGCCAACCCGGCTGCTCGCTCCAGGCCTTGGCCACATGGCGGAACTGGCCGGGGAAGTTCTGGTGAATGATGAGAACGCGCATGGATTCGGTTCGGTGCCTCAGCGTTCCTTGAGGCTTTCGTCGAGGTGCTGTTGCACGGGGCTGAGCAGGTAGTCGATGACGCGGCGCTTGCCGGTCTTGATCTCTGCGGTGAGGTTCATGCCCGGGGCCAGCTTGATGCGCTTGCCGTCCACGTTGATGGCGGACTGGTTGAGCACCAATGTGGCGGGGAAGATGGCGCCGCGCTTCTCGTCTTGCACGGCATCCGCCGTGATGCTTTGCACCTGCGCCTGCACGGTGCCATAGCGCGTGTAGGGGAAGGTCTCGAGCTTGATGGTGGCCTCCTGGCCCGCGCGCACGAAGCCCACGTCCTTGTTCTCCATCACCACTTCGGCCGTGACTTCGGCGTCGTCGGGCACCAGCACCAGCAGCACCTCGGCCTCCTTGGCGACGCCGCCGGTGGTGTGCACCGCGAGTTGCTGCACGGTGCCGGCGACCGGCGCGGTGAGGCGGGTCAGCTCGTTGCGTTTGTTCGCCTTGGTGCCTTCCTCATCGAGCTGGCGGGTCTTGAGTCCGGCCTGGGACTCTCGGTCCTTCAGTGTGCGCAGCGTCTCGGCGCGGTAGGCGTTGAGGCCTTGTTCCGTCTCGGTCAGCGCGGCACGGGCTTCCTGCAGGCGGGCTTGCGCAGTGGCGAGGTCGCGCTCCTGCTCGATGCGCTCGCGTGTGCGGTCCTGCCCCGCATGGGTGGCGACGAAGCCTTGCTCGGCCAGCGACTTGAAGTCCGTCTCGCGCTGCTGGGCCAAGGGCAGCGTGGCTTGCAGCTTGGCGACGAGTTGCTCGGCGGTGGCGATCTCGGCCTTGCGACGGGCGGCTTCCGCGGCGAACTTGGCGAGCTTGGCGTTGATGTCGGCCCACTCACTTTGTAACTGGGCCTGCACGCCGGCGCGGTCCGCCGCATGGAGGCTGCCCAGTGCTGACGTGCTCAGGTGAGGCGAGCCGCCGTGCACCAGCGCCTCGAGCAGCGCTTGGCTGCGCATCGTGTCGGAGACGGTGGAGCTGCGTTCCTCCCCGACACGGGCGCTGTCGGCCGCGGTGAGGGTGCTGTCCAGCTCGATGAGCAAGTCACCCGCCTTCACCTTGTCGCCGTCCTTCACATGGATGGCCTTGACGACGCTGGTTTCCAGCGGCTGGATCGTCTTGCTGCGCTGGCTGACGACGATCCGCCCTTGCGCTACCGCGACGATGTCGATCTGCCCGAAGTAGGCCCACAGCAGCGCGATGGTGAACAGTGCGCAGATGGCGAGGAGGGCGCGGCGCGGCGCGGGGTGTGGCGGTGTTTCCTGCAGCGCGATGGCGGCGGGCAGGAAGGCCTGCTCGTCGAGCATGCGCTTGGGGCCGGCGAGTTCATCGCGACGCTCCCATGCCGCCTTGAAGATGGCGCGATAGCGCGCCAGCAGCTCGATGACCGGGTGGCGGGGTGCGTCGGCTGCTTCGCCCGCCCCGGGTGCAGTGCTGGTGCTCATGCGCCCACCTCCGTGCCAGCCTGCATCCGCCAGAGATGCGCGTAGATGCCTTGCGGCTTGGCCAGCAGCTGGTCATGGTTGCCCATCTCGACGATGCGGCCCTTGTCCATCGCGATGATGCGATGGGCATGGCGCACGGCGCTCAGCCGGTGGGCAATGATGAAGACGGTGCGGCCCTGGCAGATGGCGCGCATGTTCTTCTGGATGATGGCTTCGCTCTCGTAGTCCAGCGCGCTGGTGGCTTCGTCGAAGATCAAGATGCGGGGCTGGCTGAACAAGGCTCGCGCGATGGCGATGCGCTGGCGCTGGCCGCCGGAGAGGCTGCTGCCTTGTTCGCCGACGACAGTGTCGTAGCCCTGTGGCAGTTCGCTGATGAACTCGTGCGCGCCGGCAAGCCGGGCAGCGTGGATGACGGCCTCCAGCGGCGCGGCCGGGTCGGCGATGGCGATGTTCTCGCGCACGCTGCGGTTGAAGAGCATGTTCTCCTGCAGCACGACGCCCACCTGGCGGCGCAGCTGGGCGGCGTCGATGAGCGCGATGTCGTGCCCATCCACCTGCACGCGGCCGCTCTCGGGCACATAAAGGCGTTGGATGAGCTTGGTCAGCGTGCTCTTGCCCGAGCCGCTGCGGCCGACGATGCCGATGACTTCGCCGGGCCGCACATCCAGGCTCACGCCGTGCAGCACGGGTGGGGCGTCGGGGCGGTAGCGGAAAGTGAGGTTGTCCAGAGTCACCCGGCCTTGCACGCGCGGCAGCGGGCTGACGCTTTGCGGCGGCAGCTCGGTGCGGGTGTTCAGGATGTCGCCCAGGCGCTCCATGGACAGCCCGGTCTGCTGGAAGTCGGTCCACATCTGCGCGATGCGCATGATGGGTTGAGCCACGCGGCCAGCGAACATGTTGAACGCGACGAACATGCCGACGCTCAACTGGCTGTCCATGACCAGATGGGCGCCGTACCAGAGGGTGGCGGCGTTGACGACCTTGCCGATCAGGTTGATGCCCTCGTGGCCGTACTGGGCCAGTGTTTGCGTGCGAAGTGACGCGCTGACGTAGGCGGCCAACTGCTCGTCCCAGCGGCGGGCCAGCCTGAGCCCCAGGAAGCTGTGCCTGCAGGTGCGCCCTGATGCCGATCAGGCGCGGTGCGAAGAGGTGCTCGACGCGTGGTATCGCCAACAGGTGCGCGATGCGGTGCCAGCCCTACTCGACAAGTGGCAGCCACTGCTGGGGGTGAAAGCGAGCCGCGTCTTCGTGCAGCGCATGAAGACCAAGTGGGGCAGCTGTACGCCTGAACCAGGCTACATCCGACTGAACACCGACCTGGCCAAGAAGCCGCCCGAGTGCCTGGAGTACATCGTTGTGCATGAGCTGGTGCATCTGCTGGAGCCCACGCACAACCAGCGGTTCATTGACCTGATGGACTCGTACTTGCCGCACTGGCAGCAATTAAGGAAGCAGCTCAACAGGTTGCCGGTAAGGCATGAGGACTGGGCCTATTGAAGAGCGCGTGTTTCGGATGAGGCCAGTCGCATCAACTAACGCCTGCCAGTCGCAGAACTGTGGCGCGAGTCGCAATTAACTCGGCGCCCTACGCGATGGCGATCAGACGTCGATATTCCCCGCCCTCAACGCGTTGCTCTCGATGAAGTCGCGGCGTGGTTCCACCTCGTCGCCCATCAGCATCGTGAACACCTTGTCGGCCTCGATGGCGTCTTCGATCTGCACGCGCAGCAGGCGGCGGACGGTCGGGTCCATCGTCGTTTCCCACAGCTGCTCGGGGTTCATTTCGCCCAGGCCCTTGTAGCGCTGGCGGCCGACGCTGCCTTCGGCTTGGCTCATCAGCCAGGCCATGGCGGCGCGGAAGTCTTCCACCTTGGCTTCCTTGGCCTTCTCGCCTTCACCCTTGCGCACGATGGCGCCGGGCTTGATCAGGCCTTGGAAGCTCAAGCCGGCGTCGGCCAGCACTTCGTAGTCGGCGCCGTGCACGAAGTCGGCGGAGATGACGCTGGCGCGCACGTTGCCGTGGTGCATGCGGGCGATCTTCAGGAACAGCTTGTCGGTGCGCGGGTCGGTCTCGACCGTGACTTCGGCGCTGTGCAGTGCGGCCTTCAGTGCGGCTGCGCTGGCTTCGGCTTCTTCACGGGTGTCGACCTTCAGCGCCAGGCCGTTGGCCAGCACATGCAGGGCTTCGCCGTCCATCCAGTTGGACAGGCGCTCGATGACGCTTTGCGCGGTGACGTATTTGCGGGCCAGTGTGTCCAGCGCGTCGCCGTTGAGCGTGGTGCCCGCACCGGTGTCGAGGTGGGCGTCCTGCAGTGCGACCTTGAGCAGGAAGGCGTCGAACTCGTGGCCATCCTTGAGGTATTGCTCGTGCTTGCCGACCTTGACCTTGTAGAGCGGCGGCTGCGCGATGTAGATGTGGCCGCGCTCGACGAGCTCGGGCATCTGGCGGTAGAAGAAGGTCAGCAGCAGCGTGCGGATGTGGGCGCCGTCCACGTCCGCGTCGGTCATGATGATGATGCGGTGGTAGCGGAGCTTGTCGGGGTTGAAGTCGTCGGTGCCGGCGCCGCGGCCGATGCCGGTGCCTAGCGCCGTGATCAGCGTGATGATTTCGTTGCTGGTCAGCAGCTTTTCATAACGGGCTTTCTCGACGTTCAGGATCTTGCCGCGCAGCGGCAGGATGGCCTGGAACTTCCGGTCGCGGCCCTGCTTGGCGGAGCCGCCGGCGGAGTCACCCTCCACGATGTAGATCTCGCACATCGCGGGGTCTTTTTCCTGGCAGTCGGCCAGCTTGCCTGGCAGGCCCAGGCCGTCGAGCACGCCCTTGCGGCGTGTCATCTCGCGGGCCTTGCGGGCGGCTTCGCGGGCGCGGGCGGCGTCGAGGATCTTGCCGCAGATGGTCTTGGCGTCGAGCGGGTTTTCGAGCAGATAGTCGGTCAGCAGGCGGCTGACGATGTCTTCCACCGGCGCGCGCACTTCGGAGCTCACCAGCTTGTCCTTGGTCTGCGAGCTGAACTTGGGCTCGGGCACCTTCACGGAGACGACGCAGGCCAGGCCTTCGCGCATGTCGTCACCGGCGACTTCGACCTTGGCCTTCTTGGCCAGCTCGTTGTCTTCGATGTATTTGTTGATGACGCGGGTCATCGCGGCGCGCAGGCCGGTGAGGTGGGTGCCGCCGTCGCGCTGCGGGATGTTGTTGGTGAAGCAGAGGACGTTCTCGTTGAAGCCGTCGTTCCACTGCATGGCCACTTCGACGCCGACGGTCGTGCCCTGCTCGGACACCTTCTCGCCCACGGCGTGGAAGATGTTGGGGTGCAGCGTCGTCTTGCCCTTGTTGATGAACTCGACGAAGCCCTTCACGCCGCCCGCGTAGGCGAAGTTGTCTTCCTTGTTCGTGCGCTCGTCGACGAGGCGGATCTTGACGCCGTTGTTCAGGAACGAGAGCTCGCGCAGGCGCTTGGCGAGGATGTCGTAGTGGTAGTCGTTGTTCTCCTTGAAGATCTCGGTGTCGGGCAGGAAGTGGACTTCCGTGCCGCGCTTGTCGGTCTCGCCGACGATCTTCATGGGGCGCGTCTCGACGCCATCGACCATCACGCTTTCGCCGTTCTGCGGGATGCCCTTGGCGAACTCCAGGAAGTGCACCTTGCCGTTCTGGCGCACGGTCAGGCGCAGGAACTTGGACAGGCCGTTGACGCAGGACACGCCCACGCCGTGCAGGCCGCCGGACACCTTGTACGAGTTCTGGTTGAACTTGCCGCCGGCGTGCAGCTCGGTCAGCGCAATCTCGGCGGCAGAGCGCTTGGGCTCGTGCTTGTCGTCCATCTTGACGCCGGTGGGGATGCCGCGGCCGTTGTCGATGACGGAGATGGAGTTGTCGGTGTGGATGGTGACGACGATGTCGTCGCAATGGCCGGCGAGGGCCTCGTCGATGGAGTTGTCGACGACTTCGAAGACGAGGTGGTGCAGGCCGGTGCCGTCGGAGGTGTCGCCGATGTACATGCCCGGGCGCTTGCGCACGGCCTCCAGGCCTTCCAGGATCTGGATGGAACTGGCGTCGTAGGCGGCCGGCGCTTGCGGAGCCGGTGCCGGCGTGTTCTCGGGGGTCGCGTTGTCGCTCATCGGGGACTTTCAAGGCCGCAACGCGGCCGTACAACTCTCAAACCAGAACCCCCCGCTTGGCGGGGGGCAGGGGGGTGCGAAACATTCGGCAGCGATGCCGAAGCGAATCGCTAGATTCGCATCGGCATCACCACGTACTTGAATCCGGTGGTGTCGGGGATGGTGAGCAGCGCGCTGGAGGCGCTGTCGTTGAGGTCGATGCAGACCATGTCCTGGCTCATGTTGGACAGCGCGTCCATCAGGTAGGTCACGTTGAAGCCGGTCTCGATCTTGTCGCCGCCGTAGTCGATCTCGATCTCTTCCTTGGCCTCTTCCTGCTCGGCGTTGCTGGACGCGATGGACAGCAGGCCCGGCTCGAAGGTCAGGCGCACGGCCTTGAACTTCTCGCTGGTCAGGATGGCGGCGCGCTGCAGGCTGGCCAGCAGCGGCGCGCGCCCCAGGGTCAGCTTGAACTTGTGGTTCTTGGGGATGACGCGGTTGTAGTCGGGGAATTTGCCCTCGACCAGCTTGGTCACGAACTCCATGCCGCTGAAGCTGAACTTGGCCTGGTTGCCGGCGAAGCGCATTTCGATGGCGCTGTTCTCGTCCACGTCCTTGCCGTCCTTCAGCAGGCGCTGCAGTTCCAGCACGGTCTTGCGCGGCAGGATGACTTCCTGCTTGGGGATGTCGACTTCCAGCTCGGCCTGGGCCAGCGCGAGGCGGTGGCCGTCGGTGGCCACGAGCGTCAGGTTCTTGCCTTCGGCGACGAACAGGATGCCGTTGAGGTAGTAGCGGATGTCGTGCACCGCCATCGCAAAGTGCACCTGGTTGATCAGGCCCTTGAGCGCCTTCTGCGGCACGCTGAACGCGGGGCCGAAGTCGGCCGCCTCCTGCACCAGCGGGAAGTCGTCGGCCGGCAGCGTTTGCAGCGTGAAGCGGCTCTTGCCGCCCTGCAGCGTCATCTTGTTCTGGTTGCTGGTGAGGCTGACGGTCTGGTCGCTCGGCATGGAGCGCAGGATGTCGATCAGCTTGCGGGCCCCCACCGTGGTGGACAGGTTGCCGGCATCGCCGTCGAACTGCACCGTGGTGCGCACCTGGATCTCGAGATCGCTGGTCGTGAGCTCCACCTGGTTGCCGGTCTTGCGGATCAGCACGTTCGCCAGGATGGGCAGCGTGTGGCGCCGCTCGACGATGCCGGACACCGCTTGCAGCGCGCCGAGCACCTGATCCTGGGGAGCTTTCAAAACGATCATGAGGGCCTCTTCGGAGGGGATCTGGGGGAAATTTCGCCGGGGCCAAGCCCCAAAAACGCGCGCGCGCGTGAAGCAGCGATTGTCGCCCGGAATGGGTGCACCGCCGGACTGGCGGGTCGTCGTGAGATCTACGGGTCAACCCGAGTCGACGGGCGGGGCGCTGGCTTCGCCCGGCCCGCCCAGGCGGCGTGCTGGGCGATCGGTCCGCCGAGCTTTGCAGACCGGTCTGGTTCGGCTGGCGCTCAGCGGCGCGAGCCTGGGGCGGTGCTCAGCCCTTCAGCGTCTGCTCCAGCACGTGCAGCTGCTGGTTCAGCTCGCTGTTCTTCTGGCGCTCGCCGCCGATCTTGCGCACGGCGTGCAGCACGGTCGTGTGGTCTCGGCCGCCGAACAGCTCGCCGATCTCGGGCAGGCTCTTTTGCGTCAGCTCCTTGGCCAGGTACATCGCGATCTGACGCGGCCGGGCGATGCTGGCTGGCCGCTTCTTGGAGTACATGTCGGCGACCTTGATCTTGTAGAAGTCGGCCACCGTTTTCTGGATGTTTTCCACACCGATCTGGCGGTTCTGGATGGAAAGCAGGTCTTTCAGCGCCTCGCGGGCCAGCGTGATGGTGATTTCCTTGTGCGAGAACTTCGCATAGGCCAGCACCTTGCGCAGCGCGCCTTCCAGCTCGCGGACGTTGGCGCGCACGTTCTTGGCGATGAAGAAGGCCACATCCTCGGGCATGGGCGTGCCTTCGGCGTCGGCCTTCTTGATCAGGATGGCCACCCGCATTTCCAGCTCGGGCGGCTCGATGGCCACGGTCAGGCCGGCGTCGAAGCGGCTCGTGAGGCGCTCGTCGATGTCCACCAGCCCCTTGGGGTAGGTATCCGACGTCATGATGATGTGCGCCCGCTTGGCCAGCAGCGCCTCGAAGGCGTTGAAGAACTCTTCCTGCGTGCGGTCCTTGCCGGCGAAGAACTGCACATCGTCGATGAGCAGCAGGTCCAGCGAGTGGTACTTGGCCTTGAGCTCGTCGAAGGTCTTGCGCTGGTAGTTCTTGACGACGTCGGAGATGAACTGCTCGGCGTGCAGGTACAGCACCCGGGCGTCGGGGCGGTCCTTCAGCAGCGCGTTGCCGACGGCGTGGATCAGGTGGGTCTTGCCCAGGCCCACGCCGCCGTAGATGAACAGCGGGTTGTAGGTGATGCCCGGTGCGCCGGCCACGTGCAGCGCGGCGGTGCGGGCCATCTGGTTGGCGCGGCCCGGCACCAGCGTGTCGAAGGTGAGCTGCGGGTTGATGCGGTGCTTGGCTGAGGCCGGCGCCTGCGACGGCAGCACGATGGTCGGCGTGTTGACGACCGGCCGCAGTGCTGCGCTGGGCTCCGCAGCCTGGGCCGGCGCTGCCGGCTGGTGTGGCTGAGGCATCGCCGGCGCAGCGACGCTGGCGGGTGCCGCAGCGGCGTCCCGGGCAGCCAGTGCGAGTTCCAGGCGTGTCGGCCGGCCCGCCAGTTCGGTCAGGATGGCCTCGATGCGGGCGGCGTATTGCCGGCGGATCCAGTCGCGCTTGAAATGGTTGGGCACTTTCAGCGTGGCCACCAGGCCATCGCCGCTGTCGCCGGCCACGGTGGCGGGCGGTAGCGGGCGGATCCAGGTGTTGAACTGCTGCTCGGGCAGTTCGGTGGCCAGCCGTTCGCAACCGCGCCGCCACAGGTCCGCGGCCCAGTCTGCCGCCCCCATGCCCACCATGCTCGCTTCAAAGGTCTGCGCTCGGTCCACCGTCTGTTCTTCTTGGCTCATTGTGGAAAACTTCTTTTCGAGCGGCTGGATTGTACGGTTCCAGCGCTGCCAAAAGACGGGTTATCCACAGAATTTGGAGAGGGGTCAATCCCCGGCAAACCCGCCTTGAGACGGGGGACTTATTGACCGCTTCGCCGGCTTCTGCTGTAATGCCGGGTTTTCGCGCACAAGCGACTGGCTCGCCCGTGCGCTTTTTCGCCGGGCGCCAACCGCTGTGCCCAGCCTGCACAAACCCTCAAAAACCTCCGAAGGGGTTTCTCATGAAGCGTACTTACCAAGCCTCCAAGACCCGCCGCGCCCGTACCCACGGCTTCCTCGTGCGCATGAAGACGCGTGGCGGCCGTGCCGTCATCGCCGCTCGCCGCGCCAAGGGCCGCAAGCGCCTGGCCGTCTAAGCTGGCACTCTGATCGAGAACGGCGCTCCGTGCGCCGTCAGCCCCCGGGCCTCCGATGATCGGCAAGCTGAACCGCCCGGTGGACTTTGAGCGTGTGCTCGGCCGTCAAAGCCGGGCGCGCAGCGCGCATTTTGCGCTGCACCACCTTTCGGCCGATCCGGCGCCCAGCGCCTGGCACGCGGCCAGGTTGCGCGCAGCTCAGGCCGAGTTATCAACAGGCGACGCACAGCCTGCCCACAGCGTTGTGGAACATGTCCCGCCCCGCGCGCCGGAAGGCTGCTGGGTGGGCGCTGTCGTTCCCAAACGGCACGCGAAGCGATCGGTGACACGGGCGCTCTTGAAGCGCCAGATTCGTGCCGCGTTCGCGGAGCGCCCCGGCATGCCGCCGGGCATGTGGGTCGTTCGCTTGCGCTCTCCGTTTGACCGCCAGAAATTCCCCAGCGCGGCGTCCGACGCGCTGCGCGCTGCCGTGCGCGCCGAGCTGGCGCAACTGCTGGATCGCGCGCTGAAGCCTCAGCAGCCCAAGCCGGAGGCCGTCGCATGAGCGCGGACCGGCAGCCCGAAGGCGTGCAGGCGCTCGGCGCCACGGCGGCATTGGCCCGGCCCAGTTGGCCCGCCCGCGCGTTGATGGCCGTCGTGCGTGGCTACCGGCTGCTGCTCAGCCCCTGGCTGGGCAACGCCTGCCGCTTCGAGCCGACCTGCTCGCGCTACTCATTGGCAGCGCTCGAAAGACATGGTGCGCTCGTCGGCAGCTACCTGACCGTGCATCGCATCCTGCGCTGTGCGCCGTGGTGCGACGGCGGGCACGACCCCGTGCCTGACAATGCGCCGCGCCTGTTCTCCCGGCTGATCTCCCCCTCCATGACGCGCGCCTGCGTGCTGTCTTCTTCCTCCGAGTCCCTCCATGACTGATATTCGCCGCACCGTGCTGTGGGTGGTGTTCACCATGTCGCTCGTCCTGCTCTGGGACGGCTGGCAGAAGCACAACGGGCACCCCTCGATGTTCGCGCCGCCGGCGCCCAAGGCCGTGGCCTCGGCGCCAGCGGGCGCTGCTTCGTCGGGCACTCCGGCCGCCACGGCTGGTGCCTTGCCAGCCACGGCCACGGCCCCGGCTGCGCCGTCCGAGAAGATCACCATCCGCACCGATGTGCTGACGGTCACTGTGGACACCTTGGGTGGCGACATCGTCCGCGCCGAGTTGCCCAAGTACCTCACGTCGTACGACCCCACCGTGACGGACCAGCTGCTGCAGATGGTGCATCTGCAGACCAAGCCCGAGTTCACGCCGCAGCCGGTGGTGTTGTTCAACGAGATGCAGCACTACCGTGCGCAGACCGGCCTGGTCAGCCCGCAGGGCGCGCTGCCCGGCCATACGACGCCGATGACGGCCGCCGCCGGCGATCGGGAACTCAAGAGTGGCCAGGACGAGGTCAAGCTGCGCCTGGAGTCGGCCGAGGTCGGCGGCGTCAAGCTGGTCAAGACCTACACGTTCAAGCGCGGCGTCTACACGGTGGGCGTCACCCACGAGATCGTCAACGCCGGCGGCGCCCCGGTCACGCCGCAGGTCTATCTGCAGTTGGTGCGTGACGGCAGCATCGTCCACGGTGGCGCGGGCTTCACGCCCAGCTTCACGGGGCCGGCCATCTACAACGACAAGGCCAAGTTCAAGACCATCAAGTTCGAGGACATCGACAAGGGCAAGGTCGACATCGAGAAGCAGGCCGGCGACGGCTGGGTCTCGATGGTGCAGCACTACTTCGCCAGCGCCTGGCTCGTCACGGAGGCCGGCAACCGCGAGTTCTTCGTGCGCAAGCAGCCCGACAGCACCTACGCCACCGGCATGGTGTTCACGCTGCCCACGCTGGCCCCCGGCGCTACCGCCACGCAAAGCGCCACGCTGTTTGCCGGCCCGCAGGAAGAGAACAAGCTGTCGGCGCTCGCCCCGGGCCTGGAGCGCGTCAAGGACTACGGCGTGCTGACCATCATTGCCGAGCCGCTGTTCTGGCTGCTGGACAGGCTGCACGGCCTCATCGGCAACTGGGGCTGGACCATCGTCGCGCTGGTCGTGCTGCTGAAGGCGGCGCTGTACTGGCTGAACGCCAGCGCCTACAAGTCCATGGCCCGCATGAAGGCCGTCGCGCCGCGCATCAATGCGCTCAAGGAGCGCTACAAGGACAAGCCGCAGGAAATGCAGCAGGAGATGATGAAGATCTACCGCGAGGAGAAGATCAACCCCATCGGCGGCTGCCTGCCCATCTTTGCGCAGATGCCCATCTTCATGGCGCTGTACTGGGTGCTGCTGTCCACCGTCGAGATGCGCCAGGCGCCGTGGATCCTGTGGATCACCGACCTGTCGGTGCGTGACCCCTACTTCATCCTGCCGCTGCTGATGATGGCGTCGAGCCTGTTCCAGGTCTGGCTGAACCCGCCTGCGCAAGACCCGATGCAGCAGAAGATGATGTGGATCATGCCGGTGGCCTTCGGCGTCATGTTCTTCGTCTTCCCGTCGGGCCTGGTGCTGTACTGGCTGACGAACAACATCCTGTCGATCGCCCAGCAATGGGTGATCAACAAGCGATTGGGCGTGAACTGATACACGCTGTCGAACGAGCCCCCGCCAGCCGGGGGCTTTTTTTCGCCTGTTGCCGGCGCTTCAATGGCGTTGCGGGGGCAGCACATCGGCCCGGCCGGTGCTCACGAGAGCGCCTCGCGCCGGGCCTCCCCCCGCGCCAGCGCCGGCACCGCCGCCCGACAGAATCGCCAGAGCCCTGAGCGCGGCTCACCAGCGGCGCGCGGCAGAGGTTCGACAATGCCGCCATGCTGTCTCGCCACGCCGACCCCATCGCTGCCATCGCCACTGCTCCAGGCCGCGGGGCGGTGGGCATCGTGCGCGTGTCGTCTGCGCAAGACCTGGCGCCGCTCATCGAGGCCGTTTGCGGCCGCGCGCTGAAGCCGCGCGAGGCGACCTACCTGCCGTTCCGCGACGCGGCCGGCACGGCGATCGACCAGGGCCTCGCGCTGTACTTCCCCGCACCGCACTCCTATACCGGCGAGCATGTGCTGGAGCTGCAGGCCCACGGTGGCGCCGTCGTCATGCAGCTGCTGCTGGCGCGGGTCATCGAGGCGGGGCTGAACGTACGCCTGGCCGAGCCCGGCGAGTTCACGCAGCGCGCCTTCCTGAACGGCAAGCTCGACCTGGCCCAGGCCGAGGCCGTGGCCGACCTCATCGACGCCAGTACCGAGGCCGCCGCGCGCAGTGCCAGTCGATCGCTGGGGGGCGCGTTGAGCCGCGAGGTGGGCGTGCTGCGCGATCAGCTCATCCAGCTGCGCATGCTGGTGGAGGCGACGCTGGATTTTCCCGAGGAGGAGATCGACTTCCTCGAGAAGGCCCACGCCTTCGGCCGGCTGGATCGTCTGGCCGCGCAGTTGAGCGGCGTGCAGGCCCGCACCCGCCAGGGCGCCTTGCTGCGTGACGGGCTGAAGGTGGTGCTCGCCGGGCAACCCAATGTGGGCAAGAGCTCGCTGCTGAACGCGCTGGCCGGCGCGGAGCTGGCCATCGTCACGCCCATTCCGGGCACCACGCGCGACAAGGTCAGCCAGACCATCCAGATCGAGGGCGTGCCGCTGCACATCACCGACACCGCCGGCCTGCGCGACGAGACCGCCGACGAGGTCGAGCGCATCGGCGTCTCTCGCTCGTGGGATGCGATTGCGGACGCCGACGTCGTGCTGTTCCTGCACGACCTGGGCCGCGTGGGCCTGCCCGACTACGAAGCCGAGGACGAGCGCATCTGTGCGCGGCTGCACAGCGTGGACGCGGGCCGCATCGTGCAGGTGTTCAACAAGACGGATCTGGGCACGCCGCCGGCCGGCGAGCTGGCGCTGAGCTTGAAGACCGGCGCAGGCCTGGAGACGCTGCGCCAGCGCCTGCTGAAGACGGCAGGCTGGCAGGCCGTGCCCGAGGGCTTGTTCATCGCCCGCGAACGCCATGTGCAGGCACTGGCCCGTACGGCCGAGCACCTGGCGTTGGCGCGCGCCATCGCCGAGCAGCGCGACGCGGCGCTGGACCTGCTGGCCGAAGAGCTGCGCCTGGCCCACGACGCGCTGGGCGAGATCACCGGCGCGTTCTCGGCCGACGAGCTGCTGGGGGTCATCTTCAGCAACTTCTGCATCGGCAAGTAACCCAAGTAATCCTTTTGTCGATCTGATGCGTTCCTGATGGGCCAAGCCGCAAACTTGGCTCGCCGCATCTTCAGGAGGAGTACGCATGCGACGCCTTCCCAACTTCAGCTTCACCGGCACGGACGCCGCGCCGCGCACGCCCGCGCCGGTGGCACGACCGGCGGCCCCGGCGCCGCAGCCCCGTGACGAGATGTGGCGCTCGCGCCGCGTGTTGTCGGGGTCCGACTGGATGGACGCCTGGGTGCGCAAGCCCGCGCCGCGTTGAGGCCGCCATGCAGAAATCCGCTGAGCTGACGCAGTCCATACAACTGGTCACCGTGCGCGCAGGCTATCGTTAGACCTTCCACAACCGCGAGCCTTTCGATGCGCTTCGTCTTCATTGCCTCCCTGGCCCTGGCGGCCGCCACCACGGCCAACGCCGCGTCCTTCGCCTCGTCGGCCGCCGACGCGGGCTCCTCTGCCTCGGGCAGCGTGTCCGACTCGTTCAAGGCCTCCTCCGGCAGCAGCGGCGGCGACGAGAAGCGCGCTGAAGGCCGCTACCGCGTCACCGATGTGGCGCAGGCCGACGCCGGCAAGCTGCGCCTGACGCTGGCGCGTGATGGTGCCCAAGCGGTCGAGCTGACCGTGCCCGAACAAGCCATGGCTGCGCGCACCGTCAACGTCGGCGATGAACTGCAGGCGACCGCCCAGCCCTACGGCACGGCCTTTGCACATGCCGACACCGGCAAGGCCTTCTTCCTGGTTCTGGAAGATGCCTGGGCGCGCGAAATGAGCGCCCGCGTCGTCAAGCCTTGATTCGCGCCGCCTGCGCGGCGGCCCTCGCGTGGCTGGTGGGTGCCGCCCAGGCGGGTTCTCTGCCGCCGCAGGGCTGCGATCGCCACACCCCCATGACGGCCGAGCAGCAGCACCGGCTGCTGCGCTTTGCCGCCGTCGTGCGCGAGGCACTGGCCGCGTCAGGCACGCCGGCCGCGCTGATCGCGCGCTCAGGCACCGACCTGTCCCGCTTCGGGCTGCGTTACTCGCACGCAGCGGTCGCGCTGGCCGACGGGCTGGACACACCCTGGGCCGTGCGCCAGCTCTACTACGCCTGCGCCGAGCGGGCGCCGCGCCTGTTCGACCAGGGCCTGGCCGGCTTCATCAGTGGCGGCGACGCAGCCGACGTTGGCTACGTCAGCGTGCTGCTGCTGCCGCCCGAGGCCGCCGCGCCGCTGGCGGCCACCGCGCTGGACAAGCCGCTGGCGCTGGGCCTGCTCAATGCACGCTACAGCGCCAACGCCTATCCGTTCAGCACGCTGTACCAGAACTGCAATCAATGGGTGGCCGAGCTGTTGGCCGCGTCGGTGACCGGCGCGACCACCCGCGTGCAGGCGCAGGACTGGCTGCGCCGCGAAGGCTATGCGCCGGAGCCGGTGCACGCATCGCCGTGGCTCATGCTGGCCGGCCACTTCGTGCCGTGGCTGCATTTCGACGATCACCCGCCCGCGCAGCTCGAGACGGGTTCTGTGCAGACCAGCCTGCCCACCAGCCTGGAGGCCTTTGCGCAGCAGCGCTGGACGGGCACACGCCGGCTGGAGTTCTGCCACGGGCCGCAAGGCATTGTTCAGCGCGACTCGGGCGAGCCGCTGGAGGCCGGTTGCCAGCCCCGTGACGGCGACCGCGTCACGGCGCTGGACTGACCCTAGATCCGGCAGTTGACCGCTCGCTACGCATCGAAACGCTAGCCGCATGAACGCCTTGCGTCTCCGGCGACGTTCGCCACGTCGGTGAGCAGCGCTGCATGCCCGCTGGGCTGGCGCTTCGTGGCGCTGGCCGCGTTGCTTCTCCTCGTGGGCACGAGCCCACTTCGGCGTCACGCCTTGCCAGCGCCCCGCCTCGCCCGCCCCTCGGGCGTGCCCAACTGCCGGATCTAGACTGGCAGGCGTGCCGCGCCGGCCCTGATCAGCCGCGCGCCGGCACCTTCAGGCCGCGTTGCACGGCGGGCCGCGCCAGGAAGGCCTGCAGCACCCGGTCGACCTCCTTGAAGTCGCCCCAGCCGACCAGGTCACCGGCACCATAGAAGCCGATCAGGTTGTTGACCCACGGGAAGGTCGCGATGTCGGCCACGGTATACGTGTCGCCCAGGAGCCAGGCCTTGCCCTGCAGATGCCGATCCAGCACGCCCAGCAGCCGGCGCGACTCGGCCACATAGCGGTCGCGCGGGCGCTTGTCCTCGAAGTCCTTGCCGGCGAACTTGTGGAAGAAACCTAGCTGGCCGAACATGGGCCCGACACCGCCCATCTGGAACATCAGCCATTGCAGCGCCTCGTAGCGCTGCGCCGGGTCGGCCGGCAGCAACTGCCCGGTCTTGTCGGCCAGGTAGACGAGGATGGCGCCGCTCTCGAACAGCGCGAGTGGCCGCCCGCCCGGGCCGTTGGGGTCGAGGATGGCCGGGATCTTGTTGTTCGGGTTCAGCGACAGGAACGCCGGGCTGAGCTGGTCGTTGGTGGCGAAGTCCACCAGGTGTGGCTCATAGGGCAGGCCGATCTCCTCCAGCGCGATCGACACCTTCACGCCATTGGGCGTGGGCAGCGAATAGAGCTGCAGGCGGTCCGGGTGGCTGGCGGGCCATTTGGCCGTGATGGGAAAGGCGCTGAGGTCATGCATGCCGCGACTGTAGGCCGGCGCCGCGCCTGGCGCCGGGCGGGGGCTTTGCGTGCCGGGGGGCGACGTCGGGCGGCGTGAAAATCCGGGCATGACTTCCGCCGCTCCCGCCACACCCGATCCCGGCCGCCCCACGCGGCTCGCGCTCTATCTGCAACTGATCCGCTGGGATCGCCCCGCCGGCTGGCTTCTGCTGCTGTGGCCCACGCTGGCCGCGCTGTGGATTGCGGCGGACGGCTTCCCCGGCTGGCACCTGCTCGCGGTGTTCACGCTTGGCACGGTGCTGATGCGCTCGGCGGGCTGCTGCATCAACGACGTCGCTGACCGCGACTTCGACCGCCACGTGAAGCGCACCGCCGGGCGGCCGGTGACGACCGGGGCCGTGTCGGTGAAGGAAGCGCTGGTGCTGGGCGCCGCGCTGGCGTTGGTGTCGTTCGGGCTGGTGCTGACCACCAACCCGCCGGCCATCCTGTTGAGCTTCGCCGCGCTGGCCGTTGCCATCGTCTACCCCTTCGCCAAGCGCGTGCTGGCCATGCCGCAGGCGGTGCTGGGCGTGGCCTTCTCGTTCGGCATCCCGATGGCATTTGCCGCCGCACTGGGCGGCGTGGAATGGAACCTGCGCGCCGTGCCGCTGTCGGCCTGGGCGCTGTTGGTGGGCAACCTGTTCTGGGTGCTGGCCTATGACACCGAGTACGCCATGGTGGACCGTGACGACGACCTGCGCATCGGCGTGCGCTCGTCGGCCATCGCGCTGGGCCGCTGGGATGTGGCCGGCATCATGATCTTCTACGCCACCTACCTGGCGATCTGGGCGGGGTTGGGCCTGCGGCTGGGCCTGGGGCGCTGGTTCCTGGCCGGCATCGCCGTGGCGGCGGCGCAGGCGCTGTGGCACTACACGCTGATCCGTCACCGCCAGCGGGCCGAGTGCTTTCGCGCGTTCCGGGCCAACCATTGGCTGGGGCTGGCGGTTTTCGCTGGCACGGTCATCGACCTCAGCCTGAGATGATGTGAAAAATAACCGACAGTCCCTGCGGCACGCTTTCATCCCCCCCTGCTCACAGCGCTTACATTGCCTCGCGATTCAGCAGGAGTGAGAAAAATGATGATGACGATGCGCGGCGCCGCAATGTTGGTTGCTGCCTTGGGGCTGGCACTGAGCGGCTGCGGTGGCGGGGGTGGCAGCAGCGGCTCGCCGGTGTTGGGCACCGGCAGCAACGGCGACAGCGGCGCGCCGGTGTTTGGCAACCCCAGCACGCCGCCCACCAACTCGTCTTACGGTCCGGCCGGGCCGTCCTCCAGCTTCGCGCAGCAGTGCGCTCCCGGCAATACGCTGGCCACAGCCAACCTGCGCACGGCTTCGCTCACCGCCGAGAAGAAGTGGCTGCGGGCCTACTTCGACGAGTCCTATCTGTGGCGCGACCAGGTGCCCAGCGTGGACCCCAGCCTCGCAAGCTACAGCGGCAGCGACGCCTACGCTGCGATGGACAACTATTTCGAGGCGCTGAAGACGCCGACCACCACCGACACCGGCCAGCGGCGCGACCGCTTCAGCTTCACTTACCCGACGGCCGACTGGGTCGCGCTCAGCGGCAGCGGCATCGAGGCCGGCTATGGCATCGAGTGGAAGCTGGCGAGCACGACACCACCACGCCAGATTCGCGTCGCCTATGTGGAAGCCGGCAGCCCGGCTGAACGGGCCGGCATCATGCGCGGCGACCTGCTCGTCACGGCGGACGACACCAGTGCCGACACAACGACAAGCGCCGGCGTCGACACCTTGAACGCGGCGCTGTATCCGTCCCAGGCCAACGCCACGCACAGCTTCAGCTTCACGCGTGCTGGCGGCGACCCCATCGCGCTCAGCATGACCAGCGCCTCCGTCACACGCACGCCGGTGCCCATGGCCACGGTCGTCACGACGCCGCTGGGTACGAAGGCCGGCTACCTGCTCTTCAACGACCACAACGCGCCATCGGAAGCCCAACTCATCGCTGCGGTGAGCAACTTCAAAACGGAGGGCGTGAAGGAGCTGGTGCTGGACCTGCGCTACAACGGCGGCGGTTACCTCTACATCGCCAGCGAGCTGGCCACGATGATCGCCGGCACGACCGCCACCGCCGGCAAGACCTTCGAGACGCTGAAGTACAACGCCAAGCGCAGCGCCGAGAACGTGGCGACGCCGTTCTACACGACCTCGTGCATCCTCGTCGGCAACAACTGCACGCAGGAGCAGGCACTGCCGACGCTGAATCTTTCCCGTGTCTACGTGCTGGCGCAGTCAGGCACGTGTTCGGCCAGCGAGTCGGTCATCAACAGCCTTCGCGGCGTGGGCGTGGATGTCGTGCTCGTGGGCGGCAAGACTTGTGGCAAGCCCTACGGCTTCACCGCCAAGGACAACTGCGGCATCAGCTACTTCCCGATCGAGTTCGCTGGCGTCAATGCACAAGGCTTCGGTGACTATGCCGACGGCTTCGAGCCCACGGCCACGGGCACCGCCGGCACACGCTTCGTCAAGGGCTGCACGGTGGCCGACGACCTGAACCATGCGCTGGGCGACACCAACGAGTCCATGCTGGCAAGCGCGTTGGGCCATGCGGACCGCGGCAGCTGCCCCGTCGTGACCGGCTCCGGCACGACGGTGCATGCGCAAAGCGCGGCCAACGGCGAGGGCGGCGTGCCCTTGATACTCAAGCGCAACCCGGCGCGCAGCAACCGCATCTGGCTGCCGCGCTGAGCGCGCTCAGCCCTTCTTGTTGACGCCACCGGGAAAGCGTTCCCGGATGGCGTCCGTCCAGCGCAGCAGGCCCAGCGTCTCGCGGTGCGGCATGCGGAGGCTCTCGAGCAGGCCGGCGCGAATGCAGGCCTGCGCCTCGGCGATCTCGCCCTCGAAGCCGTTGATGGCGTGTGGCGCTTCGAAGCGCTCGATGGGCGCCTTGCGCGTGACGAGTTCGACGACCTCCGAGCCCCAGAAATCCACCGGAAAACGCAAGCCCGCCTGGGACCCGAGCACCTCGAACGCGTTCACCGACGACGCATCGAAGCCGCAGCGGAACTGCGATGTGACGCCGCCGGGGAAATGCAGCGTGGCGCTGACGGACGCGTCCACACCGGTCGGCGCGAGGCTGGCCGCGACATCGATGGACAGCGGCTCGGGGCACTCCCCGTCATGCATCTGCTGCAGCACCCAGCGCGTCACGGCGAGGTTGTAGATGCCGATGTCCCACAGCGAACCGCCCGCCAGTGCGGGGTTCCAGTTGCGGTGCTGCGGGTCGTAGCCTGACGAGAAGCAGAAGCTCGATTGCATCGCACGGAGTTCGCCGATGGCGCCGTCGCGCAGCAGCCGGCCTGCCACCTCATAGGCGGGCAGGAAGCGCGTCCACAGCGCCTCCATGAGGAACACCTCTTGGCGGCGTGCGAGCTCGACGAGCTCCTGACCCTCCTCCAGCGACGTGACCAGCGGCTTCTCGCACAGCACCGGCTTGCCCGCCAGCAGCGCCGCGCGCACGTAGTCGCCATGGTGGGAGTGCGGCGTCGCGATGTAGACGGCGTGGACTGCAGGGTCGTGCAACAGGTCTGGCAACGCTGTCGTCACGCGCGCGGCCCCGTCGTCGCGCTGCCAGCGCTCGGCAAAGACCTGACCCTTCGCGGCGTCGCGCGCGAAGACGGCGCCCAGACGCGCGCCCGGCACCGCCGGCAAGGCGCCCGCGAACCGGTTGGCAATGCCGCCTGGCCCGATGACGCCCCAGTTGAACGTGGTGGGTTTCGGGGTCATGGCTTGCTCATCGGTTGTGGTTGGGGGTGGAGATGCACCAGCCGGCCGCAGTCGCTGCCTGACGATCAGCACGACAAGCATGATGCGCATCGTGCTGGTCCCGCCGTTCGCGCGGGTGAAACGCTGTTCCGCCGTCCGCGGCGAATGCGGCGGCCCTAAACCTGCCAACGATGGACCGTCGGCCCGGTCGTGCAACGCTTGTGCGCGCCGTGGGGGCAGTCGTTGTCATTGACAGCGTTGGCAATGCCAGCGAACGTTGGGTCAGGGCGGCAATACGACACATGGAAAGCGGCCCGGCGTCATGCCGGGGCCGCCCCATTGTGTCTGCTGTCGTGCGCGGCGGAGGCCGCGCCGGCAGCGTCAGCGCTTGCCGAGCAGCGTGCCCATCTGCGCCTTCAGCACCAGCGCTTCCGCGCGTCGTGCCTTGGTCGCCGCGCGCTGGTAGGCCGCTTCGGCCTTTTCGCGCAAGGCGACGGCGCGCTCCAGGGCTTCCTGGTAGCGCTCCACCGTGTAGGTGTTCTCGGTGCCGATATACACACTGCGCGCCAGCGGCGTGTCGCCGAAGCGCGGCAGTGTCACTGCAAAGCTGCAGTCACGCACGCGGCTGCCGGCGCGCTGACGCACGATCGGACCGGAGATGCCGGATGGCAGGTCGCTCTGCTTCTTGCGGCTCGGCGTGCGGCGCAGCCGAGACGGCGCCGGCATCGTGGCGATGCGCTTGAGCAGTTCCTTGGTGGCTAGCGCCAGCGCTTTCCGGGCGCCGCTGCCATCTTGGCTGTGGTCCGAGAAAAGCTTGGTGCCACCGTAGCGCAGCTGCCAGCCGTGGGTTGAAAGATGGTCGATGCGCTGAATGCACTGAGGCACAAGAAAGCGCTCGCCGGTGAAGATCGCCACATCACGGGTCTTCATGTTTTGGCCCTACTCTTTTTGATGCCCGCCTTTGCCATGCGCGGCGGGTCACTAACGCCCCTCTGTAGCGGTAGTTTATGGGAGTTCTGGGTCCGCGTGCTAATTTATGACTTCGTGTGGGGATTTCCGACAAAGAAAGTCAGGCCGCAGACAGCTGAAAACGCGCCCGCAGATGGTGCGGCGTCAGCGCCGGCCGGGTCGCTGGCCTCGCAGCCCCGGCGCGAACAACTCCATCACACGCAGTTGTGCGCCGCAGCGATCGAAGACGGAATTGCGCGACCACAGCATCTGCGCAGGCATTGCTTCCCCGGTGGCGGCCAGCCACTGGCGTGCCGCATGACGCCGTGTGTGGCCGTGGCGCGCGAGTCGACGCGGCTTCAGTTCGCTGCGATGGATGCGGTAGTCGTCGTACAACAAATGGGCGAGTGGCCTGGAGCCTAGCCCTTTGATTGCCCGCCAGGGGCCGATGGTGGCACGTTGGTGGACTGCCGACCGCGCCCAGACCATCGGCGCGTCGTCCACACGAAGGATGACTTCACGCACCACGGTGAGCCCGCGCGGTGGCAGGCCCAGCGCCGCGCGTTCCAGCGCACGAAACGGCACCACGCGCTGACGCAACACTTGCACCGTGAAACGCTGTCCCAGGCGGGCGAGCCGGCGGCTCAGCGAGCCGGGGGCGCGCAACCAGTCGCGCAGGCTGTCCCGCGAAGCAATACCCATCAGAGACTCAACCGCCGAATTCCCTGCCCAGCTCCACCGCGCGGCGTTGCGCGGCGAGCACGGCGCGGCGGATGGCCGCGTCCACGCCGTCTGCCTGCAGGGCCGTGATGGCCGCGTGCGTCGTGCCGCCCTTGCTGGTGACGCGTTCGCGCAGCGTCGTCGGCGACTCCTGAGACCCCAGCCCCAGCGCCGCAGCACCACCACAGGTTGCCAGCGCCAGGCGCCGGCCCTGCTCGGCACTCAGGCCCATGTCGACCGCCGCCGCCATCATGGCTTCTACAAAGTAGAAGAAATAGGCCGGGCCTGAGCCTGACAGCGCAGTCACTGCGTCGAGGTCGTCCTCGCGGTCGACCCACAGCGTCTGCCCGGTCGGGGCCAGCAGGCGCTCGACGGCGGCGCGCTCGTCGGCCGACACCGCCGGTCGGGCGTACAGGCCGGCGATCCCCTTGCCGATCAGTGCCGGCGTGTTGGGCATGCTGCGCACGACGCGCTCGCTGCCGGTGAGCTTCACGAGCGACGCCGACGGGATGCCCGCCATCACCGACAGCTGCAGTGCGTCACCCAGCCAGGCCCGCAGCGGCTCGGCCGCTGCCGTGAACAGCTGCGGCTTGACCGCCCAGATGATGGTGCCGGCCCTTGCCAGCGACGCATCACCGCAGGCGAGGGCCTGGACGCCGAAGTCGGCGCGCAGCTTGTCGCGCTGGGGTTCGTGGGGCTCGACGACGATGACATCCGCCGCGCGCACCCGGCCTGCTCGCAGCAGGCCGCCGAGGATGGCGCCGGCCATGTTGCCGCCGCCGACGAAGGCCAGGACTTCCGCTGAGTTCATGGCATTGAGTCTAGAGCCTGTTCACCCGGTCGGTCGTCGAGCCGTGGTGCCGCAAGCCCTGCCCCCACCTCGGGACACAAAGCAGCGACATGGCGCGGGTAATCTCGCCGCCCATGCACCTGCATCGCTCCGCTCGTCGCACGCTCCTGCTCCTGTCCGCCCTGGCACTCGCCGCCTGTGCCGGCGGCCCGCCCGCGCCCAAGCCCTGGGCGGAGACCGCCGCCCGTGAGCTGCACCTGACGCTGGCCAGCTTCGACGCTGATGGCCGCCACGTGACCGTCACGCGCAGCGCAGTCGCACCGGCCACGACACCCGTGGTGGTCTACCTGCCAGGCCTGGGTCAGGGCAGCGACACCGGCCAGCGCTGGGCCACGGCCTGGGCGCAGGCCGGCTACACCGTGCTGACCGTGCAGCCACTGGACGCCGATGCCGCCGCCTGGCGCTCCGACCTGGCGCGCACCGGCGAGTTCCGCGAGCTGGGCCTGCTCCACTACGGCGCCACCCTGCGCGCCGACCGGCTGGCCGCGCTGCGCCGGCTGGTGCCGACGTTGCGAGCAGCGCAGCCGGCACTGGACTGGCGTCATGTTGCACTCGCTGGTTACGAGATCGGGGCCCAGACCGCGTTGGACGCGCGCGCCGATGACGGCTGGCAGGCGGTCATCGCCATCAGCCCGCCGGCCACGCCGGCACCCGCTCGCGGTGCGGCAACGCTGGTCATCACCAGCGACGTCGACAACGACCCGCTGGGTCTGCTGCGCAACCCCGCCGAGCGCCGCCAGGCCTTCGAGTCATTCGCGCCCGGCAGCGGCTGGCTGCTGAACCTGGGCGGTGTGGCTCACGCGGCGCTGGCCGGCACGCTGGCACCGGACGGCTGGCATGAGCAGGATCAGCACCACGGCCCGATGGGCGGTGGCATGGCGGGTGGTCGCGGCGGCGGTGGCAGCGGACAACAGGGACCGATGGGCGGCGGCGCCCGTGGCCCGCGCAGCGGCAGCGCCACCGAGGCCGCGCAGGCCGACCTGCGTGAAGGTCTGCAACTGAGTCGGGCCTTCCTGGACGCGCAGCTGCGCGGCACCGCGATGCCGAACCGCGACCAGCTCAGCGCACGCTGAGGTCAGGGCACGGCCAACGCCGAGTCAGTCATCCAGCCCCAGGAAGCCGCCGCTCTGGTGGGCCCAGAGCCGCGCATAGATGCCGTTCATCGCCAGCAGCTCGGCATGCGAGCCCTGCTCGACGATGCGGCCCGCGTCCATGACGATGAGCCGGTCCAGCGCTGCGATGGTGGACAGCCGATGGGCGATGGCCACCACGGTCTTGCCCTCCATCAGCGAATACAGCGACTGCTGGATGGCGGCCTCGACCTCGCTGTCCAGCGCGCTGGTCGCTTCGTCCAGCAACAGGATGGGGGCGTCCTTCAGCATCACGCGGGCGATGGCGATGCGCTGGCGCTGGCCGCCGGACAGCTTCACGCCGCGCTCGCCCACATGGGCCTCGAAACCGGTGCGGCCCTTGGGGTCGGACAGCGTCGCGATGAAGTCGTCGGCATGCGCCCGCTCGGCGGCGCGGCGCATGTCGTCGTCGCTCGCGTCCGGGCGGCCGTAGAGGATGTTGTCGGCCACCGAGCGGTGCAACAGCGAGGTGTCCTGCGTGACCATGCCGATGTGGCGGCGCAGCGAGTCCTGCGTCACGCGGGCGATGTCTTGCCCGTCGATGGTGATGCGGCCGCCGTTCTCGGGCAGGTCGTACAAACGCAGCAGCAGGTTGACCAGCGTGCTCTTGCCCGCGCCGCTGCGGCCGACGAGGCCGATCTTCTCGCCGGGCTTGATCGTCAGGTCCAGCCCGTCGACGACCACCTTGCCGTTCGGGTAGGCAAAGCGCAGCGACTCGAAGCGCACCTCGCCTCCTGCGCCGTCGCGGCGCACGGTCAGCTCGGTGGCGCCGCTCGCATCGGCAATCGCCTGCGGCTTGGACAGCGTGGCCAGGCCGTCCTGCACGGTGCCGATGTGCTCGAACAGCGAGGCCATTTCCCACATCACCCAGTGAGAAATGCCGTTGAGCCGCATGGCCATGGCCGTGGCGGCCGCCACGGCGCCCGCGCCCACGGCGGACTCGCTCCACAGCCACAGTGCCAGCAGCGCCGTGCTGCCCACCAGCAGCGCCGACAGCAGCGCGTTGACGATCTCGAAACCCGTCACCAACCGCATTTGCCCGTAGGCGGTGAGCATGAAGTCCTGCATCGCCGCCTTGGCGTAGCTCGCCTCGCGGCGGCCATGGGCGAACAGCTTCACCGTGGCGATGTTGGTGTAGGCATCGGTGATGCGGCCGGTCATCAGGCTGCGCGCGTCGGCCTGGGCCTGGGCGATCCGGCCCAGGCGCGGCACGAAGAAGCGCAGTGCCAGCAGGTACATGCCCAGCCACACGGCAAACGGCACCATCAGCCGCGCATCGAAGCTCGCGACGATGGCCACCATGGTGCCGAAGTACACGCCCACGTAGACCAGGATGTCCACGACGATGAGCCAGGTGTCGCGCACCGCCAGCGCCGTCTGCATGACCTTGGTGGCGATGCGGCCGGCGAACTCGTCGCCGAAGAAGGCCAGGCTTTGCGCCAGCATGCGGCGGTGGAAGATCCAGCGCAGCCGCATCGGGAAGTTGCCGAACACGCCCTGGTACTTGGTCAGCGCCTGGGCCGCCGTCAGCGCAACGCTGACGGCCAGCACGCCCAGCAGCATCAGCACGACGGGCTGCGGCCGGCTCCACAGCTCGGCTGGCTTCTGGCTCGACAGCCAGTCCACCAGCGACGCCATGAGACTGAACAGCCAGGCCTCCGCCGCCGCGATGCCGGCGGTGAACAGCATGACGACGAACAGATGGCGCCGCACGCCGTCGGCACAGCGCCACAGAAATGCGAAGAAGCTGCCCGGCGGCGCGCCTGCGGCGAGTTCTGGATAGGGGTCGACCAGGCGCTCGAAGCGCGACACCAGCGGTTGGAACAGCGAAGCCATGGCACTAGTGTCGCTTGGCGGTGCGCTTGCATCGTGACCAGTGACCTCCACGGGCGCGGCCCGAGGAGCAGCTGGTGATTGCGCGGCGCTGACACGTTTCATCAGCGCGTCGTTGTCACGCCGACACGCGAGGGCTTGCGCCGGGCTGAGGCCATCCATAGACTGCGCGCCTTTCGTTCTTCCACTGCTTGCCTCCCGGAGCTGATCGTGCACCGCAGCATCGCCGCCCTCTAAGCCGTCGACCGCTCTCCGTCTCATGCCCGCCATGAGCACGGCCGCTGCAGCCGTTCTCCGCGTCCTTCCCGCCCACGCCATGCCGGCGGCGGACGCCCAGCCCGCCAAGCACCGCGCACGCCACGTCGTCGGTTCGTTCCATCGAACCAGGAGACGACCATGTCTGCGCACATCGGGTCGACGCCATCCGTCGACTTCCCCATCCAAACTCCGGAGATCCTGAAGTACCCCAGGACTCCGCACCTCGAAGGCTCGCGCCTGCAACCCGGCGACGAAGGCCATGAGCAGGTCCGCCTGGCCACGCTGGCGGGGCGCCACGCCGTCATCGAAGAGAAGCTCGACGGCGCCAACGTCGGCATCTCGTTCACCAGCGGCGGCGACATGCTGCTGCAGTCGCGCGGCCACTACCTCGGCGGCGGCGGCCGCGAACGGCAGTTCGGCCCGTTCAAGCGTTGGGCCAGCGCGCACGAAGCCCGCTTGCTCGGGCTGCTCGAAGACCGCTATGTGATGTATGGCGAGTGGCTGTATGCCAAGCATTCGGTCAGCTACGACTGCCTGCCGCACTGGTTCTGCGAATTCGACATCTATGACCGCGTCGAGCGCCTGTTCCTCAGCACGCCCAGGCGGCAGGCCATGCTCGCCGGCTCGCCCATCGTCAGCGTGCCGGTGCTGCAGACAGGTGCGCTGCCGCGCGACGCCAAGGCGCTGCGCGCGCTGGTGAGGCCGTCGCTCGCGAAGAGCGCGCAGTGGCGCGACACCTTCGAGCAGGGCGTGCGGCAGCAGCAGCTCGACCTGGCACTGGCCTGGCGGCAGACGGACAAGTCGGACCTGTCCGAGGGGCTCTACATCAAGGTCGAAGACGAGCACCAGGTGCTGGGGCGCTACAAGTGGGTACGCCCGGACTTCGTCCAGACCATCCTCGACTCGGGCTCGCATCACAGCACGCGGCCCGTGATTCCCAACGGCCTGGCGCCAGCGGCCGATCTCTACGCGCCGCAGGCCACGGCGGGCTGGCCCGTGCCGCCAAACATGGCGCTGGTCGCCCCGAGCCGGAGAAGCACATGAACGACATCACCATCCGCGCGCTCTGCCCCGCTGGGGCCGGCGACGACTACGACTGGGCCGCCTGCTGCGAGGCCTTCCCACGCCTGCATGCGCTCGAAATCACGCCGCAGAGCCCGCGCTATCACGCCGAGGGCAACGTCGGCATTCACACCCGCATGGTGCTGGACGCGCTGCTCGGTTGCGACCACTTCCAGGCTGCTCGCGGCGCGCAGCGCGAGACGCTGTTCCTGGCCGCGCTGCTGCACGACCTGTGCAAGCCGGAGACCACGGTCATCGACCCGGTCACGGGCGATATCGGCCAACCCGGCCACTCACGCCGCGGAGCGGTGGACGTGCGCGCGTTGCTGTGGCGCGCGGGCGTGCCGTTCGAACTGCGCGAGGCGGTCTGTCGCATCATCGCCGTGCACCAGGTGCCGTTCTTCGCCTTCGACTCCCGTCGCGGCGAATCGCCCGAGTTCATCGCACGGCGGCTGTCGTGGAGCCTGCACCTGCCGGACCTGATGTGTGTGGCGCGCGCCGACATGCGGGGGCGCCTCTGTGCCGACCAGCAGGCGCGGCTCGACGATCTCGCACTGTTCGAGCAACTGGCCCGCGAGGATGGCTGCTGGGGCACGCCGCGGGTGGCTGCGTCCGCCCACACGCGGCTGATGTATGCGCGAGGTGCCGCCGTGCACCTGGACACGCCGTTGTTCCAGGCGCCGGGGTCCCAGGTCACGGTGCTCTGCGGCCTGCCCGCGTCAGGCAAGGACAGCTGGGTGGCTCGCCATGCAAGCGACGTGGAGGTCGTGTCGTTCGACGATGCGAAGGCGGAGCTGGGCCTCAAGCATGGCGAGAACGATGGCCTGGCGGCCCATCGGGCGGTGGACAAGGCGAAGGCGCTGCTGCGCCGGCGCGAGCCCTTCGTCTGGAATGCGACGCACCTGAGCGAGCAGATGCGCGGCAAGACGCTGGACCTGCTCTACGCCTACGACGCCCAGGTGCGCCTGGTCTATCTCGAGGTGCCGAGCGACACGCTGTTCCGGCGCAACGCCCGCCGCGACACCACGTTGCGGCAGCAGGACCTGGCGCGCATGCTGCACCGCTGGGAAGTGCCGCTGCCCTGGGAGGCCCATGAGGTGTCTTATCAGGTGGCCTCGGGCCGCCCGGGTGATTGACCGGGGCATCGCACCCCTGGTTTCGTCAAGGGCGCGCGGCGGCGCTCGATGTTCAGGGCGCCACGGCGCTGGCGGGCGACGCCGCTGCGGCCGGTTGCGGCACCACGACGCCCGGCGACAACGAGATCTCGTCCACCACGGTCACGCCGGTGACGAAGTGGCGCGTCTCGCCGAAGCAGGAGCTTGGCAGGCCCACCTTCTCTTCGTAATGCAGGTTCACGCGCTTGCCCATGACCTTGTAGATGGCTGCGGCGGTGGCCTCGTCGTGCACGGTGAACTGGAACTTCTCGACCGTGGCCGTGCCCGGCAGCGACACCAGCGCCTGCTCGCCCTCCCAGGTCTTGCAGATCCAGCCCTTGCGCGACAGCTTCTGCACCCAGCCGGCCCGCTCGCCCTCCGAATAACTCCAATGCCAGGCGAACACGAACCAGGCCGCGACGAGCAGCAGCAGGGCGACGATGGACAGGGCGAACTTCAGACGCATGGCAGAAGGCGGAGTCGAGGCGCGGCGATTGTGCGTCAGCCGCGGGTCATTTCACCGCACGACCGAAGCGCTCGGCCGACCGCTCGCGCGCCCTGGCCGCCTCGACCTCGCGGTTCCTGGGTTCGGCCGTGGTCGTCAGCGCCGCGATCAGCGCGCGAGCCTCGTCGGCGATGGCGGCCACCGCCTGGTCGAACGCCGCTGCATTGGCCTTGGACGGCACGTTGAACCCGCTCAACTTGCGCACGAACTGCAGTGCCGCGTCGCGGATCTCCACCTCGGTGGCCGGCGGCTCGAAGTTGAACAGGGTGCGGATGTTGCGGCACATGGTGGCAGCCCGTGGGGTGAATCGGCACATGCTAACGAACCATCGCCAGGGCCTATCGTGACGGCCCATGAAACACCTGCTGGCTTCAGTTCTGCTGCTGCTGTCGTCGTCGCTGGCTGTAGCGGCCGGTGCGCCCGACGACAGCCCCGAGGCACTGATGCGCGAGGCTTTCACAGGCTGGTTGCCGGGGCGGGCCACGACGATCACGGCGCCCGGGCCTGATGGCTCGCCGCAGCAGGTGAGCGTGGTGCCCCAACTGGTGCTGGCGCTGGATGCCAGCCATCGCGCACTGGTTGTCAGCGGGGTGCGGGTTCTCGAAGGTGGTCAGCGCATCGAGAGCCACAGCGCGCCGGCCAACCTGGGCGTCTACGTCTTCACGCAGCGTGACGGTCGCTGGGTCGCGTCGCACGCCACACCGTCGGCCGGCTGGACCGGCTTCTTCGGCAAGCCGGGGCGGATGCATCGCGTGGAACTGGGCAACGGTCGCGTCGGGCTGGGCGTCGAGAACGACGAATGCTGGCAAGGTTTCTGCGGTGAGTGGCTGACGTTGTTCGATGTCACGAACGATGGCACCCGGCAGATCCTGCACCTGATGACCGGCTCGAGCTCCGTGAACGCCCCCCCGGAATGCGGCGCCTGGCTGCAGGGAACGCGGCCCACCCCGCCAGCGGGGCACGATGCCAAGCTCTGCTTCGACATCAGCGGCCGCTGGCAGCTCGCCACGGCACCGGGCCGCGACGAGGCCGACCTCATCGTTCACTTCGAAGGGCGCGATGGCGTCGTCGATGCCCGCAGCGGCGCCGCCCGGGTCAACAAGGTTCGAGAGACGCTGGTGCTGCGCCGCCAGGGTGAGCGCTACGAACCCCTGCGCGGCCGCAACCCGACGCACAAGATCTAGCCCGGATATTTCGCGAGGCCGGCCCGCGCCGACCTGCAACACCGATGAACACGACGATCTCGCCGTTCAACGTGATATCCACTTTGGCTTCACGGGCCTACGCGGGCTTGCGCGGCGCCAGGCTTGTGGCCTGCACCTCAAGGCCTCGCCAATGCCTACGGGCATTGGCTGCGGCCGTCTCGGCGCATCCCCCGGCGCCTGGCATCCACGCAATTCCCGCGTACTTCGCGAAATATCCGGGCTAGCCTGGCATCCTGTTCACAGGCACTACGCGCCCACCTCCGGATGCCGCTCTCGCCACGCCCGCAGCGCGCGGCGGTACTCGTCCATCGCCAGGTCGTGCAGGTCGAAGATGCAGGGATCGCAGCCGTTGCCGCAGCAGGCGTCGAAGTCCGGCTGCGGGGGCGGCTGGGGCATGGGGTCAGCGTCGGGCAGGGTGGGATCGGCGGTCATCGCGGCCAATTGTCTGGCGGGCTCGCCGTTCGCCGTGCTGCTGGCCAGCGCCCTCGTTGTGGCCACCGCAGGCGGGGCCTGAGCGCGCTGGCCCGAGGGCGGCGGCAGCCTCAGCCGCGCCGGGCGTGTTCCGCAGACTTGATCGCCGCGATGCGCTTGTGGATGGCGCGCAGTTCCTGCAGCGGGGCGGAGCTGGCCTGGTCTTCGGCGGGCAGGCGCTCGGCCCAGGCCAGCAGCAACTCGGTGATGGTGCCCAGCTGATCGCCGTAGCTGGCGACATCGAAAGCCTGGCGCTCTATGCGCGCATCGCCCGCCTGGGGCTTGATGGCGTTGAAGAACCAGTCCACGCGCGGCTCGATGTCCTGCGTCACGTCGCCACTGAAGGGCAGGCGCACTTGCGGCGCCCAGAGCCAGAACCACGGGAACATGTCGCTCTCCCTGTGCGCCCGACCGCAGGCGCGTCGGCGCATGGTGGCCCAGGTGCGAGGAGCCCACAAGCTCGCCTTTGAGGATGGATGCGTTGATCGCTACAGCGCTCTCGAGAGAAGCCCACGGCCGACGCCTTCGCAGGCTCTGGCGCAAACGGTGCGCTCCGTCCGGCGGGGGTCTGTGACGTTTCAAGGTTAGCGGAGCATGACAATCCCTGCATGCCCCGCTTCATGCTCGACCGAGAGTTGCTGTCGCCGCCTGGATATGCCGAGCGCGGCTGCGTGCTCGTCCGCTACCGCCTGCCGGGGCTGCGGCACTGTTTCGTGCTCTGCCAGGAGGAGGCCTCTGCAACGCCGCATTGCGACCTGCTGCTCTTCTTCCTCGCCGAAGCGGAGCGGCTGGCGGCGGACGTGCTGGGCGACCCACAGGCCTTCATGTTGATTCACAGCGGCAGCGCCATCCGCAAGCGCGCGAACTGGCACCTTCATGTGTTTGTGGTGCGGCACCGATGGCAGAAAGCATGGGTCTACACCGTGCTCGGTGCCAAGAACCTGGTGCTGGCGGCGCTTAGCAGTGTCACTGCCCAGCGGCGGCGGGTCGAAGCACGGCCCCGTGGCGGCGCCGTCGAGTAACGCGACATGCCCAGCCGCCATGAGCGTCGGCGCGCCACCGCCGAAGAACAGGATTTTCTGCAGGCTGCGCTCCGCACTGCGCCGACATCTTGGCGGCGTTGGCGGCTGGGAGTCGAAAACGCCGTCGTCCTGTGGGCCGGCAGCCTGCTCGGTTGCGTGCTCGCCTGGTGGGGTATTGCCTGGTTGGTCCATCGGGCGTTTGACCTCGATGTCGGCATGCACGGCGCGGCAGCAGCCTGGATCCTGAGCATCGCGGTGCCGGCATGCGCGTTGTTGGCCATGTTGAGCAGCTGGCGATGGGTGCAGCGGTGGCCTGACTTTCGGCCATCGCTGGCCGCCGATCTCGCCGCGTGCGAGGTGGTCGCGGAGCATTACGAGTTCGATGCCGTCAAATGCTTCCAGGAACCGGAGCACGGCGGGCGTCTCTACTTCTTTCGCACGTTGGAAGGTGACGTGCTCGTGCTCGATGACATCAGCAGCCGAGCGCCTGGCCGCACGACACCTGCTTGCTCGGTGAATCAACCTTCGCCACGATCGAAGTTGGTCCTCGTGCGTGCACCGCGCAGTGGCTGGATCATCAGCCAGGCGTGTGATGGCGAAGTGTTGGACGTGGGAGAACCGGTTGAGCTCGCGGTGGCGCCCGAATATTGGCCGGCCGCCGAGGCGCTTTGCGGCATTCCATGGGACGAACTGGAAAGCAGGCTGGGCCAGCGGGATCACTGAAGAAGAGCGCCGCACAATCGGCCCATGACCATCGCCCACCGCCTGACCTCTGAAATCATCCGCACCGAAGCGCAGTTGCGGGCGCTGCTCGGTGAGCCGGCGCCGTTGACGCGCGCCAAGATCAGCGACCGGCTCAACGCAGCCACGCGGTTGTTCGTCGAGCGATCGCCGCTGGTGTGCCTGGCCACCAGCGACGCCGATGGCCGCTGCGACGTCAGCCCGCGGGGGGACCCGGCCGGCTTTGTGCGCATCCTCGACGAGCGCACGCTGCTGATGCCCGAGCGGCCCGGCAACCGGCTGATGGATTCGCTGCGCAACCTGCTGGCCAACCCGCAGCTGGGCCTGCTGTTCATCGTGCCCGGCGTGACCGACACCTTCCGCGTCAACGGCCGGGCCGTGATCACGACGGATGCCGCGCTGCTGGCGCCGTGCGCGCTTGAAGGCCGCACGCCCAAGCTGGGCCTGCTCATCGACGTCGAAGAGGCCTACACGCAGTGCTCCAAGGCCTTGCTGCGCTCGCAGTTCTGGGACGCGGCGCGCTTCATTGACCCCGCCAGCATGCCCACCGGCGGTGAGGTGCACCGCGCCATCCAGGGCGAGGCTTTCGACGCGGCGCGCTACGACAGCGAGCGCGCCGAGCGCTACCGGCGGCGCGAGGGCTTCTACTGACGCGTCGGCGCGCCGGGCGGCGTCAGTGCCCGCCCGCCAGCAGCGCCGCGTTGCCGCCGGCCGCCGCCGTGTTGACGGTCAGCGTCTGCTCCGCCGCGAAACGGTAGAGCTGGCGCACATGGCCGGCGGACACCACCAGCGGCACGATGGCCCCGGGCCGGGCGGCCAGGCGCTGCGCAAGGCGGTGGGCCACGGCGGCGTCTGACGACGCCAGCGCCACGCCGGCGAGCTGCGGGGCGGCCAGGATGCTGGCCGTGGCGGAGTCGGCCAGCAGCGTCAGCGCCTGGGTGGGCAGGCCGGCGTGCAGCAGCGCCTGGGCCGAGCGCTCGTCGCCACCCATCCAGACCACGCTGTTACCGGCCAGCAGCGCGCTGACGACGGCCGCGAGGCCCGCGTCACCGCGGCCCAGCACGGCGAAGGCGCCCCGGGCGTGGTGACGCAGCGTGTTGCTCTCGCCGGTGGGGCCGGGCAGCACGGCGTCGGCGAACAAGGCCTGCGCGGCCGTGAACAGCCCGCGCAGCGCCAGTGAGGCCTGTGCGTCGAGCGCGTCGGCACCCCGGCGCAGCGTGGCGATGCGGTCCGCCAGCGGGGTGTCGCGCCAGCCGGCGTCCGTGCCCAGCGCCACGGCGCCGGAGGGCCCGTCCAGATGCAACGTCAGGGCGGGCGCGTCGAGCGCCGGCTCGGTGGTGAAGCGGCGCAGGTAGTCGGGCCCGCCCGCCTTGGGGCCGGTGCCGGACAGGCCTTCGCCGCCGAACGGCTGCACGCCCACCACCGCGCCGATGATGTTGCGGTTCACGTAGACGTTGCCGATGCGCGCCGCGTCGGCCAGGCGCTGGGCGCGGCTGTCGATGCGGGTCTGGATGCCCAGCGTGAGGCCGTAGCCCAGGGCGTTGATGTCGCCGATGACGTCGTCCACCGTGCCGCTGAAGCGCACCACGTGCAGCACGGGGCCGAAGATTTCCTCGCCCAGGTCAGCCACACGGGCGATCTCGAACGCGGCGGGCCGGATCTGGCGCGGCAGCGCGTCGTGGATGGGCGACTCGGCGATGAGCCGGGCCTCGCGCTTCAGGCGTTCCACATGCCGGGCGATGTTGGCGTGGGCCTCGTCGTCGATGACGGGGCCGACGTCGGTGGCCAGCTGCTCAGGCCGGCCCACCCACAGCTGTTGCAGCGCGCCCTTGAGCATCTCGATGATGCCGTCGGCGATGCTGTCCTGCACGCACAGCAGGCGCAGCGCAGAGCAACGCTGGCCAGCGGAACGGAAGGCGCTCTGCACGACGGCATCGATGACCTGCTCGGGCAGCGCGGTGGAGTCGACCACCATCGCGTTCAGGCCGCCGGTCTCGGCGATCAGCGGCACCGGCAACGACTTGGCCGCCAGCGCCTTGTTGATGATCTGCGCGACGGCGGTGGAGCCCGTGAAGCAGACGCCCGCCGTGAAGGCGTGGGCCACCAGGCCGGCGCCGACGGTTTCTCCCGGGCCGTGCAGCAGCGCCAGCGCATCGGCCGGCACGCCGGCCGCGTGCAGCAGCTCCACCATCTTCAGCGCCACGAACGGCGTCTGCTCGGCGGGCTTGGCGGCCACCGCGTTGCCGGCCACGAGGGCGGCGACCACCTGGCCCGCGAAGATGGCGAGCGGGAAGTTCCACGGGCTGATGCAGACGAAAACGCCGCGGCCTTGCATCAGGCCGGGTTCGGCCTCCGCTTGATCCGCGTAGTAACGCAGGAAGTCCACGGCCTCGCGTACCTCGGCAACGCAGTCGGCCTGGGTCTTGAACGCCTCCTTGACCAGCAGCGCACAGAACTCGGGCAGGCGGGCGTCCAGCGCGTCGGCGGCGCGGCGCAGCGTGGCGGCGCGCTGCGCGACGGGCGTGTCGTTCCACGCGACGAAGCCGGCCTGCAGGCGCTGCATGGCGGCGTCCACATCGGCGGCACCGGCCTCGGGTACCGGCTCGAGTTTGACGGTGTCCAGCGCCGTCTGCAGCGGCAGCCGCTGGGCCGGCGCGGTGAGGTCGGCACCCGTGGAGTTGGCGCGGCCGCGGCCGTCGGCGTCCAGGTAGAGCGCGGGCGGCAGCGGCAGCGCCGATGCGGCGCGAACCTCCAGCAGCGGCGAGCCGAGCAGCTCGGGCACTTGCACGGTCGGGTCGGCCAGCTGGTGCACGAACGACGAGTTCGCGCCGTTCTCCAGCAGCCGGCGCACCAGATACGCCAGCAGGTCGCGGTGCTCGCCCACGGGGGCGTAGACGCGGCAGGGGATGCTGCCGTCCTTCAGCACTTCGCGGTACACACCTTCGCCCATGCCGTGCAGGCGCTGCATCTCGAACGGCGCGCCGGTGGCGCGGGCCATCTGCACGATGGCGGCGATGGTGCCGGCGTTGTGGCTGGCGAACTGCGGGTAGATGACGTCCTGGTGGCCGATCAGCGCGCGGGCGCAGGCCAGGTAGCTGACGTCGGTGTGCTGCTTGTGCGTGAACACGGGGTAGGCGGCCAGGCCCAGTTCCTGGGCGCGCTTGATCTCGCCGTCCCAGTAGGCGCCCTTGACGAGCCGCACCATGAAGCGCAGGCCATGCTTGCGGGCGATGGCCGCGACCTCGTCGATGACGTGCAGCGCACGGGTCTGGTAGGCCTGCACGGCCAGCCCGAAGCCGCGCCACTGCGGGTAGACGGCCGCGATGCGGGCGGCCAGCGCGTCCAGCACGTCCAGCGACAGCTCCAGGCGGTCCACCTCTTCGGCGTCGATGGTCAGGTTGATGTTGGCGGCAGCGGCCAGCTCGATGAGCTGCCACACCCGCGGCAGCAGCTCGGCGAACACGCGGTCGCGCTGCAGCACCTCATAGCGGCTGAACAGCGCGCTGAGCTTGATGGAAATGCCGTCCGACGCCTCCGGGCTCTCGGCACGGCGGCCGGCGCTGATGGCCTGGATGGCGTTGACGTAGGCGGCCTGGTAGCGCTCGGCGTCGGCCTCGGTGCGGGCGCCTTCGCCCAGCATGTCGTAGCTGAACCTCAGCTGCCGTTGCGCCTTGCGTGCGTCGTCCGCTTCGTCCATCGCCTCCTGGATGTTGCGGCCCAGCACGAACTGCCGGCCCAGCAGCTGGATGGCGCGCACGGTGGCGGCCACGACGGTCTGCGCGCCCAGGCGCTTGAACAGGCCGCCTTCGTCGTCGACTCCCGGCAGGAAGCGCTTGGACAGCGAGATGGCGGAGGCCGACAGCGCGGCCAGCATCTTGTGCGGGCTGCCTTCGCTGGCACCGTCGAAGTCGGCACGGCCGAGCTGGTCGGCCGTCAGCGCGATGGCGGTCGGGGCGTCCGGCACGCGCAGCAACGCCTCGGCCAGCCGCATCAGCGCCAGGCCCTCGGCGCTGGTGATGGGGTACTCGCGCAGCAGCGACTCCATGGCCCAGAACGGCGCCGGGTTGCGGCGCACCTGCTCCACCCAGGGCGACGCCGTGGCGATGACGGCGGGCCAGTCCAGCGCGGCGGCCACGCGCTCGGCCAGCGCCTGCACCACCGGCCCCTCGGCCCGGTACGGGTCGGGCAGGCGGGATTGCTCGGGCGGGGCAGCGAAAGGCGTGGACATGGCAGACTCCTGGTGAGGTTCCGCACTCTATCGACGGCGTCGCTGGATTAAATGCCGACAATCAGCTGATCAGTAGAAGAATATCCAGATGACCGACGAGCCCGCCAACCGCCTGGACAAGATCGACGAACGCATCCTGCGCATCCTGCAGGCCGATGGGCGCATTTCCAACCTGAAGCTGGCCGAGACGGTGCACCTGTCGCCCACGGCCGTGCTGGAGCGCGTCAAGCGGCTCACGCGCGAGGGCTACATCCTGGGCTACGAGGCGCGGCTGAACCCGGCCAAGCTGGGCGCGTCCATGCTGGTGTTCATCGAGGTGCACCTGGACCGCACGGTCATGGACGTGATGGACAACTTCAAGGCGGCCGTGCAGTCGCGCCCCGAGATCCTGGAATGCCACCTGGTGGCCGGCGGTTTCGATTACCTGCTCAAGACCCGCGTGCGCGACATGGGCGCCTACCGCGAGTTCATCGGCAGCGTCATCTGGACGCTGCCGGGCGTGCGCGAGACGCGCACCTATGCGGTCATGGAAGAGGTGAAGGCGACGACGGCGTTGCCGATTTGAGTGCCGCGTCGCGTCGACTGGTTTGTGCCTACAGAGTTGTAGTCTGAGCCAATAGTGGTGCGCCGTGGTCAGGTCGGAGCTTTGCAGTGGCGCCACACCTCTGGCATGGCCACGCTTTCTGACCGTGGAATCCGCGAGCCCGTTGCCTTAGGGCTCACTGGCGAAGCGCCCGACGGGCGCTCAACGCAGGTGCGGCAAGCGGGCTGCGGCGAGGGTGCTCGGCGTCAGCCCAGCTGTTTGCCAAAGAACCGCATCGTCCGGTCCCAGGCCTGCTGCGCCCACGCGGCGTCGTATTGCGTCTGCGGCAAGCGGCCCGGGCCTTGCGCGGTTTCGTTGGCGAACGCGTGCTGGGCGAGGTAGCGGTGGGCTTCGTAGTTCACGCCGGCCTGCGCGAACTTGGCCTCCAGTGCGTCCACGCCTTCGATGCCGAAGAACGCGTCCTGCGTGGCCCAGTGCGCCTGCAGCGGGATCTTGATCTGGCTGGCGTCGACGAATTCCAGCGGCGGCATGCCGTACCAGACGACGCCCGCGTCGGCCTCGGGCACGAGCATGGACGACAGCACCGTCAGCGCGCCGCCCATGCAGTAGCCGGTTACGCCGACCTTGCCGCTGCCGAGCTTCAGGCCCTTGAGGTATTGCACGGCGCCACGCACGTCCTGCGAGGCGGCCTGGCCGAAGTCCAGCCCCGTCATCAGGTGATGGGCTTCCTCGGCCTCGACGGTGTGCTTGCCGCGGTAGAGGTCGGGCACCAGCGCCGTGAAGCCGGCGCGGGCGAAGCGGTCGGCCACGCCGCGGATCTGGTCGTTCAGGCCCCACCATTCCTGGATGACCACAACGGCGCCGAGCGGCCGGTTGGCCTCGGCGAGATAGCCCGGCACGCTGACGCCATCGGGACGCTGGAAATGAAGGCTCTGGGCCATGGTGTGCTCCTGCAATTCGGTGTGGAGGCCGAATCCTGCCGCAAGTGCCGGGGGTTTCCCGCGCAGGGGGACAATGGGCGCTGCTCATGAACATCGAACACATCGTTTCCACCCGCCTGCCCACGCCCTACGGCGAGTTCACCATCCACGGTTTCCGGGAGGGTGACAGCGGGCAGGAGCATGTCGTGCTGAGCATCGGCGACCTCGCCGGCAAGCCCGGCGATGAACCACCGCTGGTGCGCGTGCACTCCGAATGCATGACGGGCGAGGTATTCGGCTCGCTGCGCTGCGACTGCCGGCCTCAGCTGGAGAGCGCGATGAAGCGCCTCGCCGAAGTGGGCCGCGGCGCCATCGTCTACATGCGTGGCCATGAGGGCCGGGGCATCGGCCTCGTGCAGAAGCTGCGCGCCTATGCCGAGCAGGACGCCGGTGCCGACACCATCCAGGCCAATGCGGTGCTGGGCCTGCCCATCGACGCCCGCCGCTACGACGCCGCCGCATGCATGCTGCGCGCGCTGGGCGTGAACCGCATCCGGCTGCTGACCAACAACCCGCTGAAGATGGCGGCACTGGCCGAGTTCGGCATCGAGGTCGTGGAGCGCGAGGCGTCGCTGACGGCGCCGGGCCCCGAGAACGAGAAATACCTGCGTACCAAGCGCGACCAGATGGGCCACCTGGCCGACTGGTTCGACTGAGCCGCTGCGGCGGCAGCACCCCGCTGCGCGGCGGTGAGCCGCGAGCCGTTGGGTGATGCCGGCGGCGCTCAGCGCGGCCCGCTGCGCCCGCGTGTCGCCCGGCGGGCGCGCACAAAAAAGCCCGGCGGTGCCGGGCTCTTGTCGACGATGCCGCGCGTGGCGCGGCGCCGTGTCACTTCAGGTGGCTGTTGATCAGCTTGGTCATCTCGAACATGTCGGCCTTGGCCTTGCCGAAGATTTCCTTCAGCTTGGCGTCGGCGTTGATGACGCGCTTCTGCAGTTCGTCCTGCAGCTTGTTCTTCTTGATGTATTCCCAGACCTTCTTGGTCACGTCGGTGCGCGGCAGCGGGGCTGCGCCGACGATCGCGGCCAGAGCGTCGCTGGGGGTCAGGGCCTTCATGAAGGCGGCGTTGGGCGTGCGCTTCTTGGCGGGGGCGGCAGCCTTCTTGGCCGGTGCCGCTTTCTTCGCCGGTGCTGCAGCCTTCTTTGCAGGTGCTGCGGCCTTCTTGGCCGGAGCCGCCGCCTTCTTCGCCGGGGCCGCCGCAGCCTTCTTTGCGGGCGCGGCCTTCTTCGCAGTTGCCATGTCGATTCACTCCATCAAAAGTTGTTGATGTGCCGGGCCCGGGTGAAGGCCGCGTAAGCCTTCAATACTCTCTAGCACCCTGCGGCGGCGATGGTACTGCGCTCCCTGGAGGAATAGAAGGCTTTCCTAGAGGGGATGACCCGCACAGCCCCGTGAAATCGGGGCTTTCGGCGCTCCTTGTCGCGGCCAAGCATCAGTACACATCGCGTCGATAGCGGCCTTGCGCGATGAGCGCGTCCACGCGTTGAGCGCCCAGCACCTCGCACAGCAGGGCCTGGACGCCCGCCGCCATGCCTTCGAGGCTGCCGCAAACGTAGATCGCGGCGCCGTTGTCGACCCAGGCGACGAGGCGTTCGCGCTGCAGGGCCAGTGCGTGCTGGACGTAGCGCGGGCCGTTGCCGGCGTCGCGCGAGAACGCGAGATCGGCGTGGGCCAGCACGCCGCTGGCCTGCCAGGCCGCGATCTCGTCGGCGTAATGCGCGTCGTGGGCCTGCTGGCGTTCGCCGTAGATCAACCAGGCCGGTGCCGGCGAGGCGGCGTGCTGGCGGGCCTTCAGGTGGGCGCGAAGGCCGGCGAGGCCGGTGCCGTTGCCGATGAGGATCAGCGGCCGCGCGGCGTTGTCGCCGATGCGGAAGGCCGAGTGCGCGCGCAACCTCAGCGCGGCGCTGCCGCCGAGCGCCAGCCCCTGCGCCAGCCAGCCCGATGCCCGGCCGGTGCTGCCGTCGTCGCGTCGCAGCAGCCGCACCATCAGTTCCAGGCGGCCGTTGGCGGGCAGCGAGGCCAGCGTGTATTCGCGCGGCACCCGGTCCTCGGCATCGTCGAGCTGCAGTTGCACGAGGTCGCCGGCCTGCCAGTCGGGCAGGTCGGCGCCGAGCGGCTCGAAGCCGAGATGCACCACCGGCGCGCCGGCGCTGCCGGGGTTGAGCACACGCCGCTCGACCAGCCGCCAGGGCGTGAAGGGCTGGTCGTCCCAACTCAGCGAGTCACTGGAGCCGGCCACGTGGCTGAGGTGCCGGCGCCACTCGGCGAGCGTGGTGGCGTCTTCGCGGTCCACGTCGAGCCGCGGGAACAGCGGCTGGGCGCCGCGGGCCAGCAACCAGGCATCCAGCGTGCGACCAAAGCCGCAGAACTGCGCGTAGGTGGCGTCGCCGAGCGCGAGCACCGCGATGTGCAGCGTGCCGAGATCGATGTCGTCGCGGCCCATCACGTCGCGCACAAACGGCACCGCGCTGTCCGGTGCGTCGCCCTCGCCGCAGGTGGCGGCAATGAAGAGCGCCTGCCGCGCGCCGGCCAGGTCGGCCGGCTGCGCCTGCCCCAGCGGCAGCACGCGGACCGGCAGCCCGGCGAGGTGAAGCGCGCGCGCGGTCTGCCACGCGAGTGCCTCGGCGGCGCCGGTCTGGCTGGCGTGCAGCACCAGCAGCGGCGTGCCGGCCTCGCTGGCGGGCAGCAGGGCGGCCGCGTCGGCCTGCGCGAGGGCGTGGCGTCGGCGGTGCCGCCACCAGCAGGCGAAGCAAAGCAGCGCATAGCCCGCGACGAGCAGGGCGGCCCAGAGTTCGCGGCTCATGACAGCAGGGCCTCGAGCGCCGGGCTGAAGCGCTCGACGTAGCCGCCGTCATGGCGCTGCAGGAAGCGCGCGGCCAGGCCGTGGGCGGTGGCGAAGGCCAGGCCGGCCTCCAGGCCCATCACCATCAGTGCGGTGGACCAGCCGTCGGCCCACATGGCGCTGGCATGCACGACGCTGACCGAGGCCAGGCCGTGCGCGATGGGCTCGCCCCGGCGCGGGTCGATGGTGTGCGATTGCCGGCGGCCGTCGGCATCGAGGCGAAAGCGTCGGTAGTCGCCCGACGTGGCGATGGCCAGGCCGTGCAAGGCCAGCCGCAGCGGCAGCACGTCTGCATCGGCGGCGGGCGGCTCGAAGTCGACCCACCAGGGCTGGCCGTCGGGCTTGAGCCCGGCGCCACGCAGCTCGCCACCCACCTCGGCGAGGTGGTGCGGCAGGCCGAGTTCTGCCAGCAGATCGGCCAGGCGGTCCACGGCGTGCCCTTTGGCGATGGCGGACAAGTCCAGCCGCAGGCCGCCGGGTTGCTCGATCGAGCGCGTGTGCGCGTCCCAGCCCAGTGCGGCCCAGCCGCGCTGCGCCTGGTCTTCCTGGCCGTCGGCTGGCGGGCCGAATCCCCAGCGCTGTACGAGCGCGCCGGCCGTGGGGTCGAAGGCCCCGTTGCTGGCGGCGGCGATCTGCAGCGCCGCGTCCATCACGTCGGCGAAGCCGGGCGGCAGCACCAGGCGCGTGCCGGGCGCGGCGCGGTTGAAGCGCGACAGCAGCGAGGTGGCGTCCCAGTGGCTCATCTGCGCGATCACGTCGCTGAACAACGCCTCGATGGCGGCGTACAGCGGCGCGAGCGACAGCGGCTCGGGCCCGATCAGCGCGACCGACCAGCTCGTGCCCATGGTCTCGCCGGCCAGGCGCTGCAGCGTCTGGCCCCACGGCGGCGGGCTGCCTTCGATATGCAGCGGCACGAGCACGCGTGCCGCCGGGAGTGCTGGCGCGTTTATTTGGGAAGCACCTCGAACGTGGCGCTGACGGCAGCGCGCTTGATGGGCTTGTCGCGGGTGCCACCGCCCGGGCCGCCCGGCGCGCCGCGCTCGCCCGCATTGGCGCCCACCCAGTACTGGCCGGCTTCGGCCCAGCCGATGGTGAACTCGCCTTCGGCGTTGGTCTGCACCGTGAACTCGCCGCTCTTGTAGCGGTAGCGGTTGCCGGCGCGACGGACCGTGACGTTGGCGTTGGCCTGGGGCTTGCCGTCCAGCAGCAGCTTGAAGCGGCTCTCGTCGCCGTTGGAGAGGTCGGTCACCGGGGTCAGCGGCAGCAGTTCCAGGCCCGTGCCTTCCGGCGTGAAGGCCACCTCGCCCGGCTGTTCGCGGCTGACGAACGTCTGCTGCCGCGTGGCGGTCTCCGTCAGGCTGGTCAGTTCGGCACCGGCGGGCAGGTCTTTGTCCAGCGTCTCGGGCGTGCTGCGGAAGCGCTTGGTCTCGCCGCCCAGCTTGTAGGCGCCCATCAGCGCACGGCTGAAGTTGCTGATGCGGTAGGTGCCGTCCTTGGGGAGCTTCACGTCGAAGCTCTCACGGTGGCGGGCCGAGCTCTGGCCCTCGGGCTGCAGCACGAGGCCGGCCGGCCCGGTGATGCGCAGCTGTTCGAGCTTGAGCGCGCGATCGAAGCTGAAGAGGTCTTCCGACACGGCGGCATCGATGGTGACGACGCCGTCCCGGTTGGTCACGAGCGTCGAGTTCGGCAGCAGCCAGGTCATGTGCGCCTGCGCGAGCAGGGGCAGCAGGGCGGCGGCGGTAGCGATCAGGGTTTTGCGCATGGGGGTTCCTGGGCTCAGGGCTTCACGGTGAGTTGCAGGGCGCCGAGTTCGTCGTCACCTTGGACCTTGATGTCGGCGGCCGCCTTGACGGGCCAGGTGAAGGGCAGGCGCCGCACCTCGCGGCCGCCGGCTTCGCGGCTGACTTCCACCACCATGTCGTAGCTGCCGGGGGCGAGGCCCGCGAAGGCCGGGTGCTGGCTGAGGTTGATGACGTGCTCGCCGGCGCCGCGCGTGGCGCCGCTGACACCGTCGGCCGGCAGGCTCAGCGAGCGTCCGCCCGCGCGCCACCACTGCCGCATGTCACGCACCCACTTCGTGCCGCCGTTGTTGGGCTTCTTCAGGTCGTACCAGACGGCCAGCTGGGCGGCCGCGGTGCTGGTGCCGGACTTTTCGAGCCACACGGCCACATAGGGCTTGTGGTACTCGGCCACGTTCAGGCGCGGCAGGTCGAACTTGAGCTGGACGTCGGCGGCCAGCGCCGGAGCGCCGAGCGACGCCAGGCCGGCTGCGGTGAGGGTGAGTTGGAGCTTCATGGGACGTCTCTAGTGGATCAACAGGAGGGCGAGAAGGGCGGGCAGCACGAGCCCGAATCCCACCAGTGGCCATGTGCTGGGGCGGCGCACGGCGTGGTGTTTCAGGATCAGCAGGCCCGTGATGGAGAAGAGCAGGCAGGCCACGGCGAACAGGTCGATGAACCAGCTCCACGCCATGCCGGCATGGCGGCCCTTGTGAAGGTCATTCAGGTAGGCCAGCCAGCCGCGGTCGGTGTCCTCGAACTCGACGTCGCCGTTCGTGCGGTCGATGCGCAGCCAGGCGTCGCCGCCGGGGCGCGGCATCGGGAGATAGATTTCCTCCGCAGACCATTCTGGGGCTGCATTGCTAACGCTTGTTTTCAGAGTGTCAGCCAACCATGAACGCGCCGCCTCGGGCAGGGGGCCGGCGTGGCTGTCGGCCAGCGTGGCCAGCAGCGCGGGCGGCAACTGGGCGGTGCGCTGGATGACGCGCGGATGGGTCTCGATCCAGCTGGCGTGGTTCAGCGTGATGCCGGTCAGGGAGAACAAGATCATGCCGACCAGGCACATGGCCGAGCTGATCCAGTGCCACTGGTGCAGCGTTTTCAGCCAGGTGGCCCGTTGCGGCGCGTTGCTCACAGCTCGGCCCACTGCCGCAGCAGGTTGTGATAGTGGTGGGTCAGGGCCTTGGTGTCGGCGTCGTCGCCCAGGCGTGCGCGCAGGCGCTGGATGGCCTGGTCCAGCTCGAACAGCATCGTGCGGCGGCCGTCGTCGCGCACCATGCTCTGGGTCCAGAAGAAGGAGCACACGCGCGCGCCGCGCGTGACGGGCTCGACACGGTGCAGGCTGCTGCTGGCGTAGACGATCATGTCGCCGGCCGGCAGCTTGACCTCGTGCTCGCCATAGGTGTCGACGACGATGAGCTCGCCGCCCTCGTAGTCGTCGGGTTCGCTGAGGAACAGCGTCGTGGACACGTCGCTGCGCAGCGGCTGTTCCGTGCCGGCCTGGCGCATGACGGCGCCGTCCACGTGCAGGCCGTAGTGCTCGCCGCCCTCGTAGCGGTTGAACAGCGGCGCCAGCGTGCGCAGCGGCAGCGCCGCGGAGATGAACTGCGGATGGCGCGCGAGCACCTGGCGGATGTGGTCGCCGATCTGGCGGCCGATGGGGTGGTCGACCGGCAGCTGGCGGTTGCGCTTGACCTGGGCGCCTTGTTCGCCGACGGTCTGGCGACCGTCGGTCCAGTCGGCAGCGTCCAGGCCACGGCGCATCTCGCGCACGTCGTCCTTGCTGAGTACGGCGGGGATATGGAGAAGCATGGCTGGAATGCCCAAGCCCGCTTGATGCGGGCTTGGAGTTGGCTAGCTTGGGAGGCCCATTAGAACGAGAAGCGGGCTGTCAGCGTCGACGAGCGCGGCGCGCCGAGGAACAGACGCGAGCCACCATTGTTCAACGACGACATGTAGACCTTGTCGGCGATGTTGGCGACGTTCAGCTGCAGGTTGACTTGCTTGGAGACGCGGTAGGCCGCCATCAGGTCGAACACCGTGTAGGCCGGCAGGTTGGGCGAGTTGGTGGTGGCGGTGGTGCCGCCGACCGTCACGACGCGCTTCTGCTCGGCCGTGTGGCGCGCGCCACCGCCGACGGTCAGGTCTCCCCACTGGTACGAGGTCCACAGCGTGGCCGAGAAGTCCGGCGACCAGCGCACGCCGTCGGTCACGGTGACGGCGCCGGTGGTGCTGTTGACGCTCAGCTGGCTGATCTGCTTGGTCTTCATCGTCTGCAGGCCGGCGGTGATCTGCCAGAAGTTCGTGATCTGGCCGACGGCGGCCAGCTCGATGCCCTGCACGCGCGTCTTGCCGTTCTGGGTGCTGGCCTGCGTGACCGAATCCTGCGTGACCTGCTTGTCGTTCTCGGAGCGATACAGCGCGGCGGTGACGTTCAGGCGCTTGTCCAGCAGTTCCCACTTGGTGCCGAACTCGAAGTTGCTGGTTTCCTGCGGATCGGCCGTGCCAGCGGCCTGGCCGGAGGACGACAGCGTGAAGTTGGCGCTGCCCGGAGGCGTCAACGAGTTGGCAGCGGCTGCGTACAGCGTGCCGTTGTCGGCCAGCTTGTAGACGGCGCCGACGTTCCAGCTGGTGATCCAGTCGCCGGTCCTCAAGTTGGTCGGCACGATGGCGCCGACGCCGTAACCGCGCGGCTGGTAGGTGGCCAGGTTGCCGGAGGTGCCGCCCGTGACGAGCGTGCCGCTGTTGGTGCCGATGCTGAAGTGCTCCACGCGCAGGCCGGCGTTGAGCTTCCACTTGTCGTTCAGCGTGAGCGTGTCGAACGCGTACAGCGCCTGGGTGTTGGTGTGGCCTTCGGTGTCGGCGCCGGTCAGCAGCGGCGTGCCCATCGCGTCGGCGCGGTTCGGGTTGTAGAGGTTGGCAACGGGCACGGCGATGCCGGGGACCGTGACGCCGTTGAGAACGACGTTGGTGGTGGCCGAGCTGCCCGAGGTCGTGCCCAGCGACAGCTGGCGTTCGTAAATCAGCTCCATGCCCAGCGCGAGGTCGTGCTGGATGCCGAGCGTGTTGATGGTCGTGTTCAGGCTGGTCTGGTTCGCCAGGATCTCGTTGGTCTGGTCGACGCGTTGGCGCGAACGGCTGATAGTCCAGCTGCTCGGGTCGGCCGGCGTGACGGCGGTGATCGTGTTGATGCCGGTCAGCACGCGATCCATGTGCGTGCGGCCATAGCGCGAGATGTTGCGGATGGTCGTGCTGCCGCCCAGGTCCATCTCCAGCTTGGCCGTGACCATGTCGGCGTCGACCTTCTCGTAGTCGCTGCTGCTGCCGTAGAACTGGTGGGTAGCCTTGGGGGCGCTGCGCACCTGGGCCGTGGCGTTGTAGAAGCCGTCGAAGCCGATCGTCGCAATGCCGCCGTCAGGCGTGTTGTCCTGGCGCACGTGCTGCGAGAACAGGTAGAAGCGCGTCGGCGTTCCGAGGCCGAAGGCCACGGACGGCGCGATCGCCCAACCCTTTTTCTTCACGAAGTCGCGACCGGGGACGCCGTTGTCCTGCGTCATCACGTTGACGCGCGCGGCGATGCCGTCGCCCAGGCGCACATTGGAGTCCAGCGTGGCGCGCTTGCGGCTGGCATCGCCCAGCGTGATGGTCGCGTCGGTGATGTTGTCGAGTTGCGGCAGCTTGCTGATCAGGTTGATGTAGCCCGCGCTCGCGCCGCGGCCGGTGTCGGCGCCAGCCGGGCCCTTGACGATCTCGATCTGCTCGAGGTTGAACACGTCGCGCGTGACGGCGCCGAGGTCGCGGATGCCGTCGACGAAGGTGGACGTCTGCAGCGAGAAGCCGCGCATCTGGAAAGCGTCACCGGCCGAGGTGTTGCCGTTCTCGCCCAGCTGCATCGTGATGCCGGGGGTGTTCTGCAGCGCTTCCATCAGCGAGACGGCGCCCTGCTCCTGCAGGGTTTCCTTCTTCACGACCTGGATGGTCTTGGGCGTCTCCAGCAGCGTCTGCGTGATCTTGGACGAGGCGCTGGTGTCGGCCTTGTACGGCACTTCCCTGCCCGCCTGCACCTTCACGGTGGGCAGGGCGGGCTCGTCCTTCTTGGCGTCGGCCGCGGGGGCTTGCTGGGCGACGACGGGCAGGCTCAGGCTGGCCGCGAGGGCGGCAATGGCGTGAGGCACGACAGCGTGCTTGCGGCTCTTGATGAAGGACATGCGAACTCCGATGTGGTTTGAAATGGCGCGCGCTGCGACGGCGCGAGTCGTCGTCGCAGCGCGCGCATGACGTGGGAAGAGGGGGTGAGACGTTGCCGGGCTACCGCTCGGCAACGTCGTTAATGAGAATGATAGTGATTCTCATTAACTGGTCAATGCGGGGTGTGGCGTCCCCGCATCGTTTGGGTCAATTCAGTTCGTACGACAGGCCGGCGTCGGCCTCCCAGTCGATGGCGTGGCCGCGCTCGAGGTAGGGCTCGAAGCGCGCGCTGCGGATGTCCAGCAGCGCCTGCTGGTCCAGCCGCTCGAAGCCCGACGAGCGTTTCAGCGTCGCGCTGCGCAACATGCCGGCGGCATCCACGACGATGCGCAGCACCACCACGCCCGCCTCGCCCAGCCGCTTGGACATGCGGGGGTAGCTCAGCCGGGGCTCGACCCGGTAGCGAAAGCTGCCCGCAGCCAGCTCCTTGATGGCGGGCGGCGTCACGGGCGCGGCGGCCACGGCAACCGTGGGCGAAGGCTCGGGGCGTGGCGGCGCGCTCGTGGTCGGCAGCGATTCGGCCACGACCACGACGGGACTGGAGATCGTCACGGGCGGCGGCGGCACGATAGGCATGGGCGCCAGGATCGGCAGCGTGACCTGCATCTTCGGCGGCGGGGGCGTGACCTGTGGCGGCTTGGGGGCCTCCAGCAGCCGCACCTGCACGGGGGCGGGCTCCGCCTTAGACGCCCGGTGCATCATGCCGTGCGCCAGCGCCCAGCCGGCCACCAGGTGCAGGGCGCCGATGGCGATCAGCGCGCCCGGGTGACGTCGCTTCGTACCCCAGCCCGGGCTGCTGCGCTCGGGCGCAGCGGTCGTCTGCGCGACTCGACCCGCGGGAGCCGCAGCCTGCGGGCGCGGCTCGTCCACCGGGGTGGAACTGTCCAAGGCGAGGGTGAAGTTCACGATTGATGCGGGAGATAAATCTTTGCCAATCCTAATACGAAATACAAATGGTTCTCATTACCGCACCTGTGCGACGGGCTTGCCGTCGGCGACGCGCAACGCCCGCCTTATGCTGCGGCCATGAAGATCCTCATCCGTTGGCTGCTGCTGGCCGGTGCGTTGCTGCTGGTCGCTCACCTCTACCCAGGCGTCGTTGTCACGAGCTTCACGTCGGCGCTGATCGCGGCGCTGGTGCTGGGCCTGCTGAACACCTTGCTGCGGCCCATCCTCGTGCTGCTGACGCTGCCGGTGACCGTGCTGAGTCTGGGCTTGTTCCTGTTCATCATCAACGCCCTGATGTTCTGGGCGGCCGCCTCGCTGCTCGACGGGCTCGCCGTGTCCGGCTTTGGCGCGGCGCTGATCGGCTCGCTGATCTACAGCCTGTGCGGCATGGTCATCGACGTCATCATCGAGCGCCTGTTCCCGCAGGAGTAGCCCGCCCCACCGCAGTCGGTGGAGTACCTCGAAGGCGGTCTGCCTGTGTCCTGTGTTCCAAGGCGCGCGCAGCGCCGCCGCCCCTCCAGCGGCCGCCGTGGATCCGGCTTTGCCGGTCCACCAGCGGCGCCCCCTTGAGGGGGCCGCGGCTTCGCCGCGGTAGGGGGTGGTCTCAATTCGGCAGTTCGACGTCCGGCGGGATGTAGCGGCCCTTGTACATCTCGCCCAGGATGGCCTGCCGCTCGTAGACCAGCGTGCGCAGGCGCGCGTCGATGACGGAGGCCTCCACCTGGTCGGCATCGCGCGAGCGCGACTGCCGCAGCCCCGAGCGCAGCCGGTCGATGGCGCCGTTGAGGTCGCCGGCGGCCGCGTGGGTCTCGGCCTGGGCGCGCACGGCACGCAGCGGCTGGCCGAGCTTCTCCCACACCAGCGACAGCTCGTGCCAGGCCAGCGCGTCGCTGGGCTCCAGCGAGACGTGCGTCTGCAATGCATCCGCGGCCTCGCGCAGCTGCGGCCCGGCCGTTTCGGCGGGGCCGGCGGCCAGCGCCAGGCCCACGCGCTGCAGCAGCATCGGGCGGGACTTCTCGCCCTTCAGCGTGTCCAGCGCCGCGATACCCTCCATCGGGCGGCCGCGCGCCTCCGCCAGTTCGGCGCGCAGATAGGTCAGCAGCCGGCTGGCCGCCGCCATCTCGGGCGCGCTGGGCTTGAGCAACTGCAGCGTCACCTCGGTGCTGCGCAGCGTGGTCTCGGCGCGGTCGAAGTTGCGCAGCTTGATGGACGACAGCGCCGCGGCGTAGCGCGCGCCGAGCTGTTCGTAGCCGTTGCTGTCCTTGATGTTGCGGGCGCCGGCGTCGTAGTTCTCGAGCACCTTCCAGGCCTCGACGCGCGGGTCCTGCAGTGCGCGCGCACGCGCCGCCATCAGAGCATGCTCGGCCAGCCCCTGCGGGCGCGAGAACGGCTCCAGCGCGAGGCGAGTGCGGGCGTCGCCGATGCGCTCGCTCGTCAGCGGGTGCGAGCGAAGGTAAGGGTAGGCGCCGTTGTCCATCAGGTGGTAGGCCTGCTCCATGCGCTCGAACATGCTCACCATGCCGCTGCCCGCAAAGCCGGCCTCCACGAGCACGTTGAAGCCCACGCGGTCGGCCTCGCGTTCCATGTCGCGCGAGAAGTTCAGCGACAACTGCGTGGCTGCGGCCTGGCCGCCGACGATGCCGGCGTTGGCCATGTCGATGTTGCCGCGCGTGGCCGCAAGCACGCCCAGCAGCAGGCCGGCCACCGCGACCATGCTGTTCTTGGAATCGCCCGCGATGCGGCGCGCGATGTGGCGCTGCGTGATGTGCGAGAGCTCGTGCGCCAGCACCGACGCGAGTTCGTCGCGCGACACGGTCATCGAGATCAGCCCGAGGTGGGTGCCGACAAAACCACCGGGCAGCGCGAACGCGTTGACGCTCTTGTCGCGCACGAGGAAGGGCTCCCAGGCGAAGCGCGATTGCGTCTCGTCGCCGATCTGGCCCAGCTTGCGCGCCGCCTTGACCAGCGGGTCCCAGATGCCGTCCAGATATTCCTGCAGCAGCGGGTCCAGCACGTAGTCGGGGTCGATGCGGATCTGGCGCATGACCTGGTCACCCAGTCGCCGTTCCGTGCCGACGTCGAGATCCTGCGACACCGAGTCGCCCAGGGCCGGCAGGTTGACCTGGGCATTCAGAGGCGCGCCGGGCAGGGCCAGCGTGGCGGCGGCGATCAGCGTGAGCAGGGGGCGGGTGACAAGCAACTTCTTCATCGAACGGGCACTCCGGCCGGCAGCAGCCATCTGCCTATGATGCCTGTATCTCGGACCGGGAAGGTTTCGTGAGAATGAAGACGCCCGACCTGGCCGGCGCCGCCCGAAAGAACTGACATGACCCACCCACTGACCCATTTCGACGCCCAGGGTGAAGCCCACATGGTCGACGTGTCCGCCAAGGCCGAGACGCACCGCGTAGCCGTCGCGGCCGGCGAGATCCGCATGCAGCCGCAGACCTTCGCCCTGATCGCCAGCGGCACGGCCAAGAAGGGCGATGTGCTGGGCGTGGCGCGCATTGCGGCCATCCAGGGGGCCAAGCGTTGCGCCGACCTCGTGCCGCTGTGCCACCCGCTGCCCATCACGCGCGTGAAGGTCGAGTTCGAACTCGACGAGCCGGCCAGCCGCGTGCTGTGCCGTGCACAGGTCGAGACGCTGGGCCGCACCGGCGTCGAGATGGAGGCGCTGTGCGCCGTGCAGGTGGGCCTGCTGACCATCTACGACATGTGCAAGGCCGCCGATCGCGGCATGGTCATCGACCGCGTGCGCGTGCTGGAGAAGCAGGGCGGCAAGAGCGGCGACTGGCACGCCGACTGAGCGGCAGGCTCAGCGCAGCGTTCGCCAGTCCACCACGCCGGACGCCGGCTGGCACTGCACCATCGCCGCAGGCGACGAGGCCGGCGAAGCGTCCGGTGACGGGGATGCTTCGGTGCAGCTCTCGAACCAGTTGTCGCCCGTCGGGTTGCGGAACTCACGCAGCCGGTCGGCGAGGAAGCGTGCGCCCTCGATGTCGCCGGTGGCTTCCAGTGAGCGCGACCAGTGCATCAGCAGGCGCGCGTCGACCAGGCTGAAGGCCGTGCGTCGCGCGGCGGCCAGCGCGTCGGGGCCCGGGGGCAGGCTCGTGGCGGCGGCGTAGTCGGCGTGATGGCTGAAGAACGGTGAACCCTGGCCGATGGCAATGCGCTGCTTCAGCGGTTGGGCGTCGGCACTGGGCGCGTAGATGGCGGCGATGCGCTGGTAGTCCCCCACGGCGAGCATGCTGGCGGCGATGAGCACGACCCCGACCACGACGCCGGGAGTGGCGGGGGCTGGCGCGGCTGCGTCGTCCACGGGCAGCGCGAGACCCAGCGCGAAGCAGGCCGGCAGCAGGAAGTAGGCGTACCAGAGCGGGTACTCCAGCAGGCTGTGCAGGCCGATGGTCAGCACGATCATCAAGGCAGCCCGGCGCAGCGGGGCGTCGTCGCCCTGGCTGTTCACGGCACCGCGCCAGCCCCGCCAGAGGGCCCAGGCCAGCAGGCCCAGCACGGCGCCGGCCCAGGGCAAGCCCAGCTCGACAGCCAGTTGCGCCGGCAGGTTGTGCGTGTGGTCGAAGAAGGCGATGGGCCGCGTGGGGAAGGGTGTCAGGCTCCACGCAAAATTGAATTCGCCCCAACCCACGCCGGTCAGCGGGTTGGCGGTGATGAGCCCCCAGGCGTCGCGCAGGATGGCTACGCGGGACGGCGAACCCGCCCCCTCGGCGAGCCGCGAAGCACCCCGGAAGGCGTGCCCGCTTTCGGCGGACCAGTGCGACATCAGCCACCAGCTCGCGCCCAGCATGAGCGGCGTCGCCAGCAGGCTCAGGCGCGCCGTGCCGGACAGCCGCCGGTCCACGATGCCCCACACCGCCAGCATGGCAATGCCGATGTAGCCGGTGCGCGAGGCGCTCAGCACGACGGTGAAGACGAACGCCGCGAGCAGCGGCGGCAGCAACCAGCGCCAGCCGCGCCGCTCGGTGACGTACACCGCCGCGATGGCCGACCACATCATCAGGCTGGCCAGATGGTTGGGCTGCCGCAGGTTGCTGACGGCGCTGCCCACGACACCCGAGCGGGCGATGACGACGCCGTTGGCGAGCTCCGGCGCAAAGACCTGCACGAGGCTGATGCCCACGCTCAACAGCCCGGTCAGCAGCAGCCCGCAGCAAAAAGCCTCCGCCGCCTTCTGCCGCGCCGGCCGCGACAGGCCCTGTGCCAGCAACAGCACGGCCAGGCCGGCCCCGATGACGGCAACGGCATTCAACCCCAGCGACAGCGGCAGCCCGCGGCCAACCACCGAAACGACGGGCGCCGCCAGCAACAACGCCATCGCCACCGCCGCCGGACTCTTCAGCCCGGCCCGCCAACCCGGCGCCGACGAGGCCCAGCACACCAGCGCCAACCCCCAGCCCGCCAACGCCAGCAACTGGTTATAGAGCGTCGCCGCGGGCGTCTGATTGAAAGCCAGCAGCGGAGGGAGCGCGGCGGCGAGGATGAGGCTGACGGGCGCGGCGTGCGCCGAAGCGGAGGAGGGCTGGGAGGACATGGGCGCGGATGATGGCATGGGCTCAAGCCATTCCCGCGGTGCTCGGCGTCCTGCAGGTGGTGTCAACCGCCTTGCTGCTGGGGCGCGAGCTTCTTGCACGCCATGGCACTGCCCAATGTGCAAGCGATTTTGTATTCACGAATTGCCGCCTGGGAGTCGCCCTTCTTCTCGAATACTTGTGCCGCACCTATCCGGGCAAGGCGCAAATCCGGTTGCAGCTCGATTGCTTTTTGGAACGCTGTCAGTGCGGAGTCATATTGGCGCAGCATCAGCAGGGCAGCGCCCCGGTCGCTATGCACATTGGCGTGACCGGGATAGATGCTGATCGCCTTGTCGTAGTCTTTCAGTGCTGCGGATGCGAGGCCCAGGCGAGCTTCGGTGTTGCCGCGGTTGGCATAGACGCGGTCGATGCCGGGCATTTCTGGCCTTGTCTCTACCAGCCGCACTGCATCGTCCCAGAGCAGGAATTCATTGGAAAAGGTCTGCAGGCGCAACATCGTGGTCGGGACCATCAACATTGCCAGCGTGCCCGCGATAACACTGCATGTTTTGTCGCTGAGCTTTTGCGTCAGCCACGGGAATGTGGCGCCCAAGCCAAACATCCAGAGATAGCTGCGGTAAATGACAAAGGGCTCAGCAACCCGAACTGTGGAGAATTCGGTGAAAAACATCAGCCACGGGCAAAGCAAGCCAAAGCCCGCAAGTCCGACTCGCCCGCCGCGCCAGAGCAGCCCCAGCCCGGCAAATCCCCAAGCCATGAAGGCAGCCAAGCCGAGCAGATAGGGCCAGGCCCGAAGGCTGGTGGCCAGGGGCTCGTACATGTCTACTGACATCCAGCTGGCACTGGGAAACAACCAGATCAGCAGGTACTTGAAGAACAGGGAGGCCTGCGTCAGGACGGACAAGGGGTAGGCCAGGGATACGTCGAAATCAGGATTGGCTTCGGCATAGCGGCTCAGCAACTCGCTCCCGTTGAGCTGGTAAGCCGCGCCGATGAGGTTGACTTCCTGGTGCAGCTTGGCCCAAGTGACAAACGCGGTGACCAACAGGTAGCCCGAGACCACCAGCCACCCTCGCCGCCATGGCAGGTGGGCGCTGTCCCGGCGCAACAGCACGGCAAGGGCCATCACGAGCATCGGGGCCATCACCGCCAGCTCTTTGCTCAATGTCGCCAGTGCGTAGCAGGCGATCGAGCTGGCCCAATCGCGTAGCCGGCCGCTGTCCAGTGCACGCAGGCCCATGAGCAGCATGGCCAGGACGAACAAGGTGGCCATCAGCGTGGAGCGCTGAGTCAGGTAGGCCACTGCATAGACCGACGCCGGATGCAGCGCCCATAAAGCGGTTGCGCAAAGCGCCAATACCTGCGCCGACGGTGCCGGCTCGCTGCCACGAAGCACGCGTTTGAACAGCGCCTTCAGGAAAACAAAAAACAGCAGCAGATTCGCAAGGTGGATTGCCAGGTTGCCCAGGCGAAACCACAACAGATTCAGGCCGAACAGCTCACGCGTCCATTCGAATGACGCGTAGGGCAGCCAGCGCAAACTCAGCACGTTGGAGATCGACAAATACTCTTCATGGACGGTGCCATCGAAAAAGTAGAGATCGTCAAACAGCACCGGGCTCCATAAAAAGAGCCCGTAGACGGCGCCAACACTGATGAGCAGCAGCCCCCACGCAAGGGTGAGCTTGTTTTTCATGAGGGACATCAGCTTCATGGGGTGGAGTGCATGAGGCGGTGACGGTGCGGATGCTGTATGGACGGCCCGCCATGAGCCTGGCTGCGGCCCTCTGAGGGAGTTGGGCTGCCACAAACGAAGAAGGGCCCCGCAGGGCCCTTCTGTGCAACATGCCTTCTTATTGAAGGGCGCTGCAGGCCGTCGTCATCGTTCCCTTGTTGTTCTTGGTGATAGCGTCGACGGCGGTGGCGTTTTGAGCAGTGGTGATGGTCGTGCCGGCATTCCAAGCAATTGCATTGTCCGTGGGGCTCGGCTCAAAGCAGATCGTTGCGTTGTCGATGTCGGTGCCGATGCCGGTAGCCAGCTTCACCTTGATGTAGCCGCCGCTCACGCTGGTGGCCGCCACTTCCTTCGAGACGCCTGAGGTCACGTTGGCCGGGATGCCTGCGCTACCGCCGGTGCAACCGGTGACAACGCCGCCGGCTTCTTGAGCGCACACGCCAACAGCAACCTTCAAAGCGTCAGCCGCAGTGATCGCGTTGCCGATCTTGGCCTTGATGGTGTAGTTCTTGTACTGCGGAATCGCCACAGCAGCCAGGATGCCGATGATCGCGACGACGATCATCAGTTCGATCAGGGTGAAACCTTGTTGAGCACGGGCCTTCAGTTGCATGTCGGTTACTCCAGAGAGTGTTTGAGAAGAGGGGAGGACAAGCGGATATACGCAGGGGGCGTGCCAGCTTTTTCGACCCCGAAAACCGCGCAAAAGCGGGCTGCCGAAACACTCGGTCACCGGAATCTGACAAAAAACGTCAGCCGGGCTGACGCTTTTGGTCGGTCGGGCCTCGGCGGTCAAGAAACGTCACTCGACGCAGCCGCGCCTGCCGGTCAGGCGCGGCTGCGCGGGGTAACGGGTGCTTACAGGGGCATGTCCTGGCCGGCCTGCAGGGCGGTGATGCGGTGCGGGCTGGTGAGGGCCTGCACACCCGCCATGACGGCTTCGACCTCGCCGGGTTTGATGTGCGTGATGCGCACGTCCACGCTGCCGGGCAGTTGCTGGAGTTCCTGGCCGAGTTCTGCGGGGCACAGGTGCCGGCTGACGTGGGCGAGCTCGGCTTCGTCGTCGCTGAAGGCCGTCTCGATGACCAGGTGGGAGACGCGCAGTTGCGACAGCCGCCGCCAAAGCGCCGGGTTGGGGCCGGTGTCGCCGGTGAACACCCAGTGAGCGTGGTCGCGAGCAGGGCCGGCGTCGACGGCGAAGCCGACGGCTGGCACGGTGTGGGCCGCCGACAGCACCTCGATGACCCGCCCGCCCAGGTTCAGCCGGTCGCCGATGCAGAAGGCGTGCAGGCTGAGCACGGGGGCGTCCGCGCTGGGCAGGCGCGTGAAATCGGGCCAGATCACGCCATTGAAGATGTGCTGCCGCAGCGCCGCGAGCGTTTCGGGCAGGGCGTGGATCTGGATGGGCGGGCGGCCGGCCGCGCGGCGCTGGCGCAACACGGCGTCGGCCAGCAGCGGGATGCCCAGCACGTGATCCAGGTGGGAGTGCGTGAGCAGGATGTGGTCGATCCGGGCCAGCGCGTCCAGTGACAGGTCACCCACGCCAGTGCCGGCGTCGATGAGGATATCGGCGTCCAGCAGGAAGGCGGTGGTCTTGTAGCCGGCGGCAATCGTGCCGGCGCAGCCCAGGACGCGGATGTTCATTCGATACGGCGGCTCGGTGGCGGGCCTCGCGAGATGGCGAGGTGGAGCCAAGAATGTACGCAGCGGGCCGTTAGGAATGGCGGTCGGAATACCGCGTTGGGGCGAGGTCGATCGTGAGGAAATCACACGCGGGCTCAGCGCGCATGTCGCAGCGCTGTCAGCCCCGGTTGGCTGGTGCGGCCGGCGTGCCGGGCCGCAGCGAATGGCCGCTGCGGCGGCTGCGTCAGCCCTGGATGAATTGCATCTGCGTGCCGGCGAGCTCGATGAGGTCGCCGCTGCGCAATGCAATCGATTCGCCGGTCAAGGGGATGCCGTTGACGGTGGGGCGCTGGGCGCCTTCGACATGCGCAAACACGTAGCCGGTGGGGCGCTTGGTGATGGAGGCCACCTGGACGCCGGGCTTGCCGAGCGTGGTGACGACCTTGGTCAACGCGACCTCGCGGCCGGAGGCGGCGCCGGTCAGCACCTTGATGGCGGCCGGGCCGACGGGCGCGGCGCTCAGCCCGCCCAGCCCGGAGTTCAGCGCGCCCGGCATGGTGGGCGTAGGAACTCCCGACCCGGGCTTGAGGATCATGGTCCGCTCGTAGTCGTTACCGTCGTTGAGCAGGAACTTGATCTTGTATTTGCCGATTTCAACGGTGTCGTTGTCAGCCAACAACTGTTTTTTGATGGCCTTGCCGTTGATGTAGGTGCCGTTGGTGGAGTTCAGGTCCTCGATGAAGACGTCGTTGCCGACCATCTGCAGCACGGCGTGCTCGCCGCTGACGGCGAGGTTGTCAATGACGATGTCGTTGTACGGGCGCCGGCCAAGCGTGGTCTTGTCCTTGGTGACCTGCACTTCCTTGATCACGACGCCGTCGAGCGACACCACCAGTTTGCCCATGAATGACCTCAAATTCTGTTGTTCGTGCCGTGACTCTCGGGCGAGGACTCAATGGCCGCCGCGGCGTCCGAAGGGCCACCAGCCCCGGCCTTCGGTACGTTGGCGACCCTCTGCGCGGGCCAGGATCAGCGCGATGTTATCGCGGCCGCCGCGGTCATTGGCTGCATTGATCAGCGTCCGCGCAGCATCGGGAAGTGCAGGATTGCCGTGAAGCAGGTTGGCGATGCTGTCGTCGTCGACCATGTCGGACAGGCCGTCGGAGCAGAAAAGATACACATCGCCCACCTGCACCTCGTGCAGATGCAGCTCCATCAGCACGGTGTCTTCGACGCCGACGGCGCGCGTGACCAGATTCTTGTTGCTGGAGTAGGCGGCTTCTTCGGGCGTGATCAAGCCGGCGTCGATCTGTTCCTGCAGCAGGGAATGGTCGCGGGTGATCTGGGCCAGCCGGCCGGCGCGCAGGCGGTAGCCGCGCGAATCTCCGACATGGCCCAGCAGCAGGCCCTCCGGGCGGAAGGCGCCGAGCACCAGCGTCGTGCCCATGCCGGCGTACTTGGGGTTGGTGTTGGCGGCGTTGAAGATGGCGCGGTTGGCGTTGTCGACGCAAATGTCCATCGCGCGCTTGACTTCGCCGGCCCGCGCTTCGCGGCCGGCGTCTTTGAGCCAGCGGCCGAGTTCTGTGCAGATGAAGCTGGTCAGCATCTGGCTGGCCACTTCGCCGGCGTTGTAGCCGCCCATGCCGTCGGCCAGCACGGCCAAGCCGGCCGCCTCGTCGAGGGCGACCGAGTCTTCGTTGTTGTCGCGTGCGCGGCCCACGTCGGTGGCGCTGAAGAACTCCAGGATCATGGGGCTTGGGGTGGCTCGGGAGGCTCTGCGGAGGAGCGGCGATTCTGCCCTGCTTCCTCCGACGTCAAGCGCAGTGTTTGTGCGAACGCCGCATCCTGTGGTTGTACGGGTTCGGCGATGGCGGGCTCGTTTTGCAGGTCCATGATCAGGACTGCTTCGAGGTCGCGTGCCATCTGTTCGCCGCAGGGGTAGCGCAGCTCGGGACGCTTCTCCTGCGCCAGGGCGAGCACCAGTGCCAGCGACTCCGGGAGTTCGGGGCGGTGCACCCTGACGTCGGGCGCGGGCACCGTGGCGATGAGTTGCATCAGCCGCGCCATCGATTCGCTCTGATGCGGCAGCGTGCCGGTCAGCAGCTGGTAGAGCAACACGCCCAGGGAAAACAGGTCGCTGCGGCCGTCCACGGTCAGCCCGGCCAGTTGCTCGGGCGACATGAAGGAGGGCGTGCCCAGCACGAGCCCGGTCCGGGTGCGGTTGCCGTCACCGACGCGGGCAATGCCGAAGTCCATCAATTTCAGGCCGCCGTTGACGCGGTCGAGCATGACGTTGGCCGGCTTGATGTCGCGGTGGATGACGCCCTGGCTGTGCGCGTAGTCCAGTGCGCGGGCGAGCCGCACGCCGATCTGCACGACCTCGCGCACCGGCAGCAGATGGCCCGGCCGCGTGAAGAGGCTGAGGTCGCGGCCCAGCACATATTCGAGGGCGAGCCAGGCGTCGCGCCCGTCCTCGCCGGCGTCCACGACCTGCAGGATGTCGGGGTGTTGGAGCGTGCGCGCGGCGCGGGCCTCGCGCATGAAGCGGTCGCGCACGTCGGCCAGGTCGTCGGCGGAGAACTCCCGGCTCAGCGACAGGCGCTTGATGGCGACCTGCAGGCCGGTGGAGCGCTGCGTCGCCTTGTAGACGACGGCCATCGCACCGCGCCCGAGCTCGGCGCCCAGTTCGAAATCTCGCAGATCGGCGGATGTGGGGGGCGTCGACGCTGCGGGGCAGGCCGGGGCGGGCGGTGGCGCGGTGTCTGGTGCGCCCGGGGCCACTTCCGCCGCCGCATGGCCGCGACCGAGCAGGCGCTGCCAGAAGCCGCCTGCCCTGCCCGAGTTTTCGCTGCCGCTCATGGCGGCGATCTTAGGTGGCAGCGCGGCGCGAGCGCATCAGGCCAAGTGCCACCACGAGAATGGCGCCCGCAATGCCCACGGTGTAGCCCAGGTCGTGCAGGTTGGTGGCGAACCAGCTTTCCAGCGCGCTGTCGGTGATCGCCATCTCCCCCGCCACGAACCCGAGCAGGGCGGCGCCCAGGGTGATGATGGCCGGGAAGCGCTGCATCAGTTTCAGGAGCAGCGTGCTGCCGAAGACGATGAGCGGAATCGACAGCCCCAACCCGATCAGCAGCAGCACCGGCCGCATGGGCGCGGCGGCCGCACTCGCCGCCGCCGCGATGGCCACGACGTTGTCCAGGCTCATGGCCAGGTCGGCCAGCAGGATGGTGCGTATCGCGGCCCACAGACCATGGACTTCGCCGACCTCGGCGTCCTCGTCGGCCTGATTCATCAGCTTCACGCCGATCCAGACCAGCATCGCGGCGCCGACGAGTTTCAGAAAAGGCAGTTGGAGCAGCTGGATCGCAAACAGCGCCAGCAGCACTCGCATCAGGATGGCCGCAGCAGCGCCTCCCACGATGGCTTGGCGCTGCTGCTTGGGCGGCAGCCGGCGGGTGGCCAGCGCGATCACCACCGCGTTGTCCCCAGACAGCAGGATGTCGGCCCAGATGATTTTCAGCAGGGCGAAGAAGAAGGCGGCGTCGAGATGTTCCATGGGCTGGAAATGAAAAAGCCGCCGGATGAGCCGGCGGCTTGTGCTTGGGCTAGGCCCGGATTACAGCAGGCCCTTGAGCAGCTTGCCCATTTCAGACGGGTTGCGCGTGATCGTGAAGCCGCACTCTTCCATGATGGCGAGCTTGGCATCGGCCGTGTCGGCACCGCCGGAGATCAGCGCGCCGGCGTGGCCCATGCGCTTGCCCGGAGGGGCGGTGACACCAGCGATGAAGCCGACGATGGGCTTCTTCATGTTGGCCTTGCACCAGCGCGCGGCTTCCGCCTCGTCCGGGCCGCCGATCTCGCCGATCATGATGACGGCGTCGGTGTCCGGGTCATCGTTGAAGGCCTTCATCACGTCGATGTGCTTCAGGCCGTTGATCGGGTCGCCACCGATGCCGACGGCCGACGACTGGCCGATGCCCAGTTCGGTCAGCTGAGCCACGGCTTCGTACGTCAGCGTGCCGGAGCGCGAGACCACGCCGACACGACCCTTGCGGTGGATGTGGCCGGGCATGATGCCGATCTTGATTTCTTCCGGCGTGATCAGGCCCGGGCAGTTGGGGCCCAGCAGCAGCGTGCGCTTGCCGCCAGCGGCTTCCTTGGCCTTCATCTTGTTGCGCACTTCCAGCATGTCACGGACGGGAATGCCTTCCGTGATGCAGATGGCCAGGTCCAGGTCGGCCTCGACGGCTTCCCAGATGGCGGCGGCAGCGCCGGCGGGCGGCACGTAGATGACGGACACGGTGGCGCCGGTCTGGCCGGCGGCTTCCTTGACGGTCGCGTAGATGGGAATCTCGGAGAACTTCTCGCCGGCCTTCTTGGGGTTCACGCCTGCGACAAAGGCGTTCTTGCCGTTGGCATAGGCCTGGCAGCCCAGGGTGTGGAACTGGCCGGTCTTGCCGGTGATGCCCTGGGTGATGACCTTGGTGTCTTTGTTGATGTAGATGGACATGGGTCTGTTCCTAGTCAGTTGGGGACAGAGCTACTCGCGAGTACGCTCGGGCGGTCTGTCCCGCAAGGTCTTTAAGCTACGGCGGCGACGATCTTGGTGGCCGCTTCGGCCATCGTGTCGGCGGCGATGATGGGCAGGCCGGATTCGGCCAGCATCTTCTTGCCCAGTTCTTCGTTGGTGCCCTTCATGCGCACGACCAGCGGCACGGACAGGTTCACGGCCTTGCAGGCGGTGATCACGCCTTCGGCGATGGTGTCGCACTTCATGATGCCGCCGAAGATGTTGACCAGGATGCCCTTGACGGCCTTGTTCTTCAGCATGATCTTGAAGGCCTCGGTGACCTTCTCGGCCGTGGCGCCGCCGCCGACGTCCAGGAAGTTGGCCGGCTCGCCGCCGAACAGCTTGATGGTGTCCATCGTGGCCATGGCCAGACCGGCGCCGTTCACCAGGCAGCCGATGTTGCCGTCCAGGCTGATGTAGGCCAGGTCGAACTTCGAGGCTTCGATCTCGGCCGGATCTTCTTCGTCGAGGTCGCGATAGGCGACGATTTCGGGGTGGCGGAACAGCGCGTTGGCGTCGAAGTTGAACTTCGCGTCCAGCGCCATCAGGTTGCCCTTGGAGTCGCAGTTCAGCGGGTTGATCTCAACCAGCGACGCGTCGGTCTCCATGTAGCACTTGTAGAGCTTGGCGAAGATGTCGACCGCCTGGTCGACGGAGCCGCCGGTCAGGCCGATGGCGCCGGCGATCTTGCGCGACTGGGCTTCGGTCAGGCCGGTCAGCGGGTCGATCATCTCGGTGATGATCTTCTCGGGCGTGCTGTGGGCCACTTCTTCGATGTCCATGCCGCCTTCGCTGGAGGCGATGAACGCAACCTTCTGCGTGCCGCGGTCGGTGACCAGCGAGACGTAGAGCTCATTCTTGATGTCGGCGCCGTCTTCGATGTAGAGGCGGCGAACCTTCTGGCCTTCGGGGCCGGTCTGGTGCGTCACCAGCTGCATGCCCAGGATGCCTTCGGCCTTGGCCTTCACGTCCTCGATGGTCTTGGCGACCTTGACGCCACCACCCTTGCCACGGCCACCGGCGTGGATCTGCGCCTTCACGACCCAGACCGGGCCGCCCAGCTTCTGGGCTGCTTCAACGGCTTCCTGCACGGTGAAGGCCGGGATGCCGCGCGGCACGGGAACGCCGAACTGGCGCAGGATTTCTTTGCCCTGGTATTCGTGAATTTTCATGGCTGGGTCTTTCGGGTCGGGAAGTCAGAAAGCGATCGACGCGGACGCTGCGGGCAGCGGCCGAGGGGATTGGAACCGGAGGGAGAGGCGGTCGTTGCGCTGATGCGGGGCCCGCTCGGTGCTGCCGGCAACGTCGTGCAGGAACAACTGCCCATCGGCGGCGCGGCAGTGCGAAGGGCGGCGCAGGAGGGACAGGTGGACGACGGGGGGCATGAAGCGGATGCAGGCGAAGCAACCCGGCCGATGCCGGGACAGCGGTTTGACCGGCTCTCAGGGCGACGTTGCCCAGGAGCTGGAGGCTTGTAACCGGGTGAACCGCCGTTCGGGCGGCAGTCGGCAATGTAGCACGGAGGGGGAAATTACCCTTTGTTCGCGCTGAGAAGCGCGGCTCAGCCCCTGAGCAGTCGGCGCACCACCTCGGCGGAAAAGCCGCGTGCCAGCAGAAAGCGCATCTGCCGGGCGCGCGCCTCGGCGTCTGCGGGCGGCTCCGTGCCGAATCGCTTCAGCCGGACTTCTCGGGCCCGCTCCAGCTCGGTGGCCCGCAGCGTGGCCTGCTGTTCGGCGTCCAGCTTCAGGCCGTGTTGGGCCAGTTCCTGCTGAATCCGCTGCGCGCCGAAGCGCGAGGCGCGGATGTGCAGACGGGATTCGACAAAGCGTGCTTCGTCCAGGTAGCCACTGGCGGCCAGCGAATCCAGCAGCGCGTCCACGGCGGCGGCGGCATCGGGGCCGCCAGCCGCGTCGGCTTCGATGTCGTCGTCGGCTGGCGGCGCGATGCGGGTGCGAGAAGGCTCACCATCGTCATGGCGCGCGGCGGTGCCGTTGAGCGGGCGTTGGGCGCGCTGTTGCGCCTCGATGCGCAGCAGCTTGCGTCGCAACTCGGCGCGGCTGTGCTCCCGCTGGGCCAGCAACCCGATGGCCCGCGCCTTCAGGGACAGCGCCTGCCGCGCCATGCGATGCATCTGGTCGCGATCATTCCTCGGCCGGTGCACTCAGCTGCGCCACGCCCAGGGACTCGCGGATCTTGTTTTCGATCTCGCGGGCCAGATCGGGGTTCTCGCGCAGGAACTCGCGGGCGTTGTCCTTGCCCTGACCGATCTTCTCGCCCTGGTAGGCGTACCAGGAGCCGGATTTCTCGACGATCTTGGCGACGACGCCCATGTCGACGATCTCGCCCTCGCGGCTGATGCCTTCGCCGTAGAGGATGTCGAATTCGGCGGTTTTGAACGGCGGGCTGACCTTGTTCTTGACGACCTTGACCTTGGTCTCGGAGCCGATGACTTCTTCGCCCTTCTTGATGGAGCCGATGCGGCGGATGTCCAGCCGCACGGAGGCGTAGAACTTCAGCGCATTGCCGCCGGTGGTCGTTTCGGGCGAGCCGAACATGACGCCGATCTTCATGCGAATCTGGTTGATGAAGATGACCATGCAATTGGTCTTCTTGATCGTGGCCGTCAGCTTGCGCAGCGCCTGGCTCATCAGGCGGGCTTGCAGGCCGGGCAGGCTGTCGCCCATTTCGCCTTCGATTTCGGCCTTGGGGGTCAGCGCGGCGACGGAGTCGACGACGATGAGGTCCACCGAGCCGGAGCGCACGAGCGCATCGACGATTTCGAGGGCCTGCTCGCCGGTGTCGGGCTGGCTGATCAGCAGGTCGCTCAGGTTGACGCCGAGCTTCTGCGCGTACTGCACGTCGAGCGCGTGTTCGGCGTCGATGAAGGCGCAGGTGCCCGCCATCTTCTGCATCTCGGCGATGACTTGCAGCGTGAGCGTCGTCTTGCCGGAGGACTCGGGGCCGTAGATCTCGACGACGCGACCGCGCGGCAGGCCGCCGACGCCCAGCGCGATGTCCAGGCCCAGCGAGCCGGTGGAGACGACCTGGATGTCCTCGATGACCTCACCTTCACCGAGACGCATGATGGAGCCCTTGCCGAACTGCTTCTCGATCTGGGCGAGGGCGGCTTGCAGGGCCTTGGCTTTTTCGGTGTTCAGGGTTTTGACGGGGGCGTCCATGTGTTTCTCCAGTGCGATGTCGGAATTATGGGGCAATCTGTATGTTTGTACAGTGGTTCGTCCCCAGCGTTGATGAATGCTAGGGGATGGGTGGCTCATGGCGTGAGCCACCTCGTCACCACATAACATCTGTGCAGGAGACAGAAGAACATGCGCATCCTGATTGCCGAAGACGACCAAGTGCTGGCCGATGGGTTGTTGCGGGCGCTGCGCGCCTCGGGTTACGCGGTGGACCGCGTCAGCTCGGGCACCGAGGCGGACACCGCGCTGGCGACACACGAGTTCGATCTGGTCATCCTCGACCTCGGCCTGCCACGGCTGCATGGCCTGGAGGTGCTGCGCAAGTTGCGCGGGCGCGGGGCGACGATGCCGGTCTTGATCCTGACGGCGGCCGACAGTGTGGAGCAGCGCGTGAAGGGCCTGGACCTGGGGGCCGACGACTACATGGCCAAGCCGTTCTCGCTACAGGAGCTGGAGGCCCGTGTGCGTGCATTGACCCGGCGCGGCCTGGGCACGGCCAGCAGCGTCATCAAGCATGGGCCGTTGACCTTCGACGCCACCGGCCGCGTGGCCTACATCAACGAGCAGATGCTGGAGTTGTCGGCGCGCGAGCTGTCGCTGCTGGAGGTGTTGCTGCAGCGCGCGGGGCGCCTGGTCAGCAAGGACCAGCTCGTCGAGCGGTTGTGCGAATGGGGCGAAGAGGTCTCGAACAACGCGATCGAGGTCTACATCCACCGGCTGCGCAAGAAGATCGAGCAGGGGCCGATCCGCATCGCGACCGTGCGCGGGCTGGGCTACTGCCTGGAGAAGATCGCGTCATGAACGGCGTGGCCGGTGGCGGCGCGCGGCGGCCTGCGTAGATGCCGGGTGCGGAAGGTTCCGGCCGGCAACAAGGCTCGCTGTTTGGCGAGATCCTCGATTGGATGCTCGCGCCGCTGCTGCTGATCTGGCCGATCAGCGTGGCGCTGACGTGGCTGGTGGCGCAGGGCATCGCGGGTAGACCGTATGACCGCGAGCTGGGCGAAATGGCCCGCAGCCTGGGGCAGCAGGCGTCGGCAACCGAGGCGCCCGCCAAGGGCCGGGACCGCTACGCGCTCGCCCCCGAGGCCGCCGCGCTGCTGCGCGTGGACGCGACCGACACGGTGTTCTACCAAGTGCTGGGGGGGCGCGGCGAGCTGCTCAGCGGTGACGCGGCGCTGCCGCTGCCGACGGACGATGCGCCGGTGGTGCCTTGGGAGCTGCACTTCCGTGATGACGAGGTGGGCGCGGAGTCCGTGCGCGTGGCCTATCTGTGGGTGACGCCGGAGACGGCTGGCCAGACGGGCGCGTCGAGGACCTTGCTGGTGCAGGTGGCCGAGACGCTGGGCAAGCGCACGCGACTGACCAACGAGATCATCAAGGGCGTCATCCTGCCGCAGTTCGTCATCCTGCCGCTGGCGGTGCTGCTGGTGTGGCTGGCGCTAGCGCGCGGCATCTCGCCGCTGAACGAGTTGCAGCGGCGCATCCGCTCCCGTGACAGCTCCGATCTGTCGCCCATCGATGAGCAGCGCGTGCCGGACGAGGTGGCGCCGCTCGTGCAGGCAATCAATGATTTGCTGGCGCGGCTGGACTCGTCGATGAGCCGCCAGAAGCATTTCCTGGCCGACGCCGCGCATCAGCTGAAGACGCCGCTGGCCGGGTTGCGCACGCAGGCGGAGCTGATCCAGCGCGAGATCGATGCCGGCCGGGCATCGCCCGACGAGTTGAAGCGTTCGCTGGCGCAGGTCGCGCGGGCCAGCGAGCGGGCCGCCCACATGGTCAACCAGTTGCTGGCCATGGCGCGCGCCGAGGATGACGAGCAGGCGCTGCGGCGCGAGCCGGTCAACCTGGCGGAGATCGCGGTCGACACGGTGCGCGATTTCGTGCCGCGCGCGCTGGAGCGACGCATCGACCTGGGCTACGACGGCGCGCTGCCCGAGGACTGCCGCTTGCGCGTGTCGGGGCAGCCGGTACTCATCGGCGAGCTGATCCGCAACCTGGTCGACAACGCGCTGCTCTACACGCCGGCCGGTGGGCTCGTGACGGTGCGCATCGTCGAAGACCCGTTCGGCCAGGTGGTGGTGCTGCAGGTGGAGGACACCGGGCCGGGCATTGCGCCGGCCGAGCGCGAGAAGGTGTTCCAGCCGTTCTACCGGTCGCTGGGCAGCGGCGTGGAGGGCTCGGGGCTGGGGCTGGCCATCGTCCGCGAGATCGTCCAGCAGCATGACGCCGAGCTGATCCTGGACGACACGCGCGTGCGCCGCGCGGCCGGTGGCGAATCGCCGGATGGGCAGGGGCCCGGCGCGCGGTTCACGATCCGCTTTGCGGCGGTCGCTGCTACGTCTTGACGAGCTTGCGCACCCGCGCGATCGACATCAGCAGGCCGAGGCTCAGCCCCAGCGTCACCATCGCCGTGCCACCGTAGCTGATGAAGGGCAGCGGCACGCCCACGACGGGCAGGATGCCGCTGACCATGCCCATGTTGACGAACACATAGGTGAAGAAGGAGAGCGTCACGGCGCCGGCCATCAGCCGGGTGAACAGCGTCGGTGCTTCCGAGGCGATCATCAGCCCGCGCAGGATCAGCGCCGTGAACCCGGCCAGCAGCGCGAGTGCGCCGGCGAAGCCGAACTCCTCGCCGAAGGCCGCAAAGATGAAGTCGGTGGTGCGTTCCGGGATGAACTCCAGATGCGTCTGCGTGCCCTGCATGAAGCCCTTGCCGGTCAGGCCGCCGGACCCGATGGCGATCTCGCCCTGGATGATGTGGAAGCCCTTGCCCAGCGGGTCTTTGCTGGGGTCCAGCAGCGTGCAGACGCGGTGCTTCTGGTATTCCTTCAGCACGGGCCATTTCAGATCGGGCTCGCAGATCTTGTCTTCGCTGAGCACCAGCGTCGTGGCCGCCGCCGCGCCCAGCACCAACGCCGGCACGATCAGCTTCCAGGGCAGGCCGGCGAAGAAGATCACGTACAGCCCGGCCGCCAGCACCAGGATGCCGGTGCCGAGGTCCGGCTGCTTGGCGATCAGCAGGAAGGGCAGCAGCAGCAGGCCGAACGCGGCGATGAAGTCGGGCCAGCGCAGGATGCCCTCGCGCTTCTGGAACCACCAGGCCAGCATCAGCGGCGTGGCGAGCTTGAGCAGCTCGGAGGGCTGGATCTGCGTGATGCCGATGTTGAGCCAGCGCGTCGCGCCCTTCTTCGTGACGCCGAACAGCGCCGTCGCCAGCAGCAGGGCCACGCCGAAGGCGTAGAGCGGGATGGCGATGGCCATCAGCTTCTGCGGCGGCACCTGGGCAACGATGAACATCAGCGTCAGCGCCAGCAGCATGTTGCGCGCGTGGTCGGGGAAGCGCGTGCCGTTGTCATAGCCGGCCGAGTACATGGACAGCAGGCCCCAGACGCACAGCCACAGGATGGCCAGCAGCAGGGGGATGTCGAAGCCGCGCAGCCAGGGGCGCAGGCGGCGCAGCAGCGGCGGGCGTTCGATGACGGTCATTCTGTGTGCCCCCTGGGCCGACTTGCAGCCGGCCCGCCCCCCGGGGGGGTGAAGGAAATTTGGGACGGCCCGGCGTTTCCTTGCGAGGCTCCTGAAGCGGGGGCCGAGGCCCCGGACGCCGCCGACGCCGGTGCGCCGGCCTGGCCCGGCAGCGGCACGTCAGCGGCTTTGCGCGGCGTGCCGATGGGCGCGAAGGTCTGGCCCAGCTGGGTCTTGGCGATGTCTTCCTCGCTGGGGTAGAGGCCCGCCAGCAGGTAGTCGAACACACGGCGCGCGATGGGCGCGGCCGACGACGAGCCCCAGCCCGCGTTTTCGACGATCAGCGCCAGCGCCACGGTCGGGTGGTCCACCGGCGCGAAGCCGACGTACAGCGAGTGGTCGCGCTTGCGCTCGTCGGCCTTGATGCTGCTGTACTTCTCGCCGGCCTTCAGGCCGATGGCCTGGGCCGTGCCGGTCTTGCCACCGCTCTGGTAACTCGCCCCCATGAAGACCTGGCGCGACGTGCCCTCCAGCGTCACGCCGTTCATCGCGTTCTGGATGACGGCCACGTCGGCGGGCTTGAGCGGCAGCGGCGGCAGTGCATCGCTGGCGATGCGGCGCTGCTCGTGCTTGACCACGTCCTCGATCTCGCGCACCAGCCGCGGCTTGAAGCGCTGGCCGCCGGACGCGATGGCCGAGTAGGCCGTGGCCATCTGCAGCATCGTGAAGTTGTTGTAGCCCTGGCCGATGCCCAGCGAGATGGTCTCGCCGGCAAACCATTTCTGGTTCGCCGGGTTCTTGCGGAAGTACTCGCGCTTCCAGGCCTGCGAGGGCAGCACGCCCGTCACCTCGCCCAGCAGGTCGATGTCCGTCTTGCGGCCCAGGCCGAAGGGCTGGAGCTGGTCGTGGATGAGGTCCACGCCCATCTCGTTGGCCAGGCTGTAGAAGTAGACGTTGGAGGACGACACGATGGCCAGCCGCATGTCCTTGGGGCCGGCGCGGTCGGTCTCCGGGCTGCCGTAGTTGTGGCCCCCGAAGCTGTAGGTGAGCGTGTCCATGATGACCGTGCTGGGCGAGCGCTTGCCGGTGTTGAGCGCGGCCATGGCCATCAGCGGCTTGAAGGTGGAGCCCGGCGGGTAGGTGCCGCGCAGCGCGCGGTTCAGCAGCGGCTTGTCGATGTCTTCGTTCAGCTCGCGCCAGCTGTCGGCGTCGATGCCGTCGACAAAGAGGTTGGGGTCGAACGTGGGCTTGGACACGAAGGCCAGCACCTCGCCGTTGCGCGGGTCGATGGCGACGAGCGCGCCGCGCCGGTCACCGAACAGCTGTTCCACCAGCGCCTGCAGCTTGATGTCGATGGACAGGTTCAGCGTGTTGCCGGGCGTGGGCGGCCTGTGGTCGAGCCGGCGCACGGCGCGGCCGCCGGCGCTGGTCTCGACCTGCTCGAAGCCGGTGCTGCCGTGCAGTTCGCGCTCATAAGCCTGCTCCAGGCCGAGCTTGCCGATGTACTCGGTGCCGCGGTAGTTGGCGAGGTCTTCCTCTTCCCACTCTTCCATGCCCTTCTTCTCGGCCTGGTTGATGCGGCCGATGTAGCCGATCAGGTGGGCGCCCACTTCGCCGAGTGGGTAGGAGCGAAACAGCCGGGCCTTGATCTCCACGCCGGGGAAGCGGAAGCGCTGCGCCGTGAAGCGGGCCACTTCCTCGTCGGTCAGCTTGGTGCGGATGGGCAGGGAGTCGGTGTGCTTGGCCTCTTCCAGCAGGCGCTTGAAGCGGCGCTTGTCGCGCAGCTGGATGTCGATGACCTGGCCCAGCGCCTCGATGGTGCCGTCCAGGTCGGCCACCTTCTCGGGGTTGATTTCCAGCGTGTAGGCCGAGTAGTTGCTGGCCAGCACGACGCCGTTGCGGTCCTTGATGAGGCCGCGGTTGGGCACGATGGGCACGACCGCGATGCGGTTGGACTCGGCCCGCTCCGCGAAGCTGTCGTACTGGATGAGTTGCAGCCACACCAGCCGCGCGATGAGCAGACCGAAGCAGAACAGCACGAAGGCGCCTGCCGCCAGCACGCGCAGCCGGAAGCGGGACAGCTCCTGGCGGAGGTTCTTGAGGACGACCATGTCAGTAGCGATATCCCGGGCCGAGCGCCGGGCCGCCCCAAGCCGGCCCGACTGAGGCTGTTCGCGGCTCAATGCCGCGAACAGCCTCGTCCCCTTGGGGGACCGGCCAGACTCGCCCGCGTTCAGCGCGGCGAGGTTGGACGAGGGGCGAATACATCACAGCGGCCGGTGGGCGTCGCGGTCCGGCGCACGCCGCTGTGGCGCGAGCAGCACCACGCTGGCCAGAGGCCACAGCGCGGACTCGATCACGGGCGCCAGCAGCACGGTCCAGCCCGGCCACATGCCGCCGACGATCATGCGCACCACCAGAGCCAGCGCATGCGCCGCGAAGAACAGCGGCAGCACCTGCACGGACTGCGCCCTCAGCGAGAACCACGGCAGCCGGCGGTGCAGCATGATGGCGCAGAAGCTCAGCCCGCTGTAGGCCAGCGCATGCTGGCCCAGCAGGGCGCCGTCGTGCACGTCGACGAGCAGCCCGAAGACGAAGGCCCACAACACGCCCACCCGGCGCGGCTGGTGCACGCCCCAGAATACGAGCACGACGGCCAGCACATCCGGCATGGCGGCCACGCGGCCGACCGGCACCATGTCGATCATCAGCGCGGCGACGAGCGTGAACGCGATGAACCAGGGGTTGGCGGGCAGCAGCAGCCGCTCCGCAGCGCGCGGCATGATCATGGTGTGGCCCCCGAGGCTTTCTGTGCGGCCCGCTCGGCGGCTTTCGCCGCGCGCTCTTCTTTCTTCAAGGCCCGCGCGGCGGCCTTGGCTTCGGCGGCGTTGGCGGCGTCGGCCTCCTTGCGCGCGGCGAGGTGCCGGTCCAGCGGCTGCAGCACCAGCACATGGCGGGCGCTGTCCGGCTGGGCGATGGGCTGCAACTGCACCTGCGCGAAGCTGGAGTCACCGCGCCGCTCGACACGGCTGACCTTGGCGACCGGCAGGCCCGGCGGGTAGATGCCGTCCAGCCCCGATGTGGTCATCAGGTCGCCTTCCTTCACATCGGCATTGGCGGCCAGGAAGCGCAGCTCCATGCCGGACCCGTCGGCGCGGCCCGCGGCCGCGTTGCGCATCTGCGTGCGGGCGTTCAGCAGCGGGATGGCCGCGTCCTTGTCGTTCAGCAGCGTGACCTCGGCCGACAGCGGGTACACGCGCGTCACCTGGCCCAGCACGCCGGCCTCGTTGATGACCGGTGAGCCGGCCACGACGCCCTGCGCGGAGCCGCGGTCGATGACGACGCGGCGCGAGAACGGGTCCGGCGCCTCGAACAGCACCTCGGCGGCATGCGACGGCACGGCCAGTGCGGGCTGCAGCTCCAGCAGCTTGCGCAGGCGCGTGTTCTCGGCCTGCAGGGCCTCGGCGCGCGACAGTCGCTCGGCCTGCTCCACCAGCTGGCGGCGGGCCAGGTCTTCCGCTGCCATCGCGCGCTTGGTGCCGCGCAGGTAGTCGCCGGCTGTTTCCCACGCGTCCACCGGCGCCAGCAGCAGGCGCTGCACCGGCTGCAGCACCAGCGCCAGCGCCGCACGGGCCGGCTGGACGAGCTTGAATCGGGCGTCGGCCACCATCAGCACCAGGGCCAGCGCCGAACACAGCGCGAGCCTGGTCAGCGCCGACGGGCCCTGGCGGAAGAACGGCGGCGGAGAGCGGTCGAGGGTGCCGAGAGGCATCTTGTACGGAAGGCGCGTCGCTGTCAGTCGGCTCGCGGGCCGAGCGCTGGGCTGCCATGGGCCAGAGGCCCATGGCCTGTCGTAGGCACAAGCAGTCCGCAGGGACTGCTTGAGTCCGACTCCAGTTCGCCGAGCCGGCCCGGTTTGGCGATGTGCTCGCGGCTCAATGCCGAGAGCATCGCCGTCCCCCAGGGGGACCGGCCAGACGCACCGCGGTCAGCGGTGTGCGGCTGGACGAGGGGTTCCATGTCACTCGGACGTGAAGATGGAGCCCAGGCGCTCCATGCGCTCCAGCGCCATGCCGCAGCCGCGCACCACGCAGGTCAGCGGGTCCTCGGCCACCAGCACCGGCAGGCCGGTTTCCTCGCCCAGCAGGCGGTCCAGGTCGCGCAGCAGCGCGCCGCCGCCGGTCAGCATCATGCCGCGCTCGGCGATGTCGGCGCCCAGTTCCGGGGGCGTCTGCTCCAGCGCGTTCTTCACGGCGGAGACGATCTGGTTGAGCGGGTCGGTCAGGGCTTCCAGGATCTCGTTGGACGAGATCGTGAAGCTGCGCGGCACGCCTTCGGACAGGTTGCGGCCCTTGACTTCCATCTCCTTGACCTCGGAGCCCGGGAAGGCGGAACCGATGTTCTTCTTGATGGCTTCGGCCGTGGGCTCGCCGATCAACATGCCGTAGTTGCGACGGATGTAGTTGATGATGGCTTCGTCGAACTTGTCGCCGCCGACGCGGACCGAGCCCTTGTAGACCATGCCGCCCAGCGAGATCACGCCGACTTCCGTCGTGCCGCCGCCGATGTCGACGACCATGGAGCCCGACGCCTCGGCCACCGGCAGGCCGGCACCGATGGCGGCGGCCATCGGTTCCTCGATCAGGTAGACCTCGCTGGCGCCCGCACCCAGCGCCGATTCACGGATGGCGCGGCGCTCGACCTGGGTGGAACCGCAGGGCACGCAGATGATGATCCTCGGCGACGGCTTGAACGTCTTCGAGTCGTGGACCATCTTGATGAACTGCTTGAGCATCTGCTCGGTGACGGTGAAGTCGGCGATGACGCCGTCCTTCATCGGGCGGATGGCTTCGATGTTGCCGGGCACCTTGCCCAGCATGGCCTTGGCTTCGCGGCCGACGGCCTGGATGGTCTTCTTGCCGTTGGGGCCGCCCTCGTGGCGGATGGACACCACCGAAGGCTCGTCGAGGACGATGCCCTTGCCGCGCACGTAGATCAGGGTGTTGGCGGTGCCGAGGTCGATGGCCAGGTCGGTGGAGAAGTAGCGGCGCAGGGAGGCGAACATGGTGTGACGCGGGGAGCCTCGCCGGCAGGGCGCGGCTTGAAATCGGGGGCCAGATAAGCAATGAGGCCGCCGGGGCCTCGCTGAAATTCATCGCGAAGCGGGCAGCCTCAAAGGCTTGGAAGATGGGCGGCGATAATACCCGATCACCCCTGTTTTGAGCCCTGGCGCAATAGGTTTTCGGCTCAATCCTTACACCTAAAAACTCCCCATGAGCCTCACCCCTGACGACGTGAGCCGCATCGCCAACCTGGCCCGGTTGGAGCTGCAACCGGCCGAGTCCGCCGGCCTGCTTGGCAACCTGAACGACTTCTTCAAGATCGTCGACCAGATGAGCGCGGTGGACACGGCCGGCATCGAGCCGCTGTACACGCCGCTGTCGGCCATCCAGCAGGTGCAGCTGCGCCTGCGCGACGACGTCGTCACCGAGAGCAACCAGCGCGAGCTGAACCAGCGCAGCGCCCCGGCCGTCGAGGACGGCCTCTTCCTCGTTCCCAAGGTCATCGAATGAAGCCCGTTCACGACATGGGCGTGGCCGAGCTGGCCGCCGCCCTGAAGAGCCGTGCCCTGTCCAGCCGCGAGGCCACGCAGGCCGCGCTGGATCGCATTGCCGCTCACGCCGGCCTCGGCGCCTTCCTGCACGTCGATGCCGACGGTGCGCTAGCCCGTGCCGACGCGGCCGACGCCCAGCTTGCCGCCGGCAACGCCGGGCCGCTGGCCGGGGTGCCCATCGCGCACAAGGACGTCTACGTCACGGCCGACATGCCGACGACGGCGGGCTCCAAGATCCTGGCCGGCTACCGCAGCCCCTTCGACGCTACCGTCGTCGCCCGCCTGAACGCAGCCGGCACGGTCAGCGTCGGCAAGCTCAACTGCGACGAGTTCGCGATGGGCTCGGCCAACGAGAACAGCGCCTTCGGCCCGGCCCACAACCCGTGGGACACCTCCCGCGTGCCGGGCGGCTCGTCGGGCGGCTCGGCCGTCGCCGTGGCGGCGCGCCTGGTGCCCGGCACGACCGGCACCGACACCGGCGGCTCGATCCGCCAGCCGGCCAGCTTCACCGGCATCACCGGCATCAAGCCGACCTACGGCGTCTGCTCGCGCTACGGGATGATCGCCTTCGCGTCCAGCCTGGATCAGGCCGGCCCGATGGCCCGCTCGGCCGAGGACTGCGCGCTGCTGCTGTCGGCCATGAGCGGCTTCGACGAGCGCGACGCGACCAGCGTGCAGCAGCCGCCGCAGGACTTTCATGCCCAGATGCTGGCGGCCCGCGAGGGCGCTGCAGCGGGCAAGCCGCTGGCGGGGCTGCGCGTCGGCCTGCCCAAGGAGTTCTTCCCGGCAGGTTTGTCGGCCGACGTGAACGCCGCCGTGCGCGCCGGTCTCGCCGAGCTGGAGAAGCTGGGCGCGACGCTGGTGGACGTCAGCCTGCCGCGCACCGAGCTGGCGATTCCCGTCTACTACATCATTGCCCCGGCCGAGGCGAGCTCGAACCTGAGCCGCTTCGACGGCGTCAAGTTCGGTCATCGCGCGGCCCAGTACGACGACCTGCTGGACATGTACAAGAAGACGCGCGCCGAGGGCTTCGGCCCCGAGGTGAAGCGCCGCATCATGATCGGCAGCTATGTGCTGAGCCACGGCTACTACGACGCCTACTACCTGCAGGCGCAGAAGCTGCGCCGCATGATCGCGGACGACTTCCAGCAGTGCTTCACGCAGTGCGACGTCATCGCCGGCCCGGTGGCGCCCACCGTCGCCTGGAAGCATGGCGAGGGCAAGGACAACCCGACCCAGGCCTACCTGGCCGACATCTTCACGCTGCCCGGCTCGCTGGCCGGCCTGCCCGGCATGAGCGTGCCGGTGGGCACCGGCGACGGCGGCATGCCCGTGGGCCTGCAACTGATTGGCAACTACTTCAAGGAAGGGCAGCTGCTGCACACCGCGCACGCGTTGCAGCAAGCCACCGACTGGCATCGCGCCGCGCCCTCAGGATTCTGATATGCCCACTTCCAAGCTCATCCGCGGCTACGAGGTCGTCATCGGCCTCGAAAACCACGTCCAGCTCTCCACGCAGAGCAAGATCTTCAGCGGCAGCTCGACCGCCTTCGGCGCCGCGCCCAATACGCAGGCCTCGCCGGTGGATTTGGCGCTGCCCGGCACGCTGCCGGTGCTGAACCGCGCGGCCGTCGAGCGCGCCATCCGCTTCGGCCTGGCGGTCGGTGCCAAGGTGGCGCCGCTGTCCATCTTCGCGCGCAAGAACTACTTCTACCCCGACCTGCCCAAGGGCTACCAGATCAGCCAGTTCGAGATCCCGGTGGTGCAGGGCGGCGCGGTGGAGTTCTTCGTCGGCGACGTGAAGCACAAGGTCAACCTGACCCGTGCCCACCTCGAGGAAGACGCGGGCAAGAGCCTGCATGAGGACTATCACGGCCAGTCGGGCATCGACCTGAACCGCGCCGGCACGCCGCTGCTGGAGATCGTCTCCGAGCCCGACATGCGCTCGGGCGCCGAGGCCGCCGAGTACGCCAAGACGCTGCATGCGCTGGTCATGTGGCTGGGCATCTGCGACGGCAACATGCAGGAAGGCTCGTTCCGCTGCGACGTCAACGTGTCGGTGCGCAAGCCCGGCGAGCCCTTCGGCACGCGCCGCGAGATCAAGAACCTCAACAGCTTCCGCTTCCTCGTCGACGCGGTGAACTACGAGGTCAACTGGCAGATCGACGAGATCGAGGACGGCCGCAAGATCCAGCAGGCCACGGTCTTGTACAACCCGGACACCGGCGAGACCCGGGCGATGCGCAGCAAGGAAGACTCGGCCGACTACCGCTACTTCCCCGACCCCGACCTGCCGCCGCTGGTCATCGGCGCGGACTGGGTGGAGCGCGTGAAGGGCGAGATGCCCGAGCTGCCGGCCGTGATGGCCGCGCGCTTCATCGAGGTTGATGGCCTGCCCGAGTACGACGCGACGATGATGACGCAGAGCCTGGCGACGGCGCGCTACTACGAGGCCGCCAAGGGCGCCGGTGCTAGCCCGAAGCTGGTGTCCAACTGGGTCATGGGCGAGATCAGCAAGCGGCTCAACGCCGACGGTGGCGAGATCGACGCCGCGCCGGTCGGCCCCGAGCTGCTGGCGAAGCTGATCGGCCGCATCTCCGATGGCATGATCTCCAACAACGCCGCCAAGCAGGTGTTCGAGGTGCTGTGGACCGGCGAAGCCACGAACGTGGACGCCGTCATCGACGCCAAGGGCCTGAAGCAGGTCAGCGACACCGGCGCCATCGAGGCCATCCTCGACGAGGTGCTGGCGGCCAACCAGAAGTCGGTCGACGAGTTCCGCGCCGGCAAGGACAAGGCGTTCAACGCGCTGGTCGGCCAGGCGATGAAGGCGACCAAGGGCAAGGCCAACCCGGCGCTGGTCAACGAGCTGCTGAAGAAGAAGCTGGGTTGAGGCCGGGGTGCGGCGAGCGCCTCGCGCGCTCGCCGTTGTCGGCCGGGCTGGCCCCGTGTTTTCCTGAAGCTACTTGGAGGCGCCCGGCTTGGGCGTGTGGGTAGGGAGCGCGGGCGGCAGCTCTTCCAGCGGTGGCAGGGAGCCCGGCGCCGCGCCGGCCCACAGCTTGCGCAGCCGTGCCAGCTCGGCGTCGAAGCGCGCGTTGATGCGCACGCTCTCGGCCTTCTGGTTCTCGATGAGCATCTGCTGGGCCTCGACGCTGGCGTCGTTGGCGTCCAGCGCCTGCTTCAGCTTCGCGGGCAGCGGCTTGCCCTTGTAGAACTCGGCCTCCTGGGTCAGCGGCTTGCGGTCGGCGCCGAGTTCCTTGATGCGGCGCTCCGACAGGTGCAGGGCCTTGCTGCTGTCGTCCAGCGCGGCGCTGCGAGCACGCTGGTGGGCGGCTTCGTTCGGGTAGCGCAGCATCAGCGTGCGGTCGCGGCGCGCGGCGTCCAGCTGCGCCAGGCGTTCAGCGGCGGCGCGGCGTTCGGCGGCGTCCTTGGCGGCGCGTTCCTCCGGGCTCAGGAAGGGCTGCAGCGTGGCGCGCTGGGAGCCGTCGGCGTTGAGCATGCGCTGCTCGCGCGCGGCGCATTCGGCAATGGGGCGGTCGCTGGTCAGCCTGCGGCCATCGGCCGTCGTGCAGCTGTAGATGCCCTTGGCCGGCGCCCCGTCCTGGGCCCAGGAGGCGGTGGTCAACAGCAGTCCGGTGACGAGGAGTGCAGGCTTCACGGGTGTTCAGACTCCATAGCGCTCACGATAGGCCAGTACGGCCGGGCGGTGGGCGGCGAGCTCGGGCGCGCCGTCGAGATAGGCCAGCAGGTCGGCGAGGCCGGCGATGGCCACGACCGGCAGGCCGTAGCGCTGCTGCACCTGCTGCACGGCCGACTGCGGGCTGTCCACGCCGCCTTCGGCTGCTTTTTCCTGACGGTCCAGTGCAATGGACACGCCGCAGGGGGTCGCGCCAGCGGCCTCGATCATCTGGATGGATTCGCGCACCGAGGTGCCGGCCGAGATGACGTCGTCGATGATGAGCACGCGGCCCTTCACCGGCGCGCCCACCAGCGTGCCGCCTTCGCCGTGGTCCTTGGCTTCCTTGCGGTTGTAGGCGAACGGGACGTTATGGCCGCGGCGGGCGAGTTCCATGGCGACGGCGGCGGCCAGCGTGATGCCCTTGTAGGCCGGGCCGAAGATCATGTCGAACGCCAGGCCGGAGGCGATCAGGCGTTCCGCGTAGAAGGCCGCGAGCCGGCCGAGCTTGGCGCCATCGTCGAACAGGCCGGCGTTGAAGAAATAGGGGCTCAGCCGGCCGGCCTTGGTCTTGAACTCGCCGAAGCGCAGCACACCCGCCTCGACGGCGAACGCAACAAAGGACTGGGCGAGAAGGTCGGTAGGCGCGGCAGACATGGTCCTGGATTTTAGGGGGCAACTAACCAGCCGAACCCCCAGAAGGCGGCCGTGCCCGCGGTGTGTTGACGCTGGTCTCGGGCAGGGCCGGCGTGCAGCCGGCCCGAATGCTCAGAACGAGGCCTTGAACTGCACGCCGTAGCTGCGCGGCTCGTTGACGATGCCGGTGAGGTTGTTGAAGTCGATGGCCGCGATGACCTGGCGGTGGTTGGTGATGTTGCGGGAGTAGGCCGCCACCTCGTACTTGCCGCTGTTCCAGGCGTAGCCCGCGCGCAGGCCGCCTTCCAGCGCCGACTTGGCGCGGTACTCGGCCGCCTCGTACAGGAACATGTTGTATTTGTCCTTGTAGGCCCAGTCGGTCAGCACGGTCAGTTCGCCAGCGCCCAGCTCGGTGCTGTACTTCAGCGTCCAGTTCCACACCACCTTGGGCGCGCGCGGCAGTGAATTGCCGTTGATGCTGACCGTGCCGGCCAGCGGACCGGCCGGGTCGAGCACCGTGCAGCCATTGCCGCAGGGGGCGACGAACAGGCCGGCGTCCTTGATCTCGGTGTCGTTGTACGAGAAGCCCAGCGTCGTGCGCCAGTCGCGCGCGATGATGGCCTGCGCATCGATCTCGAAACCCTGGCCTTCCGCCTTGGCGGCGTTGACGAGACGGTTCTGGTTGGTGGCGCCGGAGCCGGCGGTGAGCTGCATGTCCTTCACGCGGTACTTGAACACCGTGCCGCTGATGCGCGCGGTGTTGTCCAGCAGGTCGGCCTTGAAGCCGGCCTCCACGGAGAGCACCTTCTCGGAGTTCGCCACCGAGATCGAGTCGCCGAACAGCACGCGGCCCTGGATGGACGGCGCCCGGTAGCCGGTGGCCACGCGCGCGAACACGCTGGTGGCCTTGTCGAGGCTGTAGTTGGCGCCCAGGTCCCAGCTCCAGTTGGTGGCCTTGGGGTGGGTGGTGATGGTGTTCAGCGCGGTGAAGGTCCCCATCTTGACGCGTGAGGCGTCGAAGTCCTTCTTGTCGTCGGTGTAGCGCAGGCCGGCGGTCAGCTTGAGGTCGGGTGTGACGGCGTACTTCAGGTTGCCGAACACGGCCCAGGACTTGGCTTCCTGGTGCTGCACGGCGTAGCCGTTCTGCGGATCGCCGGCGGCGAAGGTGTCGTAGTTGAAGCTGTCCACCTGCAGCTTCTCGTTGAAGTAGTAGAGGCCGGCGATCCACTGCAGTGCCGCGCCGGTGTTGGACTGCAGGCGGAATTCCTGCGTCGTCTGGCGCAGATAGGGGATGCCGTCGGCGGTCTGGGAGTCGAAGGGGATGTTGGCCTTCTGGCTGCCGTAGTCGGGGCCCGACGGCGGGGCGTAGGGCGCGCCGAAGCCGCCGTCCACGTCGCCGCGGCTGTAGAACTTGGCGCGGTCGTGGGCGGTGATGGAGTACAGCGACACGCCGTCGAAGTCCCAACGCAGCCGCGCGCTGACTTCGCCGGACTTCAGCGTCTGCGAGTTGTAGCCGTCCGTGGGGTAGTAGGCGTCGTCGTAGCCGTCGACGAGGTCGTTGCTGCCCTTCTTGATGATGTTGGCGCGGAAGGTCGTGGCCGTGCCCTTGTAGTCGCGGGCCTGGACCTTGAAGAGGCCTTCGAAACGGCCGCTCTTGTAGAGCGCCTGCAGGCGCAGCGCCTTGTCGTTGTAGCCCTCGAGGTCGGCGGTCGCGCCGGCGCTGGCCGCCAGCGGGTTGTGCACGCGGTCGCTCTGGCGCTGCGCGAGGCCGGCCACGCGCAGCTGCAGGTCGCTGTTGACCGGCACGTTGACGGCGGTCTCCAGGTTCACCGCGCTCCAGCGGCCGAAGCCGAGGTTGGCGTAGCCCTCCAGCCGCTTGGTCGGGCGGGCGGAGTCGAACTTCATGACGCCGGCCGGCGAGTTGCGGCCGAAGAGCGTGCCCTGCGGGCCGCGCAGCAACTCCACCTGCGCCATGTCGAACACCGGGAAGCCCTTGAGCGCGATGCTTTCCTGCACGACGTCGTCGTAGACCAGCCCCACGGGCTGGGAGGCGTTCATGTCGAAGTCGGTGTTGCCCAGGCCGCGCACGTAGAAGCGCGGGAAGGTGCGGCCGTAGTCGGACTCGATGTTCAGGCTGGGCACCTTGCCCGACAGCGCGCGGATGTCCTGGCCGCTGGCGTTGTAGGTGTCCAGCTCTTCCGACTTGATCGCGGAGATCGACAGCGGCACCTCCTTCAGGTTCTCGGCCCGGCGGCTGCCGGTCACGATGACGGCCTGCAGCTGGTTGACCTCCTTCTTGGCCTCGGGTGACGGCGCCTCCTGCGCCAGGGCCAGGCCGGTCGGGAAGGCCGTGCTCAGCGCCAGCGCGAGCAGGGTGGGCGAGATGCGGGGAATCGGCATGAAAAGTCCTCGGGTTGCGGGTAGACGAACGGGAGACACGCCGGCAGGGGGATGCCGCTGATTGCTACTGGATGGTAAAGATCGGTCCGCTCGGCCAACCCTGCCGGCAACCCGCGTCTGTTGTACGTTTGCTGCACTGCGATACTGAGGAAAACCCAGCTTCCTGCCGCCCTCCGCCCATGCGCTTCATCACTGCGAATCTGAACGGCATCCGCTCGGCCTCGAGCAAAGGTTTCTTCGAGTGGCTGGAGCGCCAGCAGGCCGACGCCGTGGGCGTGCAGGAGCTCAAGGCGCAGGCGGACGTGGTGGAAGACAAGTTCCGCCGCTGCGACCGCCTCGACGGCCACTTCCATTACGCCGAGAAGAAGGGCTACTCGGGCGTCGGCCTCTATACGAAGGAAGCGCCCAGCGACGTCATCACGGGCCTGGGCATCGCCGAATTCGACAGCGAGGGGCGCTGGATCGAGAAGCGCTTCGACAAGCCGGGCCGCAAGCTCAGTCTCATCAGCGTCTACTTTCCGAGCGGCACCAGCGGCGAGGAGCGCCAGGCCGTGAAGTACCGTTTTCTCGACGCCGTGTTCCCGCACCTGCAGGCGCTGAAGGCCGAGCGCGAGTTCATCCTCGTCGCCGATGTGAACATCGCGCACAAGGAAATCGACCTGAAGAACTGGCGTGGCAACCAGAAGAACAGCGGCTTCCTGCCCGAGGAACGGGCGTGGCTGACGCGGCTGTTCGATGCGACGACGGGCGGCGGGCTGGTCGACGTGTTCCGCACGCTGAACGACAAGCCCGAGCAATACACCTGGTGGAGCAACCGCGGCGCCGCGCGCGCCAACAACGTCGGGTGGCGGCTGGACTATCACCTGGCCACGCCAGGTGTGGCCGCGCTGGCCCGCAGCGAGGCCATCTACACCGGGCAGTTGTTCAGCGACCACGCGCCGCTGACCATCGACTACGACTTCACGCTCTGACCGGGCGGCGCCGCAAGCTGGTGCCTGAGGGCCGCCGCGGGGCGGGTGCGCACTGCTATGGGGCGATTGACCGCTTGACCACAGGGCAATCCCGGGGGGCGCTGGCCCGGAAACTGCGTACCGGCGCAGGACAATTCCGCCCTCGCGCGCGGGCTACCTCCCGCGTGCGTCCGCCTCAAGCCCGCCCTATCGGGTCCACCTGGAACGCATGACGTGACGATTCCCTCTCCCTCGGCCGCACCGACCACGGCGCCAGCCACCATCCTCGGCCAGCCCAACCAGCTGTTCGTCCTGTTCTTCACCGAGATGTGGGAGCGGTTCTCCTACTACGGCATGCGGGCGCTGCTCGTGCTGTTCCTGGTGACCGAAGCCAGCAAGGGCGGCTGGGGCTGGAGCCGGGCCGACGCGACCAACCTCTACGGCTGGTACACCGGCCTGGTCTACCTGACGCCCATCCTCGGCGGCTTTGTCGCCGACCGCCTGCTGGGCACGCGCCGCTCGGTGCTGCTGGGCGGCTTCATCATCGCGGCCGGTCACATCGCCCTGTTCATGGAGACGGTGCCGATGTTCTACGCCGGCCTGGGCCTCGTCGTGCTGGGCACGGGCCTGTTCAAGCCCAACATCTCGGCCATCGTCGGCCAGTTGTACGGCCCGGGCAACGAGGGCCAGCGTGACGGTGGCTACACGCTGTTCTACATGGGCGTGAACGCAGGCGCCTTCTTCGGCATCTCGCTGTGCGGCTACATCGGCGAGAAGATTTCCTGGAACCTCGGTTTCGGCCTGGCGGGCGTGTTCATGATCCTGGGCGCCATCCAGTTCTGGCTCAGCCAGGGCCTGTTTGGCACCATCGGCGACAAGATCGACGCCGCCAAGAAGGTTGTCGAGGAGAAACTGGACGACACGCCCGAGCATGTCGTCGCCGACCGGCTGAAGGCCATCGTCGTGTTCTCGTTCTTCACGATCTTCTTCTGGTTCGCCTTCGAGCAGGCCGGGGGCTCGATGACCATCTTCGCGGCCGACTACACCGACCGCACGCTGGTCGGCACCGCCGGCTTCGCCTTCAAGATCGTCAACACCGCGATGACGCTGATCCCGGCGGGCATCCTGTCCTGGCTGCTGTTCAAGCTCTACCGTTCCACGGGCGGCCAGTACGCGCTGGCCAATGCGTCGCTGGCGCTGGCCTTCGCCGTCATCTGGGGCCTGAGCCTGTGGATGCTGGGCCGCGAGTTCGCCATGGACCAGACCGAGGTGCCGGCCACCTGGTTCAACGTGCTGAACAGCCTCTTCATCGTTGTGCTCGCGCCGATGTTCTCCAGGGTCTGGGAGAAGCACTGGAACCCCTCCGGCCCGGTCAAGTTCGGCGTCGGCCTGGTGCTGCTGGGCCTGGGCTTCGCGGTGCTGTCATACGGTGCGTCGGGCATTCCGCAGGGCGCCAAGACGGCGCAGATCAGCATGATCTACCTGTCGCTGGCCTATCTGTTCCACACCATGGGCGAGCTGTGCATCTCGCCGGTCGGCCTGTCGTACATCTCCAAGCTGGCGCCCACGCGCCTGCTGGGGCTGATGTTCGGCGTCTGGTTCCTGAACACCGCCATCGCCAACAAGATCGCCGGCTCCACCGGGGCGGTCATCGACGAGGTGTCCACGCACTACTCGATGTCGACCTTCTTCCTGATCTTCACGGTCATCCCCATCGGCGCCGGCCTCGTGCTGATGCTGATGACGCGGCTGATGAAGAAGTGGATGCACGGCGTCCATTGAGCCTGCGAATCGCTGCGCCCCGTGTTGGGGCGCGGCCGCCGCGCCAGCCAGCCGCCTCCGGGCGGCTTTTTTTCGCGCGGCTTTTACATGCTTGCCCACAGTTCTGCACTGATGACAAGAGGTGTCAGCAGTGTCTACGGGTTTTACGGTTTAGGGTTACAGCGCGGACTGTGATTTGCTTACAGTCGCGCGCTTGCTTCGGAGCCCCTCATGAGAACAAACCGCCTGGCGCTGCCCCTGTCATCCCTCGTCGTTGCTTTGCTGGCTGCCTGCGGCCAGCAGCAGGGTGGTCCCGGCGGTCACGCCGGCGGCCCGCCGCCCGTGTCGGTGGCGCCGGCCACCCAGCGCGTGATCCAGGAATTCGACGAATTCACGGCGCGCCTGGAGGCGCCCGATACCGTCGACGTGCGCTCGCGCGTCGCCGGCACCATCGAGGCCGTGCGGTTCACGGAGGGCGAATTCGTCCGCAAGGGTCAGCTGCTGTTCACGATCGATTCGCGCGCCTTCCGCGCCGAGGTGGCGCGCGCCGAAGCCCAGGTGGCGGCGCTGAAGACGCAGGCCGAGCTGGCCCGTGCCGACCTCGGCCGCTCCGAGAAGCTGGTCAGCGTCAACGCGGTGAGCCAGCAGGAAGTCGACCAGCTGCGCGCCACGCTGCGCAGCGCCGAGGCCAACCAGAAGGCCGCCGAGGCCGCGCTGGTGCAGGCGCGCCTGAACGTCGAGTACGCCAACGTGACCGCGCCCGTCAGCGGCCGCACGTCGCGCGCCAACGTCACGCCGGGCAACCTGGTGGGCGTGGGTGACGCGGTGCTGACCACGCTGGTCTCCAGCGACCGGGTCTACGCCTACTTCGATGCCAGCGAAGCCACCTACCTGAAGTACATGCGCGCGGCCAAGCCCTCGACGGCCGTCGTGCAGATGGGTCTGTCCAACGAGCAGGGCTACCCGCACGCGGGCAAGCTGGACTTCGTCGACAACCGGCTGAACCCGGCCACCGCGTCCATCCGCGCGCGCGCCGTGTTCGACAACAAGTCGGGTCAGTTCACGCCCGGCCTGTATGCCCGCGTGAAGCTGGGTGGCAGCGACAGCTACACCGGCGTCGTCGTGCCCGACCGCGCGATCACGACCGACCAGACGCACAAGGTCATCCTCATCGTCGGCGCCAACAACATCGTGCAGCCGCGCCCCGTCACGCCGGGCGCGCTGATCGACGGCATGCGCGTCGTCGACGGCGTGAAGCCGGGCGAGCTGGTCATCGTCGACGGCCTGCTGCGCGCCTTCCCCGGTGCGCCGGTCACGCCGCAGGTGCTGAAGGTGGACGACAAGGGCATGCCCCTGCCCGCCGCTCCGGCGCCCGCCGCCTCGAAGTAAGCAAAGGCTGCCCCCGCCATGGACATCTCACGCTTCTTCATCGACCGGCCGCGTTTCGCGACCGTGTTGTCCCTGTTCATCTTCCTGATCGGCGCGCTGGCCATCCCGCTGCTGCCGATCTCCGAGTACCCCGAGGTCGCGCCGCCGCAGGTCGTCGTGCGCGCCCAATACCCCGGCGCCAACCCGCGCGTGATCTCCGAGACGGTGGCCACACCGCTCGAGGAGCAGATCAACGGCCTCGAGAACGTGCTCTATTTCGAGAGCCAGGCCACCGGCGACGGTGCCATGACGCTGACGGTCACGTTCAAGATCGGCACCCACCCCGAGGCGGCCGAGACGGCCGTGCAGAACCGCATCAACCGCGCGCTGCCGCGCCTGCCCGAGATCGTGCGCACCATCGGTGTGACGACCGAGAAGGCGTCGTCCAACCTGACGATGGTGGTCCACCTCGTCAGCCCGGACAACTCGCGCGACGCGCTCTACCTTCGCAACTACGGCACGCTGAACGTGCGCGACGACCTGCTGCGCGTGCCCGGCATGGGCTCGGTGCTGAGCTTCGGCGCGGGCGACTACGCGATGCGCATCTGGCTGGACCCGCAAAAGCTCGCCGCGCGCGGCATGACGGCGTCCGAGGTGGTCGGTGCCATCCGCGAGCAGAACACGCAGGTCGCGGCCGGCGTGGTCGGCGCGTCGCCGGCCCCCAAGGGCACGGACTTCCAGCTCGCCATCAACGCCCAGGGCCGCCTGGCCAGCGAGGAAGAGTTCGGCAACATCATCGTCCGCACCGACACCAAGACCGGCGCCTTCGTCCGCGTGAAGGACATCGGTCGCGTCGAGATCAGCGCCAACACCTACGCGCTGCGCAGCCTGCTGAACAACAAGGAAGCCGCGGCCATCGCCATCTTCCAGGCGCCCGGTTCCAACGCGCTGGCCATCTCGGACAACGTGCGCAAGACGATGGAGCGCCTGAAGCCCAGCTTCCCGGCGGGCGTGGACTACGCCATCGTCTATGACCCGACGCGCTTCGTGCAGAGCTCCATCGAGAAGGTCGTGCACACGCTGTTCGAGGCCATCGCGCTGGTGGTGCTGGTCGTCATCGTCTTCCTGCAGACCTGGCGTGCCTCCATCATCCCGCTGGTGGCCGTGCCGGTGTCCATCGTCGGCACCTTCGCCGTGCTGCTGGCGCTGGGCTTCTCCATCAACACGCTGACGCTGTTCGGCCTCGTGCTGGCCATCGGCATCGTCGTGGACGACGCCATCGTGGTGGTCGAGAACGTCGAGCGCAACATCCAGGACGGGCTCACGCCGCATAACGCCACCGTCAAGGCCATGCAGGAGGTCTCCGGGCCCATCATCGCCATCGCGCTGGTGCTGTGCGCCGTGTTCATCCCGCTGACGCTCGTGCCGGGCCTGTCGGGCCAGTTCTACAAGCAGTTCGCCGTCACCATCGCCATCTCGACGGTGATCTCGGCGTTCAACTCGCTGACGCTCTCGCCCGCGCTCGCCGCCATCCTGCTGCGCCCGCACGACGCGCCCAAGGACGCGCTGATGCGCGGCATGGACAAGGTGTTCGGCCCGTTCTTCCACTGGTTCAACCGCTTCTTCCACCGCCGCTCGGAAGACTACGGCCGCGGCGTGACGGGCATCCTCAAGCGCAAGTCGCTGGCGCTGATCGTCTACGCGCTGCTGCTGGGCGCCACGGCGCTGATCTTCACGCGCATTCCCAGCGGCTTCGTGCCCGCGCCGGACAAGCAGTACCTGATCGGCGTGGCCCAGCTGCCGGCCGGCTCCAGCCTGGACCGCACGGAGGAAGTCATCCGCCAGATGAGCGCCATCGCGCTGAAGGTGCCCGGCATCCAGGACTCGGTGGCCTTCCCCGGCCTGTCGGTCGCCGGCTTCTCGGCATCGCCCAACGAAGGCATCGTGTTCTTCGGCCTGGAAGACTTCGACAAGCGCACCTCGCGTGACAAGAGCAAGGAAGCCATCCTCGGCCAGGTCAACGGTGCCATCCAGCAGATCCAGGGCGCGCGCATGTTCGTCGTGCCGCCGCCGCCCGTCGATGGTCTCGGCATCGCCGGTGGCTTCAAGATCCAGGTGCAGGACCGCAGCAGCCAGGGCGAACAGGCGCTGTACGGCGCCGCCTGGGGCGCGCTGGGCCAGATCTACGGCAACCCGGGCACCAGCATCGGCACGCCGTACTCCAACTACGACATCAACGTGCCGCAGCTGTTCGCCAACGTCGACCGCGTGAAGGCCAAGCAGATGGGCGTGCCGCTGGCCTCCATCTACGACACGCTGCAGATCAACCTCGGCTCGCTGTACGTCAACGACTTCACCAAGTTCGGCAAGACCTACCAGGTCATCGTGCAGGCCGACGCGCCCTTCCGCGCCAAGGCCGACGACGTGGTGCAGCTCAAGACCCGCAACGACGCCGGCGAGATGGTGCCGCTGGGCTCGCTGATGAGCGTGGAGCCCACCTTCGGCCCGACGCGCGTGACGCGCTACAACGGCTTCCCCAGTGCCGACATCAACGGTGCGCCCAAGCCCGGCTTCTCGTCGGGCCAGGCCGAGGCCGAGATCGAGAACATCCTGAAGACGCTGCCGCGTGGCTTCGGCTACGAGTTCACCGACCTCAGCTACCAGGACCGCCTGACCCGCAGCGTCACGGTGCCAGGACTCAACATCCAGGTGCCGACGCTGGCCGCGGTGCTGGCGTTCTCGGTGCTGCTGGTGGTGCTGGTGCTGGCCGCGCAGTACGAAAGCTGGAGCCTGCCGCTGGCCATCATCCTGATCGTGCCGATGTGCATCCTGTCGGCGCTGTTCGGCGTGTGGATCTCGCACTTCCCGCCGTTCATGCAGTCCGGTGACCTGAACATCTTCACGCAGGTGGCGCTGGTCGTGCTGGTGGGGCTGGCGTGCAAGAACGCCATCCTGATCGTGGAGTTCGCCAAGGAGCTGGAGGAGCACGGCCGCTCGGTGGCCGATGCCGTCATCGAGGCCTGCCGCCTGCGGCTGCGCCCCATCCTCATGACGTCCATCGCGTTCTGCGCCGGCGTCGTGCCGCTGATCCTGGGCTCCGGCGCCGGCAGCGAGATGCGCCGCGCCATGGGCATCGCCGTGTTCGCCGGCATGCTGGGCGTGACCTTCTTCGGCATCTTCCTGACGCCGGTGTTCTACAGCCTGCTGCGCAAGGGCACCGAGAAGCGCCGTGCCCGCGCGGCCGCGCTGAAGGCACAGATCGACGCCTCGGCCCATGCCTTCCACCCCGGCGTCGATGAAGACGCCCCGCCGACCCCGAAGGAGGGCCACTGAAATGAAAGCCCGACTGTCCCTCCTGGCCGCCGCTGCCGTGCTGGCCGGCTGTGCCGCACCGGGTCTCTCGCAGGGGCCGCAGAACCTCGCGCCCGAGACGTTCGCGCAATTGCCCGCCGCTGACGGCGCCGCCACCGGCGCGGCGCAGATGACGGCGGCCTTCGTCGACAGCACGCAGCTGCAACGCGTCGTCGACGAGGTGCTGGCCAACAACCGCGACCTGCGCGCCGCCGCCGCGCGGCTCAAGCAGGCCCAGGCGCTGGCTGATGCCGCCGGCGCGCAACGCCTGCCCACCGTGGGCGCCGGCGCCAGCGCCAGCCGCCAGCGCGCGGCCAACGACGCGGGCCAATACGTCAACTTCAACGCCTACAGCGCCACCGCCACGGCGCAGTGGGAGGTCGACCTGTGGGGCCGCGCGTCGGCCAACGCGCGGGCGGCCGGCTATGACGCCCAGAGCGCCGAACTGGACCGCGACGCCGCCCAGCTCAGCCTGGCCGGCACGGCGCTGAACCTGCAGGCCCAGCTCATCGGCCTGGGCCACCGCCTGAAGCTGGCCAAGGAGACGCTGGTCGTGCAGAACCAGCTGCTGGACCTGGTGAAGGCCCGTGTCGGCGCCGGTCGCGGCACGGCCGTCGACCAGGCCCGCGCCGAGGCGCTCGTCGCGCAGACCACGGCCAGCGTGCCGGCGCTGCGCAATGCCGCCTGCCTGGTGCGCCTGCAGCTCGACGTGCTGCGCGGCCAGCCGCCGGCCGACTGCGACCGTGCCGACAGCGACCCCCTGCCGCCGATGCCGGAGCCGCGTCTCGTCAGCCTCGGCGCGCTGCCCAACCCGGCCGGCCTGCTGGCCGCCCGCCCCGATGTGAAGGCCGCGGCGCTGCGCGCACAGGCCGCCGCGTCCCGCGCCCATGTGGCCTGGGCCGCGCGCTGGCCCAGCCTGGGCCTGACCGGCCAGATCGGCTGGAGCGCCGGTGCGGCCGGCGACCTGTTCAAGAGCGGCACGCAGATCCACAGCATCGCCGCCGCGCTGAACTGGAACTTCCTGGACTTCGGCGCGCGGGCGGCCGAGGAACGTGCGGCGCGTGCCGGCTTCGACGCCGCCGTCGCGGCCGCCGAGCAGGCGCAGCTGACCGCGCTGCAGGACGCGCAGGGCAGCCTGTCCACGCTGCGCGAGATCGAGCAGCAGGCGGCCGCCCAGGCCACCGCGGCCGAGGCCACCCAGCGTGCCCGCGACCTGGCCCTGAAGCGCTACGAGGCCGGCGTGACCGACTTCTACGCGCTGCTCAGCGCCGAGCAGGAGCGCCTGGCCGCGCAGGATGCGCTGATCCAGGTGCAGACCAGCCGCGCCACCTCGCTGCTGGCCGTGCACAAGGCCTTCGCGGCCCGGCTGACGGCCGCCGCCAGCTAACTGGCGGCGACGATGCGCGCCGCCAGCAGCGTCACGCTGCGGCGGTAGGCGTCGGCCACCGCATCGGCCTGCGCGCCGCAGGGCACGGCGAGTTCCGCCGCGCCGGGCAGCGGCAGCTCGGTGCCGGCCGGGGCCTGCAAGGGCAGCCAGTGCCAGCGGGCGCGCAGCTGCAGCCGCAGGCCGGCGCCGTCCGGCCGGGCCAGCCAGTCATCCACCTGCACCACCAACCGCAGTGACTCACCCTGCGGTGCCTGCGGCTTGCCCAGCGTGACCGCATAGGGCTGGCGCAGGCGCCAGAGGTCTTGCGCCAGCAGGCGCGGCAGTGCGTCCCGCAGCGGCTCGGCCCAGCGAGCCTCGGGCAGCGGGCGCAGGCCCGCGCTGCCTTCGGCGACGAGGATCTCATCGCGGTCCAGCAGGTCGGGCAGCGCCACCTGCGGGCTCAGCACCCAGGCGCGTTGGTCGCGGCCCGGCGCGTGGCCCGGGGGCAGCTCGGGCAGGCCCGTCAGGCCATAGAGGCGGCGTGGCGGCGCGCTGCGCGACGCGCAGCCGGCCAGCGCGGCCGCGGCGAGCAGAAAGACCGCATCGCGGCGGCGCAGCTCCCTGGTTGGGTGGTTCATCGGGCGGGCTCCGCAACGGGTGGAGAGACGGGGGCCGGCGCGGCGACGTCGGGCTGGCGGCCCAGCAGCAGCTGCTGCGGCTGGGCATCCAGCGAGCGCGCCAGGCCGCGCAGCGCGCGGGCGGCCTGCGACAGCTCTTGCATCGTGCGCTCGGTTTGCTGCAGCAGGGGGCCATCGCCATCGGCGGCCTCGCGCAGCGAGGCGCTGGCCTGGGCCAGCTCGTTCAGCGAGCGCTGCAGGTCGCGCACGGCGGGGCCTTGCGGGTCGAGCAGGGCGCTGGCCCGGTCGGCACCTTGGTCGAGCTTGTCGGCGGCGCCGGACACCTTGTCGCCCGCGCGGTCCACGCTCGCCAGCGCCGATTCGGCGCCGCGCGTCAGCGGGCCGGCGCGGCGGTCCAGCTGCGCGGCCAGGCTGCGCGCATGCGTCGCGGTGGCGGCGAAGTCCTTCATGCCCTGCTTGAGCTCCGGCGCCGTGATCAGCGTGCGCGCCGCGTTGGCGATGCCGCTGAGGTCGTCGACGATCTTCTTCAGGTCCACGCTCTCCAGCTGGTCCTTCAGGGCCTGGAAAGCGGTGGCGCTGGTCGGGATCTCGGTCGCGTCACCCGTGTAGCCGCCATGCGTGCGGCCGGGCGGTTTGGTACGGAAGTCCAGGTCCACGTAGAGCTGGCCGGTCAGCAGGCTCTGCGTGCCCAGCTGCGCGGTCAGGCCGCGCTGGATGAGCTGCGGCAGGGCGTGGCCGATGTCGCCGTTGCCGCGCCGCCCGTCCAGGCCGCGCACGGCTTCGGCGTCCAGCTGCGCCAGCACCGGGATGGCGAAGGTGTCGCTCTTGCTGTCGTAGTGCACGCTGATGTCCGTCACGTCGCCGATGCGCACGCCGCGGAACACCACCGGTGCGCCTTTTTGCAGCCCGAACACCGAGCCCGAGAAGAACATCACCACCCGTTCGGGCTGCTTGAACCAGTGCTGCCCGGGCAGCGCGATGAGGGCCACCGCGAGCACGGCGAGGCCGGCGACGACAAAGGCGCCGATGGCGAACGGGTTGGCACGGCGACGCGTCATGCCGTCTCCTCCGAAGGATGTGCGGCCGGCGGGCGGCCGCGGGTCAGGAACTCACGCACGGCCGCGGGGCCGTGGTCGCGCAGCTCGGCGGGCGGGCCGAGCGCCGTGGCGGTGCCGGCGTCGACGTCCAGGAACAGCAGCCGGTCGGCCACGGCGAACAGGCTGTCCAGCTCGTGCGTGACCAGCACGATGGCCGTGCCGACCTCGTGCTTGAGCCGCAGCAGCAGGTCGTCCAGCCGCGCAGAGGTCAGCGGATCCAGCCCGGCGGAGGGCTCGTCCAGGCACAGCAGCGGCGGGTCCAGCACCAGCGCGCGCGCGATGGCGGCGCGCTTTCTCATGCCGCCCGACAGCGATGCCGGTTCGGCGTCGAAGGTGGCCGGGTCGGGCAAGCCGGCCAGTGCGAGCTTGAAGCGGGCCTGCTGTTCGCGCTGCGCCTCGTCGAGGTCGGCGTACAGCTCCAGCGGCAGCATCACGTTCTCGCCCACGGTCATGCTGCTCCACAGCGCGCCGGCCTGGAAGGCCACGCCGATCTCGCGGCGCGGCGGGTCGTCGCCGTGCACGTCGCGCGGCTCGCCGCCGGCGACCCAGGTGACGCGGCCGGTCTGCGGCGTCTGCAGCCCGATCATGTGGCGCAGCAGCGTGCTCTTGCCGCAGCCGCTGGCGCCGCAGATGGCCAGCACCTCGCCGGCGCGCACGTCGAAGCTCAGGTCGCGCTGCAGCTCGCGGCCACCGGCGTGCAGGCTCAGGCCCTGCACGCGCATCAGCACCTCCGCGTCGTGCGGGCCAGGCGCCGGGCCGCTCCCCAGCCGGCCCGCGCTGGCGCTGTGCTCGCGGCTTGACGCCGCGGGCATCGCCGACCCCTCGGGGGGCCGACCAAGGTTTGCGTGGGGCGGGGGGCTCATAGACCCAGCCGCTGGAAGATGACGGTCAGCAGCGAGGCGGCCACCACCATCCACACGATGGCCTGCACCACGGCGGCCGTCGTGGCCTCGCCCACGGCCTGGGCGCTGCGGCCCGCGTTCAGCCCCTGCCGGCAACCCGCCAGCGCCACGAGCACGGCGTACACGCTGCCCTTGATGAGCCCGACCGCCAGGTCCCAGCCGGCCAGCGCCTCGCGCGTCGTCGCCAGGTAGGCCATGGGCGGCACGTCGTACAGGCCCACGGCCACCGCCAGCCCCACGCCGAGGCCGGCCACGGCCGCGCACAGCGTCAGCAGCGGCCCGGTCACCAGCAGCGCCAGCATGCGCGGCAGCACCAGGTGCTCCACCGGGTCCACGCCCAGCGTGGTCAGCGCATCGATCTCCTCGCCCGCACGCATGCTGCCGATCTGCGCTGCGAACGCGGCGCCCACACGGCCAGCCAGCACGATGCCGACCACCAGCGCGGCGATCTCGCGCACGACGCCGATGGTGACCAGGTTGGCGATGAAGCTCTGCGCGCCGAAGCGCTGCAGCTGCTGCGCGCCCATGTAGGCCACGATCAGCCCCACCAGCGCGCTGACCAGCAGCACGATGGGCAGGCTGCGCGGGCCGGTCTGCTCGATCTGCCACAGCCAGTCGCTGCGCCGCATGGCCGTGCGGCCGCGCAGCAGCCGGCCCAGCGCCGCCAGCAGGTCGCCGACAAACTCGATGGTGCGGCGCCACTCGGGCACGGCGGTCGGGCTCGCGGCAGCCGGCGCCGCCACGGCTTTGGCCGGCGCCGAGGCCGGCGCTGCCGTGGACGGCGGCAGGCTCAGTGCCAGCAAGGGCCGCAGCGCCGCCGGCAGGCCCGACAACTCCAGCGCCACGCCGCCGCGTGCCAGCGGCGCCAGTGCCTGCCACAGCAGCGCGGCGAACGGCGGGCGCCAGTGCGAGAGGCCCGACGTGTCCAGCGCCACCTGGGTGCCGGGGGCGACGGTGAGCGCGGCGGGCGGCGCGGGCAGCGAGTCGCCTTCGCCCGCCCAGTCGCCGGCCAGCACCAGCCGCCATTGCCGGCCTTCGCCTTCCCAGCGGGCGCGCGACGTCGCCGCTGCGGTGGCGGGCGGGGCGGCTGAGGTGAAGGGCAGGGTTTGCGGCATGACGGGCCATGCTCGTTGCTCGCCGCGGCCCCGCCGCCCGGACGTGGACGGCGCCGCCTGTAGGACGCCGCGCCGCGACGGCCCGGGCGGCCCCCGCCGACAGGCGCGGGCGTCGCGGGACGACAGCCGCGCCCACGGCTGCTGCGCCCACTGGGCCGCCATCGCCGTCAAGAGGAGACGCCATGAAGCCTGTCGAGACCTCCCGCCCGTCGCGCCGCGGCGCTTCGAGCCTGCCTGCGGGTGACGCGTCGCGCCCGCAGGGGCCGTCGCTGCCACACGACCGCGACCAGCAGACGACCGCCACCGCCGCCACGCCCGACCCGCAGATGCGCCGCGCCGCCGCCGACCTGAAGCAGGGCCAGGTCGACACCGACCTGCGCGCCACGCCGGGCCTCGATGCCCAACGCCGCGGTGCGCTGGTCAGCGGTGGCGAGCGCGCCGCGAGCGACCGCAAGCCGCGCACCGGGCGCTGACGAGCGCGCCGGGGCGAACGGCAGCCCCGGCGGGGCGAGTGGCGAGCGCAGCGACTGCAAGCTCCGCTACGCTGCCCACCCATGTCCGTCCTGCCGCGTCGCTGGCGCCTGCCTTATCTCGCCCTGCTGGTCGTCGTCGCGCTGCTGCTCAGCGCCTCGGCCCTTGAGGGCTACCGCCTGAGCGGCGGCAAGCGCTTATGGGAGCCGTTCCTGTGGGAATTCAGCTCGATCGGCGTGACCGGTCTGCTGGTGCTCGGCTTGCATGCGCTGGTCGGGCGACTGAGCGGCATGCCGTGGCAGCGCCAGCTGGCCGTGCACGCGCTGGCGCTGCCGGCCTTCAGCCTGCTCCACATCGCCGGCATGTTCGGCCTGCGCCTGCTCGTCTACCGCCTCGTGGGCGTGGCCTACCACCCCGACGCCGTGACCAGCCTGCTCGTCTTCGAGGGCGGCAAGGACGCGGTCAGCTACATCAGCTTCTGCTTCATCTCGCGCGGGGTGTGGCTGGCGCAGGCGGCGCGGGCGCGTGTGCAGGAGCTGGAGCGCGCACGCCGCGAGCTGGCCGAGGAGCGCCTGGCGCGGCTGGCCGACCAGGTGCAGCCGCATTTCCTGTTCAACACGCTGAACCTGATCTCCTCGGTCATGTACGAGGACGTGCCGCGTGCCGACCGCCTGCTGTGCCAGCTGGCCGACCTGCTGCGCCAGACGCTGGCCGCGCAGCAGCGCGTGGAGCACACGGTGCGCGAGGAACTGGCGCTGGTGCAGCCCTTCCTCGCGCTGATGCAGGCGCGCTTCGGGCCGGAGCGGCTGGTCGTGCAGATCGACGCGGGCGACGCGGCGCTCGGCTGCCGTCTGCCGGCGCTGCTGCTGCTGGCGCCGGTCGAGAACGCGGTGAAGCACGACGTTGCCCGCCACCGTGGCCGCGTGACGGTGGAGGTGTGCGCGCACGCAGTGGGCGGGCGGCTCGTGCTGACCGTCAGCAACCATGGCGACACGCCCGTGCCGGCCGCCCCGCCCGACGCCGAGGGCGGCCTGGGCCTGCGCAACCTGCGCGAGCGGCTGGCGGCGCGTTACGGCGCGGCGGCGTCGGTCGCCTTCGGCCCCGAGGGCGCGGGCATGCGCTTGCGCGTGGAGCTGCCATGCGCGTGCTGATCGTCGACGACGAGCCCGCCGCGCGCGCCCGGCTGCGCCGGCTGCTGTCGGCCGAGGCCGATGTCGCCGAGCTGCTGGAGGCGCCTGACGCACCCACCGCGCTGACCCTGGTGAGCGCCCAGCCCGTGCCGCCCGACGTCGCGCTGCTGGACATCGAGATGCCCGGCGGCAACGGCGTGCAGCTGGCCGCCGCGCTGCGCGAGCGTGGCGTGCGCAGCATCGTGTTCTCCACCGCGCATGCCGAGCACGCGCTGCAGGCCTTCGAGCTGGCGGCGCTGGACTATCTGCTCAAGCCCTACCTGCCCGAGCGCCTGGCCGCCGCGCTGGCGCGCGTGCGCGAGCAGCTGGCGCGCCCGGCGGCGCCGGTCGGCGAGTGGTGGGTGGGCGGCGAGCGCGTGCGGCTCGCCGACGTGCAGTGGCTGTCGGCGGCCGACAACTACATCGAGCTGCACCTGCCGCCGCGCACCCTGCTGGAGCGCGCCACGCTGGCCGACGCGCTGGCCCGCCCCGGCTGGGCCGCACGTTTCCTGCGCGTGCACCGCAGCCACGCCGTCAACCCGGCGCACGTGCAGCGCATCGAACGCCTGGCCAGCGGCGAGGCGCTGCTGACGCTGGGCGGCGGCGAGGTGCTGCGCGTGTCGCGCGGCTACCGCGCGGCGCTGGATGCATTCGCCCCGCCGGCCTGACCATTCGCCCCAGCGCCCTCGCGCCGCGCCGGCCGGCCCGCGAAGCTGGCGGCCATGAACACCACCGCCACCCCCCGCCTGGCCTTCCTCGACGGCCTGCGCGTCGCCGCCTTCGCGCTGCTGATCCCGTACCACGTGGGCATGTACTACGTGACCTGGGACTGGCATGTGAAGAGCCCCGCCGCCAGCGACGCGCTGGAGCCCTTCATGCAGCTCAGCTCGCCGTGGCGGCTGAGCCTGCTGTTCCTGATCGCCGGCGCGGCCTGCCATGGCCTGTTCGCCAAGCGCGGCGTGCTCGGCACGCTGAAGGACCGCTCGTCGCGCCTGCTGCTGCCCCTGCTGTTCGGCATGGCCGTCATCGTCCCGCCACAGGCCTACTTCGAGGTGCTGACCAAGGCGCCGGTGCAGTTGCCGGGCGACGGTGGCTACCTCGACTTCTGGTGGGCCTATCTGCACGGTGGCAAATACTGCCGTGGCAACGACTGCCTGGACGTGCCGACGTGGAATCACCTGTGGTTCCTGCCCTATCTGTGGCTTTACGCCGTCGTCGGTGCGGTGCTGGCGTCACTGCGCCTGCGGCCGCGCGCGCTCGCGCTGCCCGCCTGGGCCTGGCTGCTGCTGCCCGCCGTGCCACTGGCACTGCTGCGCGTCTTCGTCATGCCGCACTGGCCCAGCACGCACGACCTGACGAACGACCTCTACAACCACCTGCAGTACGGCCTCGTGTTCGCGGTCGGCTGGGCCAGCCGCACGCCGCTGGCGCAAGGCCTGTGGCCGGCCGCTCTGCGGCTGCGCTGGTGGGCATTGAGCCTGGCGCTGGCCGGTTGGGCGGTGATGCTGGCCTTCAACAGCCGCTATGCCGTGGACACGCCGCCCGACGCCTTGCTGGCCGCGGCCCGCGCGTTGCGTGCGTCGCAGGCCTGGTGGTCCATCGTTGCCGCCTGCGGCTGGGCGCAGCGCGCCTTCCCGCGCGAGACGCCGTGGCTGCGCCAGGCCGGCGCGGCGGTGTTCTGCCTCTATATCCTGCACCAGAGCGTCATCGTGGTGCTGACGCAGGCCCTGAAGCCGCTGGCGCTGCCGTGGGGGCTGGAGGCGCTGCTGCTGATCGTGCTCACGCTGGCCGTCTGCGCCGCGGCCTATGCCGTGCTGCGCCGCGTGCCCGGCCTGGCGCTTTTGACGGGCATCCAGCGGCGCGCCGCGAGCCCGGCGCCGCGCGCCGCCACGCGGCTGCATTCGGCCTGATGGGGCTCAGGCCGACGCCCGCTGCTGGTGGCCGGTGGCGGTGTCCAGCACGGCCACACGGCCGCGCGCATCGGTCAGCAGCCAGCGGCCATCGTGAAAGCGCGCCACCGGCGCGTCGGCCTCGGGCCAATGCCAGCGCGCATGCAAGCGGCCGGTCTGCCAGTGCGCCAGCTCCAGCAGGTCGTGCTCGCCGTCGAAGCGCGCCATGAGCAGCCAGTCCTGCGCCGCCGCCTTGACCTCGGCACCTTCCAGCACGATGCCCTCGCCCTGCAGCCCGCCTTCCGACGCGACGTGGCGCAGGTGCACCCGCGCCCGGGCGTCGGCCGGCTGCGCCAGCAGCAGGTCCACGAGGCCGTGCCCGGCCACCATGCCGCGCGTCAGCGCGGGCGGGGTCGACGGCGGCGCCTCCAGCCGCGACAGCAGGCGCCGCCCGGCGTGCAGGTAGATCCACTGCTGCGCGTGCGCGTCGGGCGTCGGCGGGCCCAGCCACCAGTACTCCTTGCTGTCGTCGCGCTCGATCTGCAGCACGGGGCCGGGCAGGTCGGCCACGCGCCACAGCACGTCGCGCAGCTGGGGTGATTGCACGTCCAGCACATCCACGCGGCGGCCGGTGGCCACGGTCCAGCCGGTGCCGTCGAAGCGGTGGGCGAAGGCGTCGAGCCGGTGCATGCCCAGGTCGGTCCAGCGGCCGCTGGTGATGTCCAGCCGGCTCACGCGCCAGGCGTCGTCGCGCCGCGCCAGTGCCAGCGCGCTGCCGCCGCCGTCGGCCGGCACCAGCTGGTGCGCCGGCGCGGCAAAGTGGGCCAGCCGCCGGCCTCGCGCATCCAGCCGCACGGCGCCGCTCTCGCCCAGCGCCAGCAGCAGCTCGCCGTCGGGCAGTGGCACGGCGTCGAGCACGGCCTGCAGCCCGCCGGGCGGCAGTTCGCAGTGCACGGCCTCCTTGGCCTGCTGCAGCGGGCGTGGTGCCGGCAAGGCGCCGGCCTTGAGCGTGGGCAGGTCGGCGGACAGCGCGGCGTCGCCCGCCAGCTCCACCAGCGCGCGCAGCTGGGCGAGGTCCCGCCCGCCGGCGCTGCCGCTCAACGCATCGGCCAGCGTCGGGCCGGCCATCAGGGTGGCCAGCCGGCGCGTGGCCGGACTGACGGGCTTGGGCAGGCGCAGCAGTTCGTCGATCAGCGCCTGGCGCTCGGCGGCCAGGCCGGCGTCGGTCTGCAGGGCCTCGGCGAGCGCTTCGTGGGCCGGGAGCGTGTCGGGCCAACCGTGGGCGCGCCAGGCCAGGGCGCGCACCGCCACCGCGCCACCGGCCGCACTGGCCGTGTCCAGCCAGGCCAGCGCCTGCCCGCGTTCGGCCGCCAGCGGCCACAGCACCTGCACGGCCTCCAGCCAGCAGCCGCGGGCCGTCAGCGCCTGGGCCCAGGCCGAGCGCAGCTGCGCGGCGGCATCGGGCCAGCGGGATTGCAGCAGGTCGACGGCGGCGGCGAAGGCGTTGTCGCGCCGCGCCACGAGCACGGCGCGCCGCCAGTCACCGGCCACCGCGTACAGCCGCACGATCTGCGCGGCCGGCAGGTCCCAGCGGAAGGCGAGTTCGGCGGCATCGGCGGCGCGGCCGTGGCGCTCCAGCAGGTCCAGCGCTTCCTGGCGCAGCTGCATCAGCTCGGCCAGCACGAACACCGCCTCGTCGAGGCGGCCGGCGGCCTCCAGTTGCTGGGCGGCGCGGCGGTAGAGCGTGCGCAGATGGCGTTCCAGCTCGGGCCCGAAGTCGACCGACGCGCGCGCGCCGACGCCGTCGCCCAGCTGCAGGTCGCTGCGCGGCCCCAGCCGGCCGAAGGACTGGCCCAGCGATTGCCCGTTCCCGCCGAGCGGCACGGCGTGGCGCAGCGCGTCGTCGAGCCGGCCTTCGTCGAACATCGCGAGCATGCGGCGCATATAGGCCGCGTGCTGCGCGCCGAGCAGGCGTGCCAGCCCGGTGGTCAGCGACAGCCGCGCGGCCCACTGGCGCCACCGCGGCGGCACGAGCCGGCCCAGCGGCCGGCGCGCCCGCAGCCCGGGGGCCGCTGCCGTTGAGGCGGCGGTGGCCGCGCCGGGGCTGGCCGCCTGGCCCGACCCGCGCTTGCCGCCCGCTGGCGTCAGCAGGTAGCCGGCCGCGCCCAAGAGCAGCACCGTGCCCCAGCCACCGCCGCCGCTGCCGAGCCCGGCGATCAGCGCCAGCAACGCGGCACCGGCGAGCAGGGCCAACATCACGCCGCTGCTGCGGCCCGGCCGCCATCCGCGCGGCGTGGTGGCCGGTGCCGGGGGCGTGGTGCCGGCCGCCGGTCGTGTGGCCTGCAGGGCCTGCATCAACCGCTGTGCCTCGGGCGATGGGGCGCGCGGCACGCCGGGGCCGAGGATGTCGTGCAGCGGCCGCGCCTCGGCCACCAGCTGGCGCGGCGGTTCGGGCAGGCTCAGGTCCAGCGGCGTGATCAGCGGGATGTCCGCGTCCAGCCAGTCCGCCGGGTCCACGACGTCGGCGTCGCGCAGGTGCAGCGCGCGCAGCCGGCCGCCCTCGGCCAGCCAGACATCGGCCGTCGGCCGGCCGGCCAGGTCGGCGGGTTGCAGGGCCGCGCTGCACAGTGCGCCGGCCGTGCGCTGCAGCGGCCATGCGCGCAGCCGGTCGCAGTCCAGCGGCCGTGGCACGGGCAGGCTCTGCAGGTCGCCGTCGGCAAAGCGGTGCAGTGTTGCGCCGGCCGCCCAATGGGCCAGCACCTGGCGCCGCCGGGCGGCCTCGGGCAGCCAGGCCGCCGGCCACCACAGCGCGGCCACGAGGCGCCGGCCCGACAGCGTCGGGTGGGCGACGTCGGCGGGCGCCGTCAGGCTGTCGTGCTCAGTCATGCGTAGCCTCCCCGGCGGTGTCGTGCACGGTCAGCAGCCGTGTGCCGGTGGCGCCGTCCAGCACGATGAGCTGGCGCGACTGCGTCAGCAGCGCCACGCGGCCGGAGTCCGGGCAGACGCTGCATTGCGCGATCTTGTCGGGCAGCTCGATCAGCACCTCGCGTCGGTCCGGCAGGTCGCGGTACAGCAGCCGGGCGCTGCTGCCCTGCACGATCAGCGCGGGTGGTTGGTCGCCCTGGCTGAGGAGGCCCAGCGCGCGCTCGCCAGGGGGCAGCACCACCTCGCGCTCGACGACGCCGTCGGGGTCGTGCAAGCTGGTCAGCGCGTGCGCGCTCGACAACAGCAGCCAGGCCTCCTGCGCCGCCTGGCGCCGCAGCACGGCCAGCGCGCCCAGCCGGGGGGGCGACAGCCGCGGGCGTTGCGCGAACAGTACCCGCGCCTGCGGCGAGTCCAGCCGGCACAGGCGGCGGCGCATCGGTGTCTGCACGCCGTTGGCCGTGAGCTCGCGCAGCCACAGGCCGTTGCCGGCGAAGACGGCGTAGACCAGCCGATCCACGTCGAGCCGGGTCATGCCGATGACCGCTTCGTCCAGCATGCGCGCCGGTCCCTCGGGCCCGGTGTCGGGCCCCCAGCAGATCAGGCGGCCGCGCCGGTCGATGACGCAGGCCCGCGCGCGCGTGCTGGGCGCTGGTCAGCAGGGCCAGCGGCAGCCAGCGGCCGGCGGACACGGCCGGCTCGAACTCGTCGACCGGCGGGCGGGCGCGCGGGGCAAAGCGCGGCAGCTGCCAGAAGTGCAGCTGCTGGGCGTCCAGCCCGACGCCGAAGGCCTGGCCCTCGTTGAGCTGGGCCGCGACGAGCGGGCGCGCTGCCGACCATTCCTGCCGGCGCCATTTCGGCCGCCCCTGGCCGGGCGCCCGCAACTTGAACACCAGCATGGCGTGGCCCTCCAGCGCCGGCACGCCGACGTGCGTGCCCTTGCGGCTGAACAGCGGCGGGCGGTTCAGCGCCAGGCGCAGCCGTGCGTCCGGTCGCATCGGGGCGTGCAGGGCGGGCGCGCGCTGCTCGAAGTCGCCGCGCAGCAGCGGGGCGCTGACCTCGCCGGGCGGCAGCGGCAGTCGGGCGCTGCGCGAGGTGGTGGCCGTGGCGAGCTGCACGGCGAGCCCGTCGTCGGTCAGCGTGCGGCGCAGCGTCAGGCGGCGCTCGCCGCGCGCCGTCGTGGCCTGCGGTTGCGGCGCACCGATCCACCAGGTCTCCACCTCCGCCATGCCCAGGGGCGACTCAGGCCCCGGGGCGAGGCTGCGCCGCCAGTCGGCCTCGTGGGCGTCGTCCACCGGGGCCAGGCGGCGGGCCTTCAGCAGCTGGCGCAGCTGCGCGGGGTTCTCGGCGTCGTGCAGCTCGCCGGGGGACTGCAGCACGCCCCAGCGCAGGCGCCCGCCGAGGTCGGCCGCGCGGCGCGCCAGCAGCACCCAGGCGGCCAGATGGCCCAGGCGTGGCGCACCGAGTTGCAGGGGGCCGGCGTCGAAGATGGCGACCACGAGGCGGTCCGACGGCATGGCCCGCAGTTGCGGCGCCAGGAACAGGTGTTCCGTCGCCACCGCGCGGCGCAGGAATTCGTCGGGCAGCTCCTCGGCCAGCAGCCATTCGCTGGCCAGCAGTCGTTCGTAGGGCCCGCGCAGGCGCAGGTCGCCCAGGCCGTCGGGCTCCAGCGCACCGCGGCCGCCGGTGGCCGGCGCAGGCCCGACCAGCTCCGACAGCCGGCGCACCAGCTCGCCCAGCGCGTCGGCCAGCGCCGGCTCGAACCAGCCCAGCCAGGGGCGCCAGGGCTGCAGCGGCAGCGGCAGATCGACGGGCGTCATCGCAGGCCTTGCAGCGCCGAGTCGCTGGCGATCTGCGGGCGGTCCAGCGGCAGCGCGGCGGCCGGGTCGGGCCATAGCAGCAGCGGCTGGCGGCCATGCTGGCGGCGCAGCCCGCGGTCGACCAGGTCGTGCGCCAGGTCGGGTTCGGCGTGGGTGGGCAGCCACAGCGCGGGCGCCTGCGGGCTGGGCGCGGCGTAGCGCACGCCTTCGACCCAGGGCAGGTCGTCCGCCGCGCCGAGCACCACCAGCCAGCCCGGCGCGGCGACGAGCTGCAGCGTTTCGCGCTGGGCCGACGGCAGGCCGGCCAGGCGGGCGAGCAGGCTTGTCGTGACGGCGCCGACGGCCACGGCCGCCCGCGGTGCCGGCGCCGAGACGGCGGCTTGCCAGCGCCAGCTCATGTCGGCAGCGCGTCGTGCGTGGCGGCGAGGCCGGCGGCCAGGCGGCTGCGCAGCGCGGCCAGCTCGGCCGGCAACTGCTCGGGGGCGAAATTGGCGTCGATCTCGCGCAGCACCGCCTCGGCGCCGGGGCCGTCGGCGTCGGGCGCGCTCAGCCAGGCCTGCGCCGCCTCGGTCAGCCGGGCCAGGCGCGAGCGCGGCTGCAGCGTGGCTTCTTCGACGGCGTGGTGCAGGTGCGGATGCTCGGCCAGCGCGAACACGTCCTTCAGCGCCTGGCGCGCCTGCTGCTGCGCGGCCTGCGTGGGCAGCGCATACAGCAGCGGCCACAGGTCTGCCGGCCCGGCCTGCAGGCGCCCGGCCAGCACGGTGGCGGCGGCCACCAGGCGCTGCGCCTTGACGATGCGGCGGTCCGACAGGCGGATGCCGGCTGCGCGCAACTGGCGAAGTGCATCGGCCAGCGCGGGGCGCACGGCGTCCATCTGCACGTCGCGCAGGTGCCGGCCCAGCAGGTCCAGGTGGGTCAGCGCGCTGCCGTCTGCCACGGTCGCGAAGTCCGAGCGCCAGCCGCCCTGCAGCAGCGCCTCGAGCTGTTCATCGGGCACCGGCTCGACGAAGGCATGCAGCAGGAAGCGGTCGGCGAAGGCGGCGAGCGCCTCGTCGTCGGGCAGCGCGTTGGCGGCCCCCACGCAGACGCGCAGCGGGCAGTGCAGCTGCGTGTGCCCACGCCGGAAGCGCCGTTCGTTGAGCACGCCCAGCAGCGTGTTCAGGATGGCCGTGGAGCCGAGGAAGACCTCGTCCAGGAAAGCCACTTCCGCCTCCGGCAGCATGCCGGTGACGTCGGTCTCCACCGTGCCATCGCGCAGCTTGCGCAGGTCCACGGGACCGAACAGTTCGGAGGGCTCGGTGAAGCGGCCGAGCAGGTATTCGAAATAGCGCCCGCCCAGCGCATGCGCAACCCGGCGCACGACGGCGCTCTTGCCCGTGCCCGGCGGGCCCACCACCAGCAGGTGTTCCTGCGCGACGGCGGCCAGCACGATGAGCTCGGCCAGCGGTTCGCGGCCGACCAGGCCGGTGGTGGCGGATTGGATGGCCGTGCGCAGCTGACGCGCGGCGACTTGCAGGTCGGTCATGGCGGGTGTCGGCGCGCGGCCGTTCTTGGCGATGCGGCTCCGGCCGGTGCCTGCTGGCACCGCTCCTCCCGAGGCCCTGGCCCGCATTGTGCCGGCCGGCGGCGCGAAGTCCGACCAGTTGTTTCGCTAGGGTCAGCCGCGCGTTGCGCGAACCGGTCAGGCCGCCGCCTGGGCCGCGAGGCCTTCGCGCAGAAACACGCAATCGCCGCGCTCGAACACGCGCACCTCGCCGGGCAGGAAGGCCTGCCAGGCCTCGTCGTGCGTGAGCGGCTCGGTGGCCACCAGCGTCATGCAGTCCAGCGGGCCGTTCAGCGTGGCGAGGTCGACGCTGAGGTCACCATCGCGCAGCCGCACGTGGCCGAACGGCGGCTGGCGGCGCAGCCAGTGCAGCCGCGTGGAGGCGTGCGCCAGCAGCGCGCGGCCGTCGGTCAGCAGCATGTTGAAGCGGCCGTGCTCGGCGATCTCGTGCAGCCAGGGCGTCAGCGTGGCCGCCAGCTCCGGCCAGTCGGGCAGGTTGGTCCCGAAGCGCAGCTGCAGGCGCTGCATCAGCCAGCAGAACGCGCGTTCGCTGTCGGTCTGGCCGGCCGGCGTGAAGGCGCCCGTCAACCCGGGCTGGAAGTCCTTGAGGTCGCCGTTGTGTGCGAACACCCAGGTGCGCCCGCCCCAGCTGCGGCGAAACGGGTGGCAGTTCTCCACCGAGCGCACGCCCTGCGTGGCCTTGCGCACATGGGCAATGATGTTGCCGGCCTGCACCGGGTGGCGGCCGTAGTGCGAGGCCAGGTCGGACTCGGCGGCCGGGCGGTCCTCGACGACCACCTCGCAGCGCTCGCCGTCGTGGAAGGCGACGCCCCAGCCGTCGACATGGTCAGCCGTGCGGCCCCCCCGGGCGGCAAAGCCCCGCAACGAGAAGTTGGCGGCGGCCGGGAGGCGGCTGTTGAGGGCGAAGAGTTCGCACATCGGCGGACAACGGCAGTGGTGGTGGGAGGAGCAACGCCGCCAGTCTGACGAGGGATGACAGGAATGCCAACGATTCTTCCGTCATGAGCTCATGCGCACGTGCGCTTGTGCACGCGCCGTCAGGTCAGCTCCGCCGCAATCCCTAGTTTGTCGAAACGTTTTTTCGGGATGACGCGGGCGGGTAATTCGTTCACAAACACATTCAGCAACATTTACGCCAAATCGCAAACATGCTCTCCTACGCTTTAGGGAAATGGCTCGCAGGTGTGGGCCGAGGAGCACTGCCATGTGGATGAATGAGTTTGTTCAACCGGGTCAGGTGACGGGTCGCCGCGAAGAGCGGCGCCAGGCGGCATCCCTATCCACACAGTGGATGGGGTTGGTGCTGGAGGAGCTCGACCACGGCGTCGTGCTGCTCAACGGCGCGGGCCGCGTGCTGCATACCAACAACGCCGCTCGCGCGTCACTTGGCGACAACCACCCGCTGGAGCTCGTCGGCACGCATCTGCGCGCCCGGCTGCTCACCGATGCCGTGCCGCTGGCCGAGGCGCTGGAGGGCGCGGAGGCCAGCGGCCGGCGCTGCCTGTTGCGCCTGGGCGACGAGCGGGCTGACTGTGGCCGCGCCAACGTGGTTGTCGTGCCGCTGAACCGCGACGTCAGCCAGGCGGCTGTGTTGCTGATTCTGGAGCGCCGCCAGCTGTGTGGCGATCTGGCCGCGCAATGGTTCGCGTTGCGCTATCAGCTCACGCCGGCCGAGACGGAGGTGCTCAAGGCGCTGTCCAACGGCGTCAAGCCCGCCGAAGTCGCCCAGCGCCAGGGTGTGGCCATCTCCACGGTGCGCAGCCAGATCCAGAGCATCCGCGCGAAGAGCGGCGCCGACAGCATCGGCGAACTGATGCGCCAGCTGGCCCTGCTGCCGCCGCTGGTGTCGTCGCTGCGGCCGGTGGCCAAGCTGGTGAACTGACGTGCCGGTGAACCGATGGCCGGGCCCGACGCCCCTACCACGAATTGGCACAGGACGAGGGGCCTTAACATTCAGCCACGCGGCCGGGCCTAACGCCCGGCGCGCTGTGTGGATGGCTGACGACTCTCTCGACAACGAACTTCTGTCCCTGCCCACCTCGCTGCGGCTGCTGGCCGCACGCGGGATCGCCCGCAGCTATCGCAAGGGCGTCGTGCTGATCGAGGAAGGCTCGGTTGGCGACAACCTCTACCTCGTGCTGGCCGGCTCACTGCGCGCCTACAGCAGCGACGCACGTGGTCGCGAGATCACCTACGGTGTCTACGGCCCGGGCGAGTATGTCGGCGAGATGAGCCTGGACGGCGGGCCGAGGTCGGCCAGCGTCATCACCGAAGCGGGCAGCCGGCTCGTCATGGTCACGCGGGCCAGCCTGCTGACGCACATCAGCGAGCACCCCGAGTTCGCCTTCGAGCTGTTGACCAAGGTCATCCGGCGTGCCCGTGCCGCGACGCTGTCGACCAAGCAGCTGGCGCTGAACGACGTTTACGGCCGGTTGAAGAACCTCGTCGACGAGTCCACCTGCGAAGGCCAGTTGCTCGCGCTGACCCACCAGGGCATGGCGCAGCGGCTGGGCTGTTCGCGGGAAATGGTGTCCAAGCTGGTCAAGGACCTGGAGCAGGGCGGCTATCTGCGGCGCGTGGCGGCCGGGGAATACCAGCGGCTCAAGACGCTGCCGGCGCGCTGGTAGCGCGCCGCAAATCCCGGCGTGGCGGCCGGCGCTTCAGCTGGCTGATTTCATCGGCGGCGCGATGGGGAAGCGTTGGTCCGGCTTTGCCGCGCGGGCATACAGGCCGCTGACGAGCGGCAGGTTGGCCTGGATGTCCCGGATGCGGGTGCCGCTGGCCGGGTGGGTGGACAGCCATTGCGGCGGCGCGCCCTTGTTCGCGGCCATCATCTTCTCCCACAGACGCACGGCGGCGGCCGGGTCATAGCCGGCGCGGGCTGCCAGCTCGATGCCCACGAGGTCGGCCTCGGTCTCGTCTTCCCGGCTGAAGCGCAGCGTCAGCAGCTGCCCGCCGAGCCCGGCCAGGCCGCGGCCCAGGTTGCCCAGGCCCAGCAGCGCCGAGCCCAGCTCGATGACGCCGTTGGTCACGGTGTTTTTGCCGACGCGCTCGCGCGCGTGTTCGCGCAGCGCATGCGCGACCTCGTGGCCCATGATGGCAGCGACCTCGTCGTCTTCCAGCTTGAGCTTGTCGAGGATGCCGTAATAGAAGGCGATCTTGCCGCCGGGGATGCAGAAGGCGTTCAGCTGCGCGTCGCCCAGCAGGTTGACCTCCCATTTCCACTGACGCGCCCGGTCGTTCCACTCGTAGCTGTAGGGAATGATGCGCTGGGCGATGTAGCGCAGGCGTTGCAGTTGCGGGTGCTGCATCGGCGCCAGCCCGCGCTGCTGGGCGGCCTGTTGCAGCATCTGGGCGTACTGCTGGCCGCCGGCCTTTTCCAGCTGCTCGGCCGACACGAAGCCGGTGAACTTGCTCTTGGGGCCCACGTCCACGCCTTCGCGTGCCCAGGCGGGCAGCAGCGCGGTGGCGCCGGACGCTGCCAGCAGGCCCGTGAACAGGCGGCGAGCCGGCCGCGCGGGCGCGCAGCGGCCGGCGGCGCAGTCGGCACAGGCGCCGAACATGCGTTGCGGCGGGTGGGTGAAGTGGAGGTTGTCGCGGACCAGGAAGTCGTCGGCATGCATGGCGGCATTGTGCGATGGCGCGGCGCCTGGACTCGTAGGACTGGCGACAATGATGCAATGAACCCGTCTCCTGCCCCTGACATGGACAGCCAGCAATTCCGGGCCGCCCTCGGCATGTTTGCCACCGGCGTGACGATCATCACCGTGCGCTCGGCGGATGGCGGCCTCGTCGGCCTGACGGCCAACTCCTTCAACTCCGTGTCGCTGGAGCCGCCGCTGGTGCTGTGGAGCCTGGCGCGGCGCGCGGGGTCGCTGCCGACCTTCACACATGGGTCGCACTACGCGATCAACATCCTGGCGGCCGACCAGAAGGAGCTGGCCCAGCGCTTCGCGACGCGCGACATCGACCGCTTCGCCGGCGTGGCCTGGCGCGAGGGGGCGGGTGGCGCGCCGGTGCTGGACGGCGCGGTGGCCGTGTTCGAGTGCGCCAATCGCAGCCGTTACGAGGAAGGTGACCACGTCATCTTCGTCGGCGAGGTGGAGCGCTGCACGTCGCGGCCCGGCGCGCAGCCGCTGATCTTCCATGGCGGCCGCTACTTCACAGAGCTGCCGATATAAAACCCCCGCCCAGCTCAGCGGCGCGGGCTTTGCAGGATGGCGCCGTCGATTTCGGCGCGTTCGGATCGTCGTTGGCGTGTAGGGCAAGCCTCTGCCCAACTGGAGTCAGCCATCGCTGACGCCACTGGCGCAGTGGGCCGAGGCCGGGATCAGCCCAGCCGCCCGGCGGGCAGCGCCACCGGCGCGGCCACCAGCCGGCGCCAGCGCCAGGCCAGCAGCAGGGCTGACACGATGACCACGGTGGCGGCTACCAGCCACGGCGGTACGCCCAGCAGCTGCACCAGCACAAGCAGTCCACCCCAGAGCGCCATGCTGGCGAAGACCGGCACGACGACTGTCATTGGCGTGACCGGCCGCATGGTGGCCGGCCGGCGCGTCAGCGAGAGCGCGGCGCAAGGCAGCGCGGCCAAGGGTAGGTAGAGCATCAGGCTCTTGTCACTGCAGGCCGCCAGGGCCGCCAGGGCCAGCTCGCACAGCAGCCAGGCCGCGAGGAAGTTGCGCCATTGCAGCCGCGCCACGGCGCGGTTCAGCGCTTCGCCCTGCGGCATGCCCGGCAACAGGCGCAGCAGCGCCTGCTCACGGCGGCTGTGCCACAGCGCCGTGGGCAGGGCAAAGGCGGGGTTGAGGCCGATGTTGGCGATGGCCATGCCGATGCCGAAACTCCCGGCCACCAGCATGGCGGCCATGTCGAATCGGTAGACCAGCCAGAAGCCGATGAACGCCAGGAGCGCCAGCCCCACCATGGCGGCAATGCCCATCACCAGCTTCAGCCAGTGCTGCTGGCCATGCAACACGATGGCGGCGCGCGCCATGACGTTGTGCAGGTTGCTGTTGTCTGCACGGGCCACCAGGCGTTGCTGCCACGCCTGGAACAGGCGCTCGAACGGCCGGAAGATCCACGCCAGTTGATTACCCCACGCAGCGGCTGCCGGAACCTGGCCACCCTGGGCCCGCATCCGCATGGCATTGCGCATGATCGATTGCCGTGTGTAGCGCGACTGGTGGCGAGCGCCCCCGCCCGCAAAGGCGCTGGCGACGATCCAGCCTTGCGCCAGCAAGCTCAGCAGCAGCATGCCCGCCGTGTTGGCCTGCCACAGCGCGGCGATGGCGCGCCCCAAGGGCGCCAGTGGCTCGGCTGCCCACAGCAGCAGTGGCTGCCACGTGAACAGCAGCAGCAGGCATAGCCACCACAGCCGTGTCGACCACAGCAGGAACGTGGCAACGGCGCTGGTGCCCAACAGGATCAGGGCCCCGTGCGAGGTGCCCGGAATGATGAGCCACAACAGCAGCGAAACGAGCGCGGTGCAGCCGGCCCAGCACAGCAGCGCCGCGCGGCGCAACGCAGCCAGGTGGCCGGGCACGCAGTGCGCGGCGGTGGGGTGGTTTTGTTCCTGCAGGTTGGCGCCCAGCGCCATCCACCCCCCCATCAGCACCAGGATCATGAGGCACGGCACCGCCCGCCATTTCGCGGCGGGCGGCAGGAAGATCACCGCCGCGATCGCACCCAACGCCAGCAAGGCGGCGATCAGGCGCCGGCCCCAGGGCGAGTCGCGATCGCGCTGGCGCCACGGCGCGAGGGCGATCTGCGCGAGCTGTACGGCGTTCATCAGGTCAGCTCCGTGAACAGGTCATCGAGGTTCACGCGCTCAACCGCCACGCCGGCCGGCACCGCGGCCTCGGCCGGCAGCCGCGCCAGCACGCGTTCGCGGCCGGCCCCCAGCGGCGTGCGCTTGAGTGGCTGCGCGCCCAACCGGGCCATCAGCGTGGCCATCTCCGTGACGCTGCCGGTGAAGGCGCGCACCTGGTCCAGCAACTCGTCCAGCGGCGCCTGCAGCGCGATACGGCCACCGTTGAGGAAGGCCACGTTGAAGGCCACGCGTTCCAGGTCGGACAGGATGTGCGTGGAGAACACCACCGTGGCGCCGCGGTCCATCACCTGGCCCACCAGCTCGCGCAGGAAGTCGCGCCGGCCGGCCGGGTCCAGGCTGGCGACCGGCTCGTCCAGCACCAGCAGGTCGGGCTCGTGGGCCAGCGCGCGGATGATGGACAGGCGCTGCTTCTGGCCGCCCGAGAGCTTGCGGATGGGTTGATCGGGCCGGATGTCCCAGCGCGACATCAGCCCGTCGACCTTGGCCTGGTTCCAGCGCGGGTAGAAGCTGCGGAAATAGGCCAGCAGCTGGGCCGGCGTGAACGCCTCGAACAGGTCGCTGTGCTGGGGCACGTAGCCGATGCGGGCACGCGTGGCATCGTCGGGCTTCAGCGCCTCCTGGCCGAATAGGCGCACCTGGCCGGCGTCGGTCTCGCGCAGGCCCAGCAGCGCTTCCAGCAGCGTCGTCTTGCCGGCGCCATTGCGGCCCAGCAGGCCGACGACCTGGCCGGGCTGCAACTGCCAGTCCAGCCCATCCAGCACGAGCGGCCCCTTGGGGTAGGACAGGCGCACGCCCGTCAGCTCGGCGGTGGCGGAATCCGTGTGCGGGAAATGAGTCATGGCGCGTTCTCGTCGAGGATGGTCTTGAACAGGGCGACGGCCTGGGCCTTGGACAGCTGCAGCTGGCGCGCTTCAGCCGCGGCCTTCTCCAGCGTGGGGCGCAGCAGTTCCACCCGGTCGGCGGTGGGTTGCGCCTGCTGGTGCTGGGCCGCCACCACCATGGACAGGCCGCGGCGGCGCTCCAGCACGCCGTCGCTCTCCAGCTGCGAATAGGCCTTGGAGACGGTCATCGGGTGCACGGCCAGCGCCTGCGCCAGCTCGCGCACCGACGGAATCTCGTCGCCCGCCTTCAGCTGCCCGGCCGCCACACGCCGCTTCACCTGCTCGATGAGCTGGCGGTAGATGGGCTCGGTGGAGCCGGTGTTGATGTGGACGAAGTGGGTCGGGTCCATGCAAGCTGCCAATGTGTACTAGTACGATAGTACACGTGGACAGTGATGGTCAAGCCGCCCCGTCTGATCCGGTTCTTTTATGCAGAACTGAGTCTGTATTTCTGGTGCTGAGCGGCGCACAGTGCTGGCTTGAACAGGTGCTCGCGCACGGCTGCTGGCGTGGCGGCCGATGCTCGGCGTTGCGCCGTTCTTGCCTCGGCAGTGCGCCGCTCAGCGCGGACGCCGCCGCGTGATGTCGTTGATCGGTTGAGGCAGGATCAGCGACCAGCTTGGAAGTGCTCAGAAATCATGGAATGGGTCCCCGCAGTCTTCATCGTGTTCAAGGTCAGCGTGCTGAGCATCGGCATGTACCTCGCCGTCAAGTGGCACTACGACCAAGGGAAGAAGTACGGCACGGAGAAGCAGCGCGCCGTGCTGCGCGCGTGCGCCAAGTTGGTGGCCGCTTTCGTGGTGCTGGCGGTGGTTTTGCTGTTGCTCACGTTCAAGCTCGGCACGATGCTCGGCATCGACTTGACCTCGCCATGACGGGCGAGCACCGCCGTGGCGATCGGCGGGGCGCGAGGGCGCCGCACGGTCAGGCGATGGGTAGAGTTCGGAGTTCATTGAGTTTTCACACCACCACCATGCGCCATTTCTTCGTTGCTGCAGCCTTGCTCGTCTCGTTCGCCGCCCAGGCCCAGGTCAAGGTCGACGACCCCTGGGTGAGGGCCACTGTGGCGCCGCAGAAGGCCACGGGCGCGTTCATGCAGTTGACGTCGGCCAAGGCGGTCAAGGTGGTGGCGGCCGCGTCGCCCGTGGCGGGCATGGTCGAGATCCACGAGATGAAGATGGACGACGGCGTCATGAAGATGCGCGCCGTCGATGCGCTGCCGCTGCCCGCCGGTCAGGCCGTGGCGTTGAAGCCGGGCAGCTATCACGTCATGCTGATGGGCCTGAAGGCGCCGATCAAGGCCGGCGAGATCGTGCCCCTGACGCTGACGGTCGAGGGTGAAGACGGCAAGCGCACGGCGGTCGAGATCAAGGCCGAGGCGCGCGCAGGCACCGCCGGGCACTGAAACCGTGCGGCATGTGTCAAGCAGGTAAAGCCGGTTCAGCGCGCCCCGCACCGGCCGAAAACCTGGAGACCACACCGGGAGCCGCCCATGATCACTGCCGTCAACACCAGCGCCGCGTCCAGCAGTTCGTCGGCCCCCCAGGCCGCCAAGCCGGATGCCGAGCAAGTCTTCAAGACACTGGACACCGGCGGCAAGGGCTATCTGACGGTCGATGACCTGCAGGCGGCCGTCGTCAAGATTTCCGCCGAGGGCGCCAGGCAGGCGGACGCGGCCGGCCAGTCGGCACCGAGCGCCGAGGACGTGCTGGCCAAGATGGACGGCGATGGTGACGGCCAGGTCACGCTGGACGAGTTCAAGGCCGCCGAACCCAAGGGCGCCCCGCCCGGTGCGGCTCAGGGCGGTGGCGCCCCGGTGGCCAAGGCCCAGGGCGGGCAGGCTCAGGCGGCGGCCGCCGGTGGCGCCACGTCGGGCGGCGCGGCCAGCAGTGCCAGCAGCACCGCCAAGACCTACGAGCCCGCCGACACTAACGAGGACGGCCAGGTGTCGGCCAAGGAGCAGGCGGCCTACGATGCCAAGCTGGCCGCGCAGAAGGCGCAAAGCCAGGCCGGCACCAGCCGCAGCGCCGAGGCAGAGGCGGCGGTCAAGACCTACGAGTCGGTCGACCAGCTCGGCAAGGCGACGTCGGCACGCTGAGCGGTGGCTGGCAGCGTGGCGGCCGGCGAAGAAAGCGCTCAAGTCTGGCGCGCTGCGGCCGACAAGCAGGAACGAGCCCGCGAAATCCCCTCATGTTGATTCCCGCCACACCACCGCTGACCACGCCTGCTGCGGGTGCCACGCCGGCACCCGAGCCGGCGCGCCGGGCTGTGGCCGAGGCGGTGTCCAATGTGGTGTCGGTGTCGGCGGCGGGCGTCCGCGCGGCGGCGTCGCAGGACACGGCCAAGGTCGCCACCGGCATCGTCCATGTGTCGGCCGACGTCAACCACGACGGCACCGTGTCGGAGCAGGAGCAGCAGACCGACGACGCTCAGCTGGCATTGAAGAAGGCCATGCTGGAGGGCGGGCCTCAGCTCGACGAAGCCTTGCAGGCTTACCAGACCATCGCGTCGCTGGCCGACGCGCAGCGCTGACGCTCAGCCTAGGTTCAGGCCGCCCGGGCCGCGTTCGCGGCGATGGCACTGGCCAGGCGCGGCCACAGCGCCTCGGGCAGGTCGTGGCCCCAGCCGGGGAGGGTGTCCAGCGTGGCGCCGGGAATGCGGGCGGCCAGGTCGTGTGCCGCCGCAACCGGAATCAGCGAGTCGCCTTCACCGTGCAGGACCAGCGTGGGCGCCGTGATGTGCGGCAGGCGCTCGGCGCGATGGGTGTCGGCCGCGATGGCGACCATTTGGCGCGCCACGGCCTGTGGGCGGAAGGAGCGCTGCACGCTCTGCGCGATGCGCTCGCGCAGCGCCTCGGCCGGCGCCGGATAGGCGGGGCTGCCGATGACGCCGTACAGCGCGACGAAATGGTCGAGGAGGTTGTCCAGCGTCTGTGCCGGCGTGGCGCCGCGCCGTGGGCGCGACATCAGCAGCTTGCGCACCTGCCAGCTCTCGCGCGGCACGTGGCGTGCGCCGCTGCTGGTCATCATCAGCGTCAGGCTGCTGAGCCGGTCGCCGTGTGTGAAGCCCAGGTGCTGGGCCACCATGCCGCCCATGGACGCGCCGCAGACATGGGCGCGGGCGATGCCCAGCGCGTCGAGCACGCCGACGGCGTCGCGCGCCAGGTCGGCCAGCGTGTAGGGCGCCTTGACCGGCAGATGCAGCGTGTGCAGCAGCGCCGCCATCGGCACGCTGGGCACGCCCAGCTCGTCGAAGGGCTGGGACAGGCCGATGTCGCGGTTGTCGAAGCGGATGACGCGAAAGCCTTGGGCCGCCAGCGCGTCCACCAGGCCATCGGGCCAGGCCGTGAGCTGCATGCCCAGGCCCATGACCATCAGCAGCGGGGCCCCGTCGGTGGGGCCGTGGAGGTCGACTTCGAGGCGGACGCCGTTGGCGCTGGCCTGCATCGAGGCCGGGTCAGTCGAGCTCGGCCTGGCGCTCGATGACGCGCGAGACCAGCCCGTAGGCGATGGCTTCGTCGGTGCTCATCCAGAAATCGCGCTCGATGTCGACGGCCACGCGCGACAGCGGCTGGCCGGTCTCGCGCGCGATGACGGCGGCGATGCGCTCGCGCGTGCGGATGATTTCCTTGGCCTGGATGGCGATGTCGCTGGCCTGGCCACCGGCGCCGCCGGCCGGCTGGTGGATCATGAAGCGCGTGTTGGGCAGCGCGAAGCGGCGTTCCTTGGGGGCGGCCAGGTAGATGTGCGTGCCCGCGCTGGCCACCCAGCCCGTGCCGACGATGTTCACCGGCGCGCGCACGAAGCGGATCATGTCGTGGATGGCGTCGCCGCTCTCCACGTGGCCGCCGGGCGACGAGATCAGCAGCGTGATCGGCGCGTCGGACTCCTGCGCCAGCGCCAGCAGGCGGCGGCAGGTGGCCAGCGCCATCTTGTCGTCGATCTCGCCGAAGACCATCACATAGCGCCCCTTGAACAGCAGCTGTTCTTCGTGCTTCTCGGGAGCGTCCTTCTTGGGGGCCTTGTCTTCGGCGGCGAGGGTGTGGTGTTGCATCGTCAATTCCGGTTGAAGCCGATACCTTACCGCGAGAACCGCGGCCCGCGCGCGGCCAAGGGCTCAGCGGTCACCACGGCGGCGCCACCAGGCCAGGCTGGCGATGGCGAACAGCGTGGCGAAGCAACTGGTGCTCCAGACGACCGTGCGCACGACGAGGTGCGTGGGGTAGGCCGGCAGCGACGGTGGCGTCAGCAGGTAGGCGCAGGTAGCGCCGACGACGAGCGCCGTCGCCAGGCAGGCCAGCAGCAGCCGCAGGCGGCCGCCGTGCGCCGCGCCAGCCGGGGCCAGCGGGCGCGTGCGCAGCGTGCGCCGGTAGGCGATGACGAGGGCGACCACGCCGACCAGGCTGCTCAGGTGCTGCAGCAGGTGGGCGAGCTGCGGCTGCGAGTCGTCCAGGTCGGGCAGCAGCTCGGCGCCCCAGCGGCCCTGGTGCGTGAAGGAGTCCCACAGCACATGCGTGGCGGCACCCAGCAGGATGGACAGCACGGCCACGGCCAGGTTCACCCAGGCTGCCCGTGCGGGTGGCCGCAACTGCTCGCGCACGAGGGCGCGGTGCGGCTCGGGCAGCAGCACGGTCAGCGGCTGCGCCAGGCGCTGCAGCAGCGTCAGCATCAGCAGACAGACGGGCAGGCAGGCGATGAGGACGCCGGTGAGCGTGTGGCAGAACGCCGACCACGCGCCGTGCATGCCGATGTAGTAGCTCAGGTCGGGCGCCATCGCGCCGAGGATCAGGCCGGGCAGTGATAGCCAACGGGGGCACAGCGGGCGCAGCGGCAGGATGGCTGCCGGGTGGGCAAAGGTCCAGGGCATCGTCTGATCAGGGCTGCGCGGGGGCCATGTGGCGGTCGAAGTTCGCGATGTAGTCGTCGAGGTGTTCTTCCAGCATGAGGCGGTACTGCTCGACGAAATAGGCGAGCGTCTCCTCCCGTGCCTGCGCCATCTGCTCGCCGGACTGGAAACCGCAGGCGCTGACCCACGCATTGAACCGCGACGCCGCGAAAAGCATGGAGGCACTCACCTTGCCGCGGCCCGGCTCGTCGGCCAGCTGATCGTTGGAGAGGTGGATGTGCTGGTCGGCACGCGCGTAGAAGTTCTCGTCGGCGTCGGTGGGCATGGGGTTACTGCTCAGTCGGGTCAGGGGTGACGCGCGTCACGCGTATCACGCGGTCGTCTTGTAGAACCAGCGCCGCGCCCCTTTGGGTTCAAAGGGCGCCCACTGGCCTTGCGGCTGCGCGAGGCGGTCGGCCAGCGCATACAGCGCCACGGGGCTCACGCCCAGGCCGATGTGGCTGGCCTGGACCTCGATGTTCTCGGCCAGCGGTGACGGCTCGTTGACGCTGCAGCGCCAGGCGACGACTCCGTCGGTGCGGGAATAGATGGACGTCGTCGGCACGGGCGGTGGGGTGCGCATCTGGGCCAGCAGTTCGTGGTGGTCGGCCAGGGTCTGGCCGCTGACCAGCTCGAAGAAGCGCCAGGCATTGGTGGCGCGCGGGTGGCCGGTGAACGGCGTGCCCAGCGTGACGACGCAGCGCGTGAGCTCCGGGCATGCCTTGGCCAGCTCGCGCGCGTAGAGGCCACCCAGGCTCCAGCCCACGAGGCTGACCTTGCGGTGGTGGCGGCGGTGCAGGTCGACGAGGTGAGCCCGGGCCTGTTCCAGCACACCGGCGCGGGGGCCGAAGTTGAACCCCTGCTGCCAGGGTTGCGTGGCGTAGCCCAGCGAGTCCAGCAGCGCGCGCAGTGGCGCCGTCGTCAGGTCGTTGGCGCCCAGGCCGGGGAACACCAGCACCGGGTGGCCGTCACCCTGGGGCAGCTTCTTCATCCAGGGCAGCGCGGCGAGCAAGGCCGCGTATTCCCACGGCGCGCGGCCTTCGAGCATCAGCAGCCAGGCGCTGGGGGCGCGCAGCTCGGCGGCGTCGCTGGCAGCGGCGGGCGCTGCCGGGGAGCGACGCGTGGCGCGTGGCGGGCGGTGTGCGGGCATGCGGGGCAGCGGTGCGTGCGGATCGCCCCGCATTGTTAGCGAAGCGCGCGGCCCCGGGTGGGCGGCCGCAGGCGCTGTGCTCACTCCTCCGGCACGAAGATCCACAGCAGGATGTAGAGCAGGACGCCGCTGCCGAAGGCCAGGAAGAGCACCGTGAAGATCAGGCGCCAGACCCAGGAGTCCAGCCCCGTCGCGCGGGCGATGCCGCCGCAGACGCCGCCCAGCCAGCGGTCCACCCGCGCGCGGCGCAGGCCGTTGACGGCGCCGACGTTGGGGCCGGCCGAGCCGGTGTGGTGGGTGGCGCTGCCGGCCAGCACGCGGGCCTTGGCCTTGGCGAACTCTTCGTCGCTGAGCACGCCGCGAGCGTGCAGGTCGGCCAGCTTGTTGAGTTCTTCGGCGTCGTTCATTGTCGGGCTCCTTTCGGTGTTGATGGGAAGTAGCCTAACGGCAGAACGCGTGCCGGTCGGCTCGATGCGACAGCCTGTCGATTTGATGGGATGCGGCCGCGGAAATCAGCGGACGGACGGTGCGGCGGGCTCGATGTCGACGAACTGCCAGAAGTCCAGCCAGAACAGCGGCCGGTAGAAGCCGCGCATCGTCGACTGCTGGATGTCGGTCACGATGCGGTGGACATGCACCTTGTAGGGCATGAAGGCCACGGTGATGCGCTTGGCTTCCTTGAACAGCGCCTCGCGCTCGGGCCCGTCGGGCAGGGCCTGCATGCGGTCGTACAGCGCGTCGAAGCGGGCGTTGCGAAAGCGCGGCAGGTTCTGCGTGCCGGCGGCCGGGCCGTAGAAGCGCTGCAGCGCCTCCTGGCCGTCGGGCGAGGCGGCCGTCGAGGCGACGGGCCACATCTGGTAGTCGCCCGCCTGCGCGGCCTTGAGGTTCTCGGGCCACTGCTGGATCTTCAGTGTCAGCCGGATGCCGATGGCGCGTAGCGACTTCTCCCACAGCTCGTCGAGGGCGCGGCTGAGTGAGTCGGACTGGGTGTTGCGCGTCAGCACGAGCGGGCTGCCGTCGGGCATGTCGCGCCAGCCGTCGCCGTCGTGGTCGACGAAGCCGTACATGTCCAGCAGCGCGCGTGCGCGGGCCGGGTCGTGGTCGCTCATCTCGCTCTTGAACGCCGCGTCGTAGCCGCTGGTGTTGGGCAGCACGGGCGACTGGGCCGGCACGCCCTGGCCCCGCCGCGCGACGCGGATCTCCTGGTTCACGTCGTAGGCCAGCGACAGCGCGCGGCGCAGGGCGACCTTGTCCGGCGTCACGCCGCCGATGACCGGGTCGTCGAGGTTGAAGCTGGTCAGCGTCATGTCGGGTGACAGCGTGAACACCGCCTGCATGCCGCGCCGCGCGAGGTTGGGGGCGAGCTTGCCGCCGGGCGCGGCCTGCGTGATGAAGGCCTCGGGCACGCGCTCGATGAAGTCATGCTCGCCGTTCAGGAAGGCGAGCCAGCGTGGCTGGTCCGCCTCGATGACGTCGACGACGACGCGGTCGACCATCGGGATGCGGCGGCCCTTGAAGCGGGCGTAGATGGCCTGCGCTTCCTTGTCGTCTGCGGCGGGCTGCGCGTCGTAGTGGCGTTCGCGATAGGCCGGGTTGCGCTCGAACACCATCTGCGAGCTGCGCCGCCACGCCTTCAGCTGGAAGGGCCCGGTGCCGACGGGGTGCTCCATGATGCGGTCGCCGTAGAACTCGACGACCTCGCGCGCGACGGCGCCGTAGAGGTCGTTGCCGGCGAAGATGGCCTCGACGAGCCGCGGCCGCGGCCCTTTGGTGCGGACTTGCAGCGTGTAGCGGTCCAGCGCGCGCAGGCCTTCGATCTCGGTGTCGTACGGAAACGGCTTGCGGCTCCTGATCGCCTGCTCGCGCAGCTCGCCGAGGCCGACGATGGCCTGGTCTTCATAGGTCACCCAGCCCTGCGCGTTGTTGGCCGGGTCGGCGAAGCGCTTGATGCTGTAGACGAAGTCCTGCGCGGTGACCTCGCGCCGCTGGCCCTTGAAGGCCGGGTCGTCGGCAAAGTAGATGCCGGGCTGGACGCGGACGGTGAAGGTCTTGTAGTCGGCGCTGACCTTGGGCTCGCCAGCCGCGACGAGCGGCACCAGGCGGGCGGGGCGCGCGAGCGGGTCGAAGGCGTAGAGCGACTCGAAGATGTGGGCCGTGGCCGTGCGCGAGTAGATGTCGGAGATGCGCGCCGGGTCGAAACCCGTCTCGGCGATGCGGAAGGCGTAATGCAGCGTCTTGACCGGCACCGTGGCGCGGGCGGGAGCAGCCAGCGCCAGGCAGGTGGCGAGCGCTGCGAGCAACTGCTTCATGGCTGGGGCTGGGTGGCGGGGTCGATGTCGATGTATTTCCAGAAGTCCCGCACGAACAGGTTGCGGCTGTAGCCGCGCACCCAGGGGTGAGCCATGTCGGTGAAGACGCGATGCACGTGGAACTTGTAGGGCGCATAGGCGACGAGCAGGCGCTGCGCGTCGCTCATGACGGCCAGGCGCTCGGGGCCGTCGGGCATGGCCTTCTGCCGGTCGTAGAGGGCCTCGAAGGCCGGCAGGTCGAAGCGGGTCTTGTTCGCGTTGCCCTTGGCCTTGCTGGAGCCCAGCGCGAGGAAGTAGTCGCCATCGGGCACGGTGCCCACCCAGCCGACGTTCCACATCTGCAGCTTGCCGGCGTTGGCGGCCTTGAGCTGTTCGGGGAACTTGCCGATCTTGAAGGTCATGCGCACGCCCAGCGCCTTCATGTTCTTCTGCCATTGCTCGGCGAGCTGGCGGCGCTCGCCGTCGGCCAGCGTCGAGTACTCGATGACCAGCGGCTGGCCGTCGGGCAGTTCGCGCCAGCCGTCGCCGTCGCGGTCCTTGTAGCCGTACAGGTCCAGCAAGGCCTTGGCCTTGGCCAGGCTGAACTCGCTCATCTCCGACTTGAAGGCGGGGTCGTAGCCGAACACCGTGGTCGGCAGCGGCCCCTGGCTCTTGAGCGCCTGGCCACGGCGCACGAGGCGGATCTCCTTGTCCAGGTCCACGGCCAGGTTGATCGCGCGGCGCAGCGCGATCTTCTCGGGCGTGTAGCCGCCGACGACCGGGTCTTCCATGTTGAAGTAGCTGAACGAGATGTCGGCGCGCGGGTAGCGCGTCATCGTGATGCCCTGCTTGGCCAGGTTGGGCGCCAGGTGGTTGCCGGGCATCGCGATGGTGGCGAAGTCGATGGGCACCTCCTCGATGACGTCGGCCTCGCCGCGCAGGAAGGACAGCCAGCGCGGCTGTGCCTCCTCGACGATGCTGACGACGACGCGGTCCACGATGGGGAGCCGGCGGCCCTGCAGCGCCGCGACCTCGGCCTTGAGCCGGTCGCTGGCGTCCGGCGGCGCCACCTCGGCGTAGCGCACCTCGCGGAAGTTGGGGTTGCGATCGAGCACGATGCGCGAGTTGCGGTGCCACTCGACGAGGCGGAACGCACCGGTGCCCACGGGGTGCTCCATGATGTGGTCGCCATAGGCCTCGACGACCTCGCGCGCGACGGCGCCGACGAAGCCGGGGTCGGCAAACTGGTAGACGAAACGCGGGTCGGCGACCGACAGCTTGATCTGGAAGGTGTAGCGGTCCAGCGCCTTCAGGCCCTCGACCTCGCGGTCGTAGTCGAACGGCTTTTTCGTGCGCAGGCTTTCGCGGCGCAGTTCCGACAGCCCGAGGATGCCGACGTTCTCCAGGATGTAGAGGTTGTTGCTCTTCCAGCGCGGGTCGTAGTGGCGCTTGATGCTGTAGACGTAGTCGGCTGCCGTCAGCTCGCGCCGTTCGCCAGGCTTCAGGCCTTGGAAGGCCGGGTCGTCGGAGAAATAGATGCCCGGCTTGACGCGCATCGTGAGCGTCTTGAAGTCGGCGCTGATCTGCGGCATCTCGGCCAGCGTGGCGGGCCGCAGCTTGAACGGGCGGGCGCCGAAGTCGTATTCCAGCGGCGCGTCGAAGATGGCGCCGGCGATGTCCTTGGAATACTTGTCGGAGATCTGGGCCGGGTCGAAGCCCGTCTCGGCGACCTTGAACGCATAGCGCAGCACCTTGTCGGCGGCGTGAGCGGCGGGAGCCAGCATGCAGGCCAGGACAAGGCCGCTCAACAGGGCAGGGAACTTCATCAGGGGAGGCGCTGGCTAGAAGAAGGGCGCAGTCTAGTGAAATCGTCCGCTGCCGCCGCCCTCGCATAGACTCCGGCCCGTTTTCTGGTGTAACCCCGCGCTCCCGGCGGGGTTTGTGGTTTCTAGGAGCCCCGTATGGCGGCCTATCTCGTTCGGCGTCTGTGGCAGATGATCCCCACCCTCCTGGGCGTGGTGCTGCTGGTGTTCTTCCTGTTCAAGAAGTTCGGTAACGATCCGGCGCTCATCCTCGGCGGCATGAACGCCAGCGCCGAGCAGATCGAGGCGATCCGCGACCAGCTGGGGCTGAACAAGCCGGTCTGGGAGCAATTGCTGATCTTCCTGAAGCAGATCGTCACCTTCGACTGGGGCAAGAGCTGGGCCACCAGCGAGCCGGTGGCCAACCTCTTCGCCACGCGCCTGCCGGCCACGCTGACGGTGACCGTGCCCATCCTCGTGCTGGAGGTGGTGCTGGCGATCCCGTTCGCGCTGGCCGTGGCCACCGTGCGCGGCAGTCTGACCGACCGTGCGGTCATGATCTGCACCACCGTGGCGGTCTCCATCTCGCTGCTGGTGTATGTGATCCTGGCGCAGTACGTGTTCGCCTTCCGGCTGGGCTGGTTCCCGGTGCAGGGCTGGACCGGCAGCGTCTGGACCAACCTGACCACCTATGCGCCGCTGCCCATCCTGGTCGCGGTGGCGGTGTCTCTCGCGCCGCAGATCCGGCTGTACCGCAGCTTCTTCCTCGACGAGCTGGGCCACGACTACGTGCGCACCGCGCGCGCCAAGGGCCTGACCGAAGGCACCGTGCTGCTCAAGCATGTGCTGCGCAACGCGCTCATCCCCATCCTCACCAACGTGTCGGTGCTGGTGCCCGGCGTGCTGGTCGGCAGCTTCCTCATCGAGGTGTTCTTCTCCATCCCGGGCCTGGGCCGCGAGCTCTACCTGGCCGTCAACCGCGGCGACTACCCGGTCATCCAGGCCTTCGCCATCTACCTGGCGGCGCTGACGATGACGGTCAACCTGCTCGTCGACGTGCTCTACAAGGTCGTCGACCCCCGCGTGGTGTTCAAGTGAGCCCCCGCTCCGCAGCGCCGCACGCGCGGCGCGCCGCCAACACGCGCCTCCAAGCATCGACATGAATCCCGTTCCCCCAAGTTCTTCCGGCGGCGTCTGGGCCGCCTCCTGGCGCCGGCTCAGGACCGACCGCGTCGGCCTCGTGGCCATGGCCATCGTGGGCGCCTTCCTGCTGTTGGTGGCGCTGGCGGCCACGCAGGTCGTCGCGGCGGGCTGGCAGCAGGAAGTCGGCGTGCCCAACGCGCCGCCCACGCTGCTCGGGCCGCAGCCGGCCGAGGACACCGGCGCCATCGCCGCGCCCAAGGGCCCCAATGTCGACCTGTCCGACATCGACCCGCTGGCGCCTCGCTACGCCGAGTGGGCCGAGCGGGCCAAGTCGTTCAAGACCGAGGAGGTCACGCGCGCCGAGACGCTGCCGCTGGGCGGCGACCGGCTGGGCCGCGACGTGCTGGCCAAGGTCGTCAAGGGTGCCGAGGTGACCATCTTCGTCGGGCTCGCCGCGGCCATCGTCGCGACGCTGATCGGCACGCTGCTGGGGGCCGTCTCGGGCTTCTTCGGTGGCTGGGTGGGCGACCTGCTGGAGTGGGTCTATAACGTGTTCACGGCCATCCCGAGCATCCTGCTGATCTTCGCGTTCGCGGCCATCTTCCCGCGCGGCATCGGCGCGGTCGTCGCCATCCTGGCGCTGACCGGCTGGACGGGTATCTACCGGCTCATCCGCGCGGAGTTCATCAAGCACCGCGTGCGCGAGTACGTCCGCTCGGCCGAGGCCATCGGCGCGAGCCGCTGGTCGCGCATGTTCCGGCACATCCTGCCCAACGTGTCGCACGTGGCGCTGGTGCAACTGTCGCTGCACGTCGTCAGCTTCATCAAGAGCGAGGTCATCCTGAGTTACCTTGGCCTGGGCGTTAGCGTGGACCAGGTCAGCTGGGGCACGATGCTCGCGGAGGCGCAAAATGAGCTCATCCTGGGCTACTGGTGGCAGCTCGCCGTGGTGGCCACGTTCATGGCCGTGTTCGTCACCGCGTTCGCGCTGTTCACCGACGCCCTGCGCGATGCGCTGGACCCGAAGTTGAGAGGTCTGGAATGAACCCCTTGTTGAGCATCGAGGATCTGCACGTCTCCTTCCGCATGGGCCGGGAGGGCGGGCAGATGCGCCGGCAGCAGGCCGTCAAGGGCATCAGCTTCGAGGTGCCCGAGAACGCCACCGTCGCGCTGGTGGGCGAGTCGGGCTCGGGCAAGAGCGTCACGGCGATGTCCATCCTCAACCTGCTGCCCAGCAACGCGGAGCGCGAGGGCCGCATCCTGTTCCAGGGCCGTGACCTGCTGCGCAGCAGCGCGCGAGAGCTGCAGGCCATCCGCGGCAAGGAGATCGCCTGCGTCTTCCAGGACCCGATGAGTTCGCTGAACCCGGTGTTCAACGTGGCCACGCAGATCTGCGAGCCGCTGATGAAGCACATGGGCATGTCGCGCCGCCAGGCGCTGGTGCGGGCCGAGGAGCTGCTGTACGAAGTGGGCATCCCCGAGCCCAAGCGGCGCCTGCGCGCCTATCCGCACGAGATGTCCGGCGGCCAGCAGCAGCGCGTCATGATCGCCGTGGCGCTGGCCTGTTCGCCCAAGCTGCTCATTGCCGACGAGCCGACGACGGCGCTGGACGTGACCATTCAGCGCCAGGTCATGGAGCTGCTCGCCAAGCTCAAGGCCTCGCACCGCATGAGCCTGTTGTTCATCTCGCACGACCTGGGCGTCGTCGGCGAGATCTCGGACCGGGTCGTCGTCATGCGCCACGGCCAGGTGCGCGAGACGGCGCCGGTGGAGCAGATCTTCAACAGCCCGCAGGATGCCTACACGAAGGCGCTGCTGGCCTGCCGGCCCTCGCTGACCGACGACGCCTCGCGCCTGATGGTCATCGACGACCACATCGCCGGCCGCAGCGCCGCGCCGCCGGCCGCCACCAAGGACGCCGACGCGCCCGTGGTGCTGGAGGTCAAGGGCCTGCGCAAGAGTTTCTGGCTGCAGCAGGGCCTGTTCGGCCGGCGCGAGTTCAAGGCCGTGCGCGATGTCAGCTTCAAGCTGCGGCGCGGCCACACGCTGGGGGTCGTGGGTGAGTCCGGTTCGGGCAAGACGACCATGGGCCTGTCGCTGCTGCGCCTGCACGAGCAGAGCAACGGCAGCCTGGGCGGCGAGGTGCTGTTCGACGGCCAGGACCTGCTGCGCCTGGGCGGCGCCGACTGGCAGCGCATGCGCCGGCGCATCCAGGTGGTGTTCCAGAACCCCTACGCCTCGCTGAACCCGCGCTTCACGATCGGCCAGACGCTGCGCGAGCCCATGGAGATCCACGGCATCGGCGCCGATGCCGCCGAGCGCGAGGCGCGGGCCATCGCCTTGCTGCGCAAGGTGGGCCTGGACGAGACGGCCATGGCCAAATACCCGCACGAGTTCTCGGGCGGCCAGCGCCAGCGCATCGCCATCGCGCGCTGCCTGACGCTGCAACCCGAGGTGCTGGTGCTGGACGAGGCCGTGTCGGCGCTGGACGTGTCGGTGCAGGCGCAGGTGCTGAACCTGCTGCGTGACCTGCAGGACGAGTTCGGGCTCAGCTACATCTTCATCACGCACGACCTGGCCGTCGTCAAGTTCATCGCGGACGAGGTGCTCGTCATGCAGAACGGCAGCGTCGTCGAGCAGGCCGCGACCGCCGAGCTGATCGGTGCGCCCCGCGAGGACTACACACGCCGCCTGCTGGGGGCCGTGCCACGCGGCTACACGGGTCGCGCGGAAACGGCGGCTGCTGTCTGAGCAGGCGGCCGGTGGGCGCATGCAACGCCGCCACGGGCCGCGCGAGGGCATGACGGGCTCCTCGCGTGCCGCATCGGTGACCGCCGTGCTGGCGGCGCTGTTGATGGTGGCCTGTTCGCCGCAAGGGGGCGGCGAGGCGGCGGCGCCGTCGGCCCTGGCCGCGTCGGCGGCCGTCGACGCGGCGTTGCTGCGCGACCTGGACCGCATCGAGCGCGCCGCCAAGGCCAGGCCCGCGGAGTACGAGCGTGAGTTGCGCGCCCGCGCGGGCTCGCTGCCATCGGGCAACCCGTCCCACGTCGACGTGCTGGCGTTGCGGGGCCTGCTCGCGGCGCTGGCCCGCGACCAGGCGCTCAGCGAGCAGATCGTGCAGCAGCTGCGCGCCTGGCCGGCCGGCGTGCGGCGGGCCGATGCCCGCGTCGCCGCCGCCAACATCGGCGCGGAATACCAGCGCTCGCATGGCGAGCTGCGCGAGGCGCGCCGGCTGCTGGCCGGCGTGGATGCCGGCGAGCTGGCCACCGCAGGCCTCGCCTACCGCTGGCGCTACCACCTGCAGAGCGCCGCCATCAGCGGAGATGCGGGCGAGCTGGACGCGGCACTGGCCGAGGGGCACAAGGCGCTGCGCCTGGCCCAGCAAACCCACCATGCCTGGCGCGTCGCGCTGTCGCTGGTGGAGCTGGCCTACACGACGCTGCGCGCCGACACGCCCGCCCGCGCCCGCCAGCTCACGCTCCAGGCGCTGGCCGAGGCGCAGAAAGACCCCGATCCGATGACGCTGAGCCAGGTGTATTCGATGCGCGGCATCGTGCATGCGGACGAGCCGGGCGGCGACATCACGCAGCAGGCCTACGCCGACGCGCTGGCGCAGGCCGAGCTGGCCGGTGCCGATTCCGTACGCGCGCTGGGCCTGGCGAACTTTGCCGACTACCACTTGCGTCAGGGCCGGCCGGCACGCGCGCTGGAGCTGGCCGAGCGCGCGTTGCCGCTGGCGCAGGCGGCGCGCAACCACACCGCCGAAGGTGTGGCGCGCTCCAACATCGGGCTGGCCAAGATCGCGCTGGGGCGCATCGCCGAGGGCCGGGCCGAGGCGCGCGCGGCCATCGCGCTGGACGAGCAGCAGGGCGCCCTCGCCGTCGCGTCGGACGGGTGGAAGGAGCTGGCCGACTACCTGGAGCGCGCGGGCGACCTGGCCGGCGCCGTCGCCGCGTGGCGCGAACACCGCCGTCTGGCGGACCGCGTGCTGCGTGACGAGACGCGCAAGATCCTGCTCGAGGCGCAGGAGCGCCAGGACGCCGAGCAACGCGCGCGCGACATCGAGCTGCTCAACCGCGACAACGCGATCAAGGCGGAGCTGGTGCAGCAGCGCAACCTCGCGGGCATCCTGTGGGCCGCGCTCGGCGGCTGCGTGCTGGCATCGCTGGGCCTGCTGTACCAGTCGTTCCGCCGCGTGCGCCGCACGAACGCGGCGCTGGTGCAGAGCAACGCTTCGCTGAAGAACCAGACGGAGACCGACCCGCTGACCGGGCTGGCCAACCGCCGCCATTTCCAGTCCGTCATCAGGCGGCTGGCGGGCACCGAGGGCCTGGCGGCCAGCCTGTTCCTCATCGACATCGACCATTTCAAGCGCATCAACGACGGCTACGGGCACGCGGCGGGTGACGCCGTGCTCATTGAGATGGCGCGGCGCGTGCGCGAGGCCACGCGCGACGACGATCTCGTCGTGCGCTGGGGCGGCGAGGAGTTCCTCATCGTCGCGCGTGCACGCCAGGGGCTGTTTGCGCCGCAGCTTGCTCAGCGCCTGCTGGACCTGATGGGGGGCGAGCCGGTGCGGCACGACGGGCACAGCATCCCCGTGACGGTCTCGCTCGGCTTCGTGAGCTTGCCGCTGGCGCCGCACGGCGTGCACCTGCCGTGGGAGCGGGCCATCGATCTCGTCGACACGGCCATGTACCTCGCCAAGGCCCATGGGCGCAACAAGGCCTATGGCGTCGAGTTCATCCATGCCGCCGATGCGGCGGCCGTGGCGGCGCTGACCGAGCAGCTGGAGTCGGCGTGGCGGGATGGCCTGGTCGGCCTGACCGCGCTGGCCGGCCCGCCCAGCGACGATCCAGGCGCGGGGGCAGCATGAGGGCGGCCTGGCTCGGCTTGTTGTTATTCGCCACCGCGGTGGCCGCGGCGCCGCCGTCCGAGCTCGCGGCGGACCGCAAGTGGCTGGACCATCTGGCGCGGCGCGCGTTCGATGATCCTGCCGGCATGCAGGCCGAGCTGGCGCGGCGCTGGCCGGCCGACGCCACGCCCGCGCGCGAAGCGGCCTGGCTGTTCGCCCGGGGGCGGGTGCTGCTGGCCGCCGGGCAGGCCGGCGCTGCCGATGCCGTCGCCGTGCAGCTGATGGCCACCGAGGACGGCGTCGACCGCAGCTGGCTGCTGCGCGCCCTCATCCAGGAGCGCGCCGGCAAGCCCGCCGGTGCCCTGGCGGCGCGGGCGCTGGCGGGCCTGGAGAGGCGCTGCCCGGCCGGCGACGAGGCCCGTGCCGTGCGCGAGCTGGCCTGTGACTTCCGGGCCACCTGGGAGGCGCTGCGCCTGCAGCTGCGCGAGCAGAGCGGGCAGGGCGCTTTTGTGGACGCCGAGGCCAGTGCGCGCCGCGCGCTGGCGCTGGCCCGCGCGGGCGGCGACAAATACCTCGTCGCGCTCAGCCTGGGGCATCTGGCCAGCGCACTGCAATTGCTCGATCAGCCGGACGCTGCGCGGGCGCAGCTCCGCGCGGCCCAGGCCGAGGCCCAGGGCGACCCGGTGGCCGGTGCCCGCGTCCGTCACGTCGAGGCCTTCATGGCGCGTCGCGTGCGGGATGCCGGTGCCGTGCGGTCGGCGCTGGAGGCCGGGCTGCAGCTGGCCGAGCAGGCCGACGCTCCGCACCTGGCGGCGCAGATGCGCGCCTACCTGGTCGACGCCTACATGCACCTGGGTTTGCTGCAGGAAGCCCTGGCCAGCGGCGAACGCGCGCTGCCCCAGCTGCAGCGCTTCCATGACCGCCCCGCCGAGCGCAGCCTGCATCACAACCTCGCCGTGGCCCACATCAAGCTGCACCAGTTTGAGGCGGCACGGCTGGAACTTGCCCGCGTGGCGGCGCTGCCGCGTGACCCTGCCGACCTGGTGCCGCGCGCACGCGAGCTGCGTGAGCTCGGGGACAGCTGGGCCGAGGCGGGCCAGCACCGGGAGGCGCTGGCCGCCTTTCACGACGAGCGCGAGCTCAGTGACCGTGCCAACGAGCGCAGCCGCGCGGCCGCGCTGGAGGAGCTGCGGCGCAAATACGATACGGTGGCCCGCCAGCGTGACCTTGACTTGCTGGCGCGTGACGGCCAGCTCAAGGACCAGCAGCTGGAGAATGGTCGCCTCGCGCAGCGTGTCGGTGTCGCGATCGGCGCGTTGCTGTTGCTGTCGGTGGCGCTGATTGGCGTCACACTGCTGCGCATGCGCCGCGCCCAGGCGCGGCTGACCGACAACCAGCGCCTGTTGCGCGCTCAAAGTGAACGAGACCCGTTGACCGACCTGTCCAACCGCCGCCACTTCCTCGCCGTCATGGACGCCCGCGCGCGCCAGGCCGGTGCGGCGGACTTCCGGGGGGCGCTGCTGATGATCGATCTCGATCACTTCAAGCATGTCAACGACGAGCATGGCCATGCCGCTGGCGACGCGGTGCTGGTCGAGGTCAGCCGCCGCATCCGCGCCGCCGTGCGCGACGCAGACCTTGTCGTGCGCTGGGGGGGCGAGGAGTTCCTCGTGTTTGCCCCCGAGCTGGCCGGTGACGACCTGGCTCGCATGACCGAGCGGTTGCTGCAGGGCATCGGCCGCAGCCCTGTGGCCACGCCCGACGGGGCGTTGCGCATCACGGCCTCGGTCGGCTTCGCGAGCTTCCCTCTGCACGGCCAGGCCGCGCCGGGCGACGCCCTGGCACTGCACTGGGAGCAGGCCGTCAACTGGGTCGACATGGCGCTCTACAAAGCCAAGGTGGAGGGGCGCAACCGTGGCGTGGGCATCGAGGGCGTTCAGGCCGTGGATGCCGACACGGTGGCCGCCATCCGGCAGGATTTCGACGCGGCCTGCCTGCTCGGGCAGGTGCGGTTGCAGCAGCTCACGGGGCCCGCATGAGGAGCCAGCCATGACGGGGTCGTCCTGCCCACGCCGCGCGCTGCTGCTCTGGCTCGCCAGTACTGGCGCGATGGCCGAGCCGGCCTGGCCGAGCCGGCCGTTGCGCATCGTCGTGCCCTACGCGCCGAGCGGCGCCGGGGACATCGCGGCCCGGCTGCTCGCGCCGGAGCTGCAGCGCAGCCTCGGCCAGGCCGTGCTCGTGGACAACCGCCCCGGTGCCGACGGCAATATCGGCGCGGCCGAAGTGGCGAGCGCGAGCGATGGCCACACGCTGCTGATGGGCAGCGTCGGCACGCATGTGGTCAACCCGCTGCTGTCGCGGCGCCTGCCCTACGACGCGGTGAAGGACTTCTCCCCCGTCAGCCTCGTGGCCACTGTGCCGCTGGTGCTGGTCATGAACCCGGCGTCTGCGCAGTCGATGGGGGTGCGGCGGCTGAGCGACCTGGTCCATGCCGCAGGCCAGCAGCCCGGCCGGCTGCACTTCGCGTCCAGCGGCATCGGCAACCCCTCGCATCTGGCCGGCGAGCTGTTCAAGCGGCGCACGCAGACCTACATGCTGCACTTCCCCTACCGCGGCTTTCCGTCGGCGCAGCAGGACGTCATCGCCGGCAACATGGACCTGATGTTCGACACGCTGCCGTCGGCACTGCCGCAGATCCGCGCCGGCCGCCTGCTGGCCCTGGCCGTGACCAGCGCGCAGCGCAGCCCCAGCATGCCCGAGCTGCCCACCGTGGAGGAGGCCGGCGGCCCGGCGCTGCAGGGTTACGAGGCCAGCATCTGGCTCGCGCTGTTCACGCCCAGCAACCAGCCGGCCGAGCAGCTGGCGCGGCTGCAGCGCGACACCGTCGCCGCGCTGGCCGGGCCGGCGCTGCGTGAGCGCCTGACGGCGCGCGGCATGCTGGTGCGCGGCAGCGGCGGGGCCGAGCTGGCCGCGCTGATGGCGGCCGAGGCCGCCAAGTGGGCGCGGGTCGTGCAGCTGTCGGGCGTCAGGGCGGACCGATGAAGCCTCTCGCGTCGCCGGGCGCCGTTGGCCGCCTGCAGGCGCTCGCCCCCACCTGGCGCGCCGACCTCGTGGCAGGCCTGGTGGTGGCGGTGTTGCTCATCCCGCAAAGCCTGGCCTACGCGATGCTGGCCGGCCTGCCGCCGCAGGTGGGCCTGTATGCCAGCCTGCTGCCGTTGCTGGCCTATGCCGCGCTGGGCTCCAGCCCGGTGCTGGGCCTGGGGCCGGTGGCGGTGCTGGCCTTGATGATCACGCAGGGCTTGAGCGGGCTGCCGGCCGGCGTGTCCGTCGAGGCGGGGGCGCTGGTGCTGGCCGCAGAAGTGGGGTTGCTGCTCGCGCTGGCGGCGCTGCTGCGGCTGGATGCGCTGTCCAGCCTGCTCTCGGTGCCGGCGCTGCGTGGCTTCGAGAACGGCGCCACGCTGATGATCGCGGCCAGCCAGTTGCCGGTGCTGCTGGGCAGTGCGGCGGCCGGCTCCACGCTGCCGATGCTCGTGCGGTCAGCCCTGCAGCAGGGCGTCACGCCACTGAGTGCGGCCTGGGGCGTCACGGCCATCGGGCTGTTGCTGCTGTCGCGCCGGGCCGGCTCGCGCCTGCTGGCGCGGCTGGCGCCGCTGCTGCTGCTCGTGGCGGCGATGGCGCTGTCGGCGTTGACGCCGGCCGCCGACGGCGTGGCCCAGGTGGGCGCGCTGCCGTCGCTGGCGCTGCCGCTGGGCCTGCCGTTGCTGTCCACCGCGCTGTGGCTGCAGCTGCTGCCGTCGGCGGCGCTCGTCGCGCTGATGGGCTTCGTGTCCAGCCTGGCCGTGGCCGAATCGCTGGCGCAGCGGCGTGGCGAAAAGCTGCTGCCGGCCGCCGAGATGCGCGGCCTGGCCGCGGCCAACCTCGTCGCCGCCGTCAGCGGCGGCATGCCGGTGGCCGGCAGCTTCTCGCGCAGCATCCTGCTGCACGAGGCGGGCTCGCAGAGCCGCTGGTCGCTGGTGTTCGTGGCCGGCTTCATGGGCCTGGCCATGCTGGTGCTCGCCGAGCCGCTGGCCCACCTGCCCAAGCCGGTGCTGGCCGCCACCATCGTCGTGGCCGTGCTGGGCGGCTTCACGCTGCGCCATTACCGCGACGTGTGGCGTTATGCCCGCGCGGAAGGGCTGCTGATGATCGCCGTCACCGCCGCCGTGCTGCTGTGGAGCGTGGGCGCTGCGCTGGCCATCGGCGTGGTCGGCTCCATCGCGCTGCTGATCCAGCGCACCGCCCAGCCGCATGTGGCGCGCATCGGCCGCGTGCCCGGCACCCACCACTACCGCAACGTCGAGCGCTACCGCGTCGAGTGCCGGCCCGAGGTCGTGGGCCTGCGCATCGACGAGAGCCTGGTGTTCACGAACGCGCGCGGGCTGGCCGACGTGGTGCTGGCCCGCGTGCACGAGCACCGCAGCGCCGTCGGCGAGCCGCAACGCGTGCTGCTGCTGATGGCGCCGGTCAATCACATCGACCTGTCGGGCCTGACCGCGCTGCAGGAGCTGCACGCCGCGCTGCAGCGCGAAGGGCTGCGGCTGGAGTTCTCCGAGGTGAAGGGGCCGGTGCTGGACCGCCTGCGCGCGGTCGGCTGGCTGGAGCGTTACGACGTGTCGCTCTACCTCAGCCACCACGACGGCGTCCAGGCCGGCGAGCACGGCTTGCGGCCCAGCCTGGCCGATCACGACGCGCCGGGTCAGCTCTAGGCGAGGTCGCGGCGTCTCGTCCTACCTGGTTTTCGCATTCCCGTAGGCCCGAAAGGCTGGCCGGCTTCTGATACCGTCTCGGACCAATTAGCGCTCGAGACGCCATGAATGACCAAGAGACTCTGCTCGGCATCCGCCGTGGCATCGAGAAGGAAAGCCTGCGCGCGCTGCCCGGCGGCGGCCTCGCGCTGACGCCGCACCCGGTGGCGCTCGGGTCGGCGCTGACGCATCCCCACATCACCACCGACTACAGCGAATCGCAGCTGGAGCTCATCACCGGCGTGCATGCCGGCGTCGACGACTGTCTGCGCGAGCTCGCCGAGATCCACCAGGCCGTCTACCGCGCGCTGGGTGACGAGCGGCTGTGGGTCAGCTCCATGCCCTGCGGCCTGCCGGCCGACGAAACCATCCCCATCGGCCGCTACGGCTCCAGCAACGTCGGGCGCGCCAAGAGCGTCTACCGCATGGGCCTGGGCCAGCGCTACGGACGGCGCATGCAGACCATCTCGGGCATCCACTACAACTGGTCGCTGCCGGGGGTGTCGACGGACGGCTACTTCGGCGCCATCCGCAATTTCCGCCGTGAGGGCTGGCTGCTGCTGTACCTGTTCGGCGCCAGCCCGGCGCTGTGCCACAGCTTCGTGCACGGCCGCGACCACGGCCTGCAGCCGCTGGCCGAGCACACGCTGTATCTGCCGCATGCCACGTCGCTGCGCATGGGGCGCCTGGGCTACCAGAGCGACGCACAGGCCAGCATCGCCGTCAGCTACAACTGCCTGGAAAGTTATGCCGCCTCGCTGCAGGCGGCGCTGAGCAGCCCCTACCCGGCCTACGAGGCCATCGGCGTACAGACGCCCGGCGGCGACTACAACCAGCTCTCCACCAGCCTGCTGCAGATCGAGAACGAGTTCTACAGCACCATCCGCGCCAAGCGCGTGATCCGCTCGGGCGAGCGGCCGCTGCACGCGCTGCGCGAGCGCGGCGTCGAGTACATCGAGGTGCGGCTGATGGATCTCGACCCCTTCGAGCCGCTGGGCATCGGTGCCGACGCGATCCGCGTGCTCGACGCCTTCCTGCTGCACTGCCTGCACAGCGACAGCCCGCACGACACGCCCGCCGAGATCGCGGCCAACGGCCGCAACCAGCACCGCGTCGCCGCGCGTGGCCGGGAGCCGGGCCTGCTGCTGGAGCACTGGCAGGGCGGCGAGCGCTCGCTGGCCGACTGGGCGCGACAGATCCTGGCTGGCTGTGCCGTGCAGGCCGAAGCGCTGGACGCGGCCCATGGCGGCAGCGCCTATCGCGACGCGTTGCGCCGCGTGGGCGAGCGGCTGGAGCGGCCCGAGCTGTGCCCGTCGGCTCGTGTGCTGGCGGTCATGGCCCAGGATTTCGGCGACAGCCACGTGGGCTTCATCCGCCGCCAGAGCGAGGCCACGCGCGCCGCGCTGCTGGCGCTGCCGTTCCCCGATGCGCTGCAGAAGCGCTTCGACGCCATGGCGGCCGCGTCGCTGGCCGAGCAGGCCCGCATCGAGGCGGCCGACTCGCTGGACTTCGAGACCTTCCGGCGCTTTTACGTCGCGCCGGAACGCATGGCCGTCTAGGGGCTGGTCACAACGCAGCCTGCTGCCGTCGTGTGAACAGGCCCTATGTCGACTCCGTGAAACCGGGCGTGTCGTCGAAGATGACGCCGGCCTGAGCGGCTTCGGGGCTGCGGGCCCAGGCCACCAGCGCGTCGGCGGCCATCGGCCGCGCATACAGGTAGCCCTGCAGCTTGTCGCAGCGCTTGGCCCGCAGCACGGCCGCCTGGCCCTCGGTTTCCACGCCTTCGGCCACCACCTCCAGCCCCAGCGCGTGGGCCAGCTCGATGACGGCCTTGACGATGGCGCGGGCGTCGGCGCTGGTCTCCAGGTCCTGCACGAAGCTGCGGTCGATCTTGAGCTGCGACACCGGCAGACGGCGCAGGTAGGCCAGGCTGGAGTAGCCGGTGCCGAAGTCGTCGATGGACAGGCTCACGCCCAGATCGCCCAGTCGCTGCAGCACGCGCTCGGTGGCGGCGGCGTCCTCCATCGCGACCGATTCGGTGATCTCGCAGCTCAGCTGCGACGCATCCAGCTGGTGGCGCGCCAGCGCCTGCTGCAGCCGCTGCAGCAGCGCCTCGGGCTGACGCAGCTGTTGCACGGAGAGGTTGATGGCGACACGCAGGCGCAGGCCTTCGTCGCGCCAGGCCGCCATCTGGCGGCAGGCCTCGTCGATGACCCAGTCGCCTAAAGCGGTGATGATGCCGAAGCGCTCCGCCACCGGGATGAAGCTGCCCGGGCCGACCGGCCCGCGCTGCGGGTGCTGCCAGCGCAGCAGCGCCTCGACGCCTAGCACGCGCGCGGTGGCCCCGGACACCTTGGGCTGGTAGTGCAGGCACAGCCCTTGTCCGCCGTCTTCGAGCGCGGCACGCAGGTCGCGGGCGAGTTCCAGCTGGTCGCGCACGCCGTCCTGCATGTGGGCCTCGAAGAAGGCGAAGCCGTTGCCGCCGCCGCGCTTGACGGCCTGGGCTGCCGAGCCGGCCTGAGCGATGAGCGTGCGGCCGGGCACCTCGGTGCCGGCATGCAGTGCGATGCCGATGGACGCCGTCAGCCGCAGCGGCTGGTCGCCTTCGGCCACGTTGATTGACAGCGGCAGCGCCAGCGAATCGAGCAGGCGTTGCGCCACTTGCGCCAGCACCGCCTCGCCGCTCTCGCCTTCCAGCAGCAGCACGAACTCGTCGGCACCGATGCGGGCCAGCGTGTCGTCGCTGCGGGCCTGGGCCTGCAGGCGGCTCGCCACTTCGCGCAGCACGGCGTCGCCGGCGGCATGGCCGAAGGCCTCGTTGACGGGCTTGAAACCGTCCAGGTTCAGCATCAGCAGCGCGACGCTGGCGCCGCTGCGCTGGCTGCGCGCGATCGCGTGGCCGAGGCGGTCGTCCAGCAACTGGCGGTTGGCCAGGGCGGTGAGCGGGTCGCGCAGGGCCTGCTCGGCCAGTTCGGTCGTGGCTCTGCGCAGCGACTGCTGCAGCCGGTGGGCGCGTCGGCGCAGCCGGGCGTCGAGCATGGAGGTGAACAGCGTCAGCAGCAGCAGTGCCAGCGTGGCGCCGGCAACGAGGTGATCCAGGTTGTCGCCTTCCAGCGAACTGACGCTGAGGCAGACGCTGTTCTCGGCGATGCCGGCGGCGGCCATGCCGGTGTAGTGCATGCCGGCCACGGCGGCCCCCATCACCAGCGCGGCGGCGAGCTGGCCCCAGCGGGCCCGGCGGGCGCTGAGCCGGCGCAGCCAGAAGAAGATGAGGAGGGCCGCCGCCGAGGCGCCAGTGGCCACGGCGGCCGAGGCGGCGACGAGCCAGCCGTTCCAGCGGATGCTCGGCGCCAGTTCCAGCGAGGCCATGCCGATGTAGTGCATGCCGCAGATGCCGGCGCCCATGCTCAGCGCGCCGGTGGCCAGCCTCGCGGGGGTCAGCTTGTCCTCGGCGGCGACGCGCAGCGCGATGGCCGAGACGCCGACGGCGGCCATCCAGCTCAGCGCGGTGATGGCCGTGTCGTAGCCGACGGGGAACGGCAGGCGCAGCGCCACCATGCCGATGAAATGCATCGCCCAGATGCCGCTGCCCAGTGACAGCGAGCCCGCCAGCCACCACACGCGCCGGATGACGGCGTCGGTCGTTCGCACGCGCTGCGCCAGGTCCAGCGCCACGAAGGACGCCAGGACCGCTGTCAGATAGGACAACACGACGACCGCCGGGTCGAAGCGCAGCGCGAGGTCGGCGACGGGCATGGTTCAGTATGGCGGCGCGGCTGCGCGTGCGAGCAGCGCAGCCGTGCCGCCACTGCGGCAGCCTTCACGCCGGCAGCGACAAATGCATAAAAAAAGACCCGGTCAGCAAGCTGCCGGGTCCTCAAGCCCTCGAGGTTGAGGGCGTCGTTGGGACGTCCAATGTAGGCGGGGCCGGCCGCGATGGGGGGGCACTATTCACGGGGCATTACCCATAATCCGTCTATGAACCGAGCCCCCGAAGCCTTCTCCGAATCTGAACTGGAGCGCCTGCAGACGCTGCTGGACGCGCTGCCCGCACCGCTGGAGCCACTGGACGTCAGCATGCTAGACGGCTATCTGTGCGGCGTGCTGCTGCAACCGGAGGCGGTGCCGCTGGCGGCCTGGCTGCCACCGCTGCTCGATACCGAGGGCCGCCCGACGCCCCAGCGCGTGGACGACGAACTGCTGGCGCTGCTGCGCCGCCGCCACAAGGAGCTCAACGTCGCCATCGCCGGCCGGCAGTGGTTCGACCCGTGGATCTTCGAGCTCGACGAGACCGAGGACCCCAGCGAGACCGTGCTGCCGTGGGTGGCGGGTTTCGCGCATGCGCTGGATGCGCATCCGGCGCTGATGCGATTGCCCGAGGAGCCGCTGCTGGAGCCGCTGGCGGCGATCTACCTGCACCTGGACCCCGACGATCTGGAAGACGCCGACGCGCTGCTGGAGGAGATCGAGTCGCTGGAGCCGCCGGCCGACCTGGAAGAGGCCGTGGAAGGCCTGGTCAGCGCCGTGCTGATGCTGGCGGACGTGTCGCGGCCGGTGAAGGCGCCGCCGCGGAATACGCCGCAGGGCACCCAGCGGCGCCGCGGCCCGCCACCGCGCCGTTAGTCGCGGTTTTCGGGCCGAGCGCTGGGCCGCTCCCGAGCCGGCCCGTTTGGCGATGTGCTTGCGGCTCAATGCCGCAAGCATCGCCGTCCCCTCGGGGACCGACCCGATGCGCCCGCGTTCAGCGCGGCGCGTCTGGGCGAGGGGCCCTGGGATCGCGCGTCTGGCGCTTGAGCCAGGTGCTCATTTCCCACAGCGTGTGCCCCACCGACTCGCGCGCGCTGTAGCCGTGCGACTCGTGCGGCAGCGTCACGTAGCGCACCTGGCCGCCGGTGCCGGCCAGCGCCTGGTAGAAGCGCGCGGACTGGATGGGGAAGGTGCCGGGGTTGTCGTCGCTCTCGCCGTGGATGAGCAGCAGCGGCTCCTTGAGCTGGTTGGCGAAGTTGAACGGCGACAGCTTCAGGTACACGTCCTGCGCCTCCCAGTAGGTGCGGCGTTCGCTCTGGAAGCCGAAGGGCGTCAGCGTGCGGTTGTATGCGCCGCTGCGGGCGATGCCGGCCTTGAACAGGTCGGTGTGGGCCAGCAGGTTGGCCGTCATGAACGCGCCGTAGCTGTGGCCGCCGACGACCATCTGCTGCGGGTCGCTGACGCCCAGTTCGGCCGCCTTGTCGATGATGGCCTTGGCATTGGCGGTGATCTGCTCGACGAAGCTGTCGTTGACGGTCTTGGGGTCGCCGACGACGGGCATCGTGGCGTCCATCAGCACGACGTAGCCGTCCAGCGCCATCATGACGGGGCTGGGGCCGGCCAGCTGCACGAAACGGCTGCCGGAGCCGCTGACCTGGCCGGCCGTGGACGCGTCAGTGAACTCCAGCGGGTAGGCCCAGACCAGCGTCGGGCGGCGTTCGCCGGGCTGGTAGTCGGGCGGCAGGTAGAGCCAGAACGACAGCTCCACGCCGTCGGCGCGCTTGAACTTGACCAGCTCGCGCTTGATGGCGCGCAGCTGCGGCGCGGGGTCGGCGTTGCGGGTCAGGGTTTGCAGCTGCTCGAAGCCGGCGCCGCTGCGCAGCACGAGGTTGGGCGGCTCGGTGGCGCTTTCGCGGCTGGTCAGCAGCCGGCCATCCGCGAGCAGCGTAATCGGGCGCTCGTAGTGCGACGCACTTGAGCGGAACAGCCGCGTGGCCTTGGCGTCCTGGAGGCTGTAGCTGTCGATGAAGGGCAGGTCGCCCTCCTTGCTGGCGCCGGCGCCGGCCAGCAGCAGGCGGTCGCCGCCGTCCACGCGGGCGATGGTGCGGCCGGTGGGCAGCACGCGCGTCAGCGGCTGGCCGGGGTCGCCGTAGCGGTCGCGCATGGAGCGGTCCTGCAGGCGCTGCGGCTTGGCCGCGCCGTCCAGTGAGACCAGGTCGGCGGCGATCCACAGGCGGTCGCGATCGAAGTCGGACACGATGGCGCGGTCGCCGGCGTCGACGAAGGTCAGGCTGCCCAGGCGGCCCACGGTGCGGTGCACCTCGCGGGCCTCGCCCTGGTAGGGCGGGTCCAGCCGCATCAGCCGGTCGCGGAACGGCACCTTGTTGCGCTGGTCGCCGCCGTCCAGCGCTTCGACCCAGTAGACGGCGCCGTTGGCCAGCGGCGAGGCCCAGAAGTTGCGCGGGCCGGTGATGACGCCCTCGACCGGCACGCCCTCCTTGAGCTTGACGGTGCCGAGGTTGCGCAGCAGCCGGCCGTTGAAGTCGCGCAGCTCGACCTGGCGGGCGAAATCGCGCCAGTCGACCTGGTAGCTGAACGGCGCCACCAGGCGTTCGGTCATCAGCGTGCCCTGGGTGCCGACCACTTCGAGGTTGGCGTACAGGCCCGGTGTGCCGATCTCGTGGGAGGTGCCGGTCGACAGCTTGATGCGCCGCAGCGCCGAGGTGGCGTAGTGGCTGAACAGCGCATCGTCCTGGCTGTTCTTGAGCAGGTCCTGCAGCGTGCGCTCGGGCGAGTTGCGGCCCATGGACTCCTGGACGCTGGGGCCGCTGGGCGCGACGAACACGGGCGCCGCACCGCGCTTGTCGGGCACGGTCAGCGCAATGACTTCGTCTGGCGAGACCCAGGCGACGGTGCCTTCGAGGATGGTGTTGAGCTTCACGCCCTTGACCTGCTGCAGCTTGGCCGTGGCCACGTCACCCAGCCACAGCTCGACGGCGTCGGCGGTGCGGCGGTGGAGCAGGAAGTGCTTGCTGTCGGGCGACCAGCGCAGCGACGTGAACGTGCCGCCCGCCGGCAGCTTGACGACGCGCTCAGCGGCGGCCGGGTTGGCCAGCTCGCGCAGCGAGATCGACTCGATGGTGGCCGTGAGCTGCGGGCTGCTGGCGGCGGCGTCGATGCGCAGGCCCGCCAGGCGCAGGATGGGGCGCGATAGCTCGGCCACGCTGCGGTAGCGCCGCGTGGCGATGCTGGCCAGCGTGCGCTGGTCGGGCGACAGCGAGTGGGCCGGCAACGTCGGCGCGTCCAGCACCGCGCGGATCTCGGCGGAGGGCTGCTGGTAGGTCTGGGACAGCGGCGCGTCGGCAGCGCGGGCCGTGGTGGCGGCCAGCGCGACGGTGGCCCAGGTCAGGGCTTTCAACATGAGGCGGGTCCTCGGGGAAGCGAAGCCGCGCAGGCTAACAGCCCGTGCCGCGGCTGCCGCAGGTCACGCCGTGCCGAACAAGCGCTGCGCGTGCAGGCCCAGGCCGGTCGCCACCGACGCGAAGCGGTCGCCGGTGACGCGGCGCGCCTGCGGGAAGCCGGCGGCCATGCCGTCCACGAGCAGCCGCAGCCCTGTCGAGCCGCCGGTGAAGTACAGCGCGTCGATCTGCTCGGCACGCAGCCCGGCCTGCGCCACGGTTTCGTGGGCGGTCGAGATGATGCGGTCGAGGTCGGCGCGCAGCGCGTCGACGGCGGTCTTCTCGCTGAGGGGCAGCACGAGGCCGCGCTCGATGTGGCCCAGGTCCACCGTGGTGTCGGCGCCGCCGGAGATGTCGATCTTGGCGCCTTCGGCGCGCGCGGCCAGCTCGTGGCCCAGGCGCTCCTCCAGCACCGTCATGAGCCGGGCGTGGTGGCGCACGTCGCCGAACCAGCTCTTCATGCCGCGCCATTCGGCCACGCGCAGCGGCGCGTAGCAGGTGTTGATCAGGTGCCAGGTGGACAGGTCGAAGTAGATGCCGCTGGGCACCTCGCGGCCGCTCGGGCCGGTGCTGCGGTAGCCGAAGGCCTGCAGCAGGCCGGCGAGCTCGATGTGGCGGTCGAAGTCGGTGCCGGCGATGTGGATGCCGTGGCTGGCCAGGATGTCGTCGCGCCGCGCGAGGCGTTGCATGCGTTCGGGGCCCACGCGCACGATGGAGAAGTCGCTGGTGCCGCCGCCGATGTCGGCCACCAGCACGATCTGCTCCTGCGTGGCCTGCTGCTCGAAGTCGAAGGCTGCCGCGATGGGTTCGTACTGGAAGTGCACGTCGGTGAAACCCACGGCCCGCGCGCACGCCTCGAGCTGGGCCTGCGCGGTGGCATCGCGCGCCGGTTCGCCGTCGACGAAGAACACCGGGCGGCCCAGCACCACGCGCGTCGGCTCGCCGGCCAGGCGGCGCAGCCGCTTCAGATAGCCCGCGACGATGTCCGAATATTTGGCGCCGCGGCCGCCGCCGACATCGGTGGTCTGGTCGATCAGCGGCGAGCCGAGGATGCTTTTCATCGAGCGCATGAGCCGGCCTTCGTGGCCCTCGATGTAGGCTTTCACGGCCGCCCGGCCGAAGGCGCGCGGCGGGCCGTCGGCGTCGTGGGCGCCTTCGCTGAAATAGAAGACGGCCGTGGGCATGGTGCGCTGCCCGGGTTCGAGGTCGACGAGGCGCATGCCGCGCGCACCGTCGGGCACGGCGACGGCCGAGTTGGAAGTGCCGAAGTCGATGGCGCAAAAGGCGGGAGCGGCGTTCATGGCGCGTTCGTGTCATGCGGCCGGCCTCCGGGCCAGCCCTGTGAGGGGCCGCGCATTCTAGGAACACAATCGCGCGCCTGTTGTCGGAGACATGATGAAACCCCGCTTTTTCGCCCCCATCCTGCTCGCTGCCGCGCTGGCAGCCTGTGGTCAACGCTCCGAGGAGGAACTGCTCGCCGCCGCGCAGCAGCGCGTCGAGCAGAGGGACGCGGCCGGCGCGATCATCGAGCTGAAGAACCTGCTCCAGAAGAACCCGGATAACGCCCAGGGGCGCCTGCTGCTGGGGCAGATGCTGCTGGAGTCCGGCGACCTCGCGGGCGCGGAGATCGAACTGCGGCGTGCGCTGGAAATGGGCGCGCCGCGCGACAAGGTGGTGCCGCTGCTGGCGCAGGCGTTGCTGAGCTCGGGCCAGGCGCGCAAGCTGATCGGCGATTTCGCCGAGCAGAGCCTGGCCGATCCGCAAGCCATGTCTTCGCTGCAGCAGACGCTGACGCAGGCCTTCCTCGCCGAAGGCAACCTGCCGCAGGCCAAGGTGTCGGCGGCGCGTGCGTTGCAGCTGACGCCGGACGTCGAAGGCGCCGTCATCGCCAGTGCCCGCACCAAGCTGGCCGGCGGCTTTGCCGACGAGGCGCTGGCGGCGCTGGACCAGCTGCTGCAACGCTCACCCAAGGCCGCCAAGGCGCTGCAGCTGAAGGCCGAGGTGCTGCTGACGCGCGGCAAGGCAGAGGACGCCGAACCGTTGCTGGCCCGGGTGCTGGAGCTCGACCCCGTCAATTACGAGGCCCGCGCGCTGTTGGTGCGCCTGGCCTTCGCGCGCCAGCAGGTGGAGGAGGCGGCCAAGCTCATCGAGGGCATGCCGGCGGCGCTCGCCAAGAAGCCGCAGGGGCGCTTCCTGCAGGCGCAGCTGGCGCTGGCGAAGAACGACGCCGTCAAGGCCCGCGAGCTGGCGCTGCCGCTGCTCAAGCTCATGCCCAGCTATGTGCCGCTGCTGCGCCTGGCGGCCGGTGCGCACCAGCAACTCGGTGAACTGGCGGACGCCGAGAACCTGCTGAACCAGGCGCTCAAGGTGGCGCCGGAAGACGGCGGCCTGCGCCGGCAGTTCGCTTCACTGCAGCTGCAGCGCCGTGCGCCGGCCAAGACGATGGAGACGCTGCGCCCCGTGCTGGAGGCCGGCCGCGCCGATGCCGAAACGCTGTTGCTGGCCGGCAATGCGCAGCTGATGCAGGGCAATTTCGAGGGCGCCGACCAGGCCTTCAGCGCTGCCGCCAAGCTGCGCCCGGACGACACCAAGACGCAGGCGGCGCTGGCGCTGACCGCCATCGCCCGCGACACCGCCACGCCCGGTGCCGCCGCCCGCGCCAAGGCCGATGCCGCGCTGGCCCAGCTGCGCGAGCTGGCCGCCAAGGACAGCGGCAGCAACTACGACCTGATGGTCGTCAACACGCTGATGAGCCGCCAGGACCAGGCCGGTGCGTTGGCCGCTCTCGACAAGCTGGCGCCCAAGATGAAGGACAGCCCCGTCCCTCACGCATTGCGCGGGCGCATCCTGCTCGTGCGCAAGGACACGGCGGCCGCGCAGGCGGCGTTCGAGGCGGCCCTGAAGGTCGACGCCGGCTACCTGCCCGCGGCCCTGGGCCTGGCGAGCATCGACATGCAGGCCCAGCGCGGTGATGCGGCGGTCAAGCGGCTGGAGGACTTCATTGCCAACCAGAAGGGCTCGCCGCAGGCCCGGCTGGCGCTGGCCGAGCTGCTGGTGCAGACGCGCGCGCCGATGGAGCGCGTGACGGAGGTGCTGGCCGCCGCCGTGCGCGAGGAGCCCAACGAGGCCGGGCTGCGCATGGCGCTCATCGACCACCAGCTGCGGCAGGGCAATGTTGCGCAGGCGGCGCAGGCAGCGCAGGAGGCGGTGGCCGCACAGCCGCAGAACCCCGATCTGCTGGAACGCCTGGCCCGCACACAGGCTGCGCAGGGCGACCGTGCGCAAGCCGGCAAGACCTACGCACGCCTGACCGCGCTGGCCCCCACGCGCGCCTATGGCTGGCTGGGCCAGGCACAGCTGCGGCTGCTGGACAAGGACTACGCCGGTGCGGAGCGCGAGGTCAAGCGTGCGCTGGAGGCCGAGCCGGGCTCGGTCGTCGCGCAGCGCCTGCTGATCCAGCTGGCCGCGCGCCAGGGTCGCGTGGACGAAGCCATCGCCGCGCTGCACGAGCGCCAGAAGAAGAACCCGCGCGAGGTCTACGCGCTGACGGCCGAGGCCGACATCGAGCTGGGCCGCCAGCGGCCTGACGCCGCCATCGCGCTGCTGCGCAAGGCCGTGGCGCTGCCCGACGCGGGTGACGCGCCGCAACGCCTGTTCGCGGCGCTGCTGGGCAACAAGAAGCGCGAGGAGGCCCAGGCCTTCGAGAGCCAGTGGCAGGCCGCGCATCCGCGCGACACGGCCTTCCCGCTGGCGGCGGCCGATCTCACGCTGGCGCGCGGTGATTTCGAGGGCGCGCTGTCGCGCTACGAGGCGCTGCTCAAGCGCAGCCCCGACGCGGCCATGCTCATCAACAACGTCGCCTGGCTGCGCAGCAAGGCGGGCAAGCCCGGCGCGCGCGAACTGGCCGAGCGCGGCCTGCAGCTCAAGCCCGACAACGGCGCGCTGCGCGACACCTACGCCACCGTGCTGGCCAACGAGAAGGACTACGCCAAGGCCATCAGCGTGCAGCGCCAGCTCGTCGAGGACCAGCCCGACCAACCCAGCTACAAGCTGACGCTGGCCCAGATCCTGATCCAGTCGGGCGACAAGGCCGCCGCCAAGGGCGAGCTGGAAAGCCTCGCGCGGCTGGGCCCGAAGTTCCCTCAGCAGAAGGAAGTCGAGGCGCTGCTGAAGGCGCTGTGATTCAGCCTGCGCCGTAGAAGCCGAAACTCATCGCCGGTTTGCGCCCCGCGATGAGCTCGGCCAGCGCGCGGCCCGAGCCGGCGCCGTGTGTCCAGCCCAGCGTGCCGTGGCCGGCGTTGATCCACAGGTTGCGGGCGCGCGTGCTGCGGCCGATGTAGGGGATGTTGGTGGGCGTGCTGGGGCGCAGCCCCGCCCAGTAGTTCGGCTCGCTCAGGTCCGCCACGCCGGGGAAGAGCTCCTCGTAGCGCTTGACCAGCGCGGCGCAACGCACGCGGGCGGTCGGTGACGCCAGGCCGAGGTCGAAGCCCGACAGCTCGGCCGTGCCGGCGATGCGGATGTAATCGCCCAGGCGCGAGATGGCGATCTTGCGGCTGTCGTCCAGCAGGCTGACGACGCTGGCCGCCTCGGGCTTCTTCAGCCGCAGCGTGGCCGAGTAGCCCTTGGCCGGGTAGATGTTGAGGTGCTCGCCCAGCGGCCGCACCAGGCCTGGCGTGTACGAGCCCATCGCGGCGACGAAGGCGTCTGCCCGCAGCGTCTTGCGCTCGCCGCTGCGCACATCGGCGATCTGCACGGCCTCGATGCCGTCGCCGGCACGCTGCAGCGCCAGCACGTCGTGCTCGTACAGGAACTGCGCGCCGCGCTCGGCGCACAGGCGTGCCAGCTTCTGCGTGAAGACCTTGGCGTCGCCGCTCTCGTCGCTGGGCGTGAAGGTGCCGCCGTAGACCTGTGCGCCGAAGCCGGCCAGTGCCGGTTCCACCTTCAGCACCTCCTCGCGCGTCAGCACGCGGCGGTCCACGCCGTGGCGGCGCATGATCTCGGCGCCGGATGCGCCGTTGTCGTAGTCGGCCTGGCTGGAGAAGAAGTGCAGGATGCCGCGCTCGAGCCGGCAGTACTCGATGCCGGTGCGGTCGACCAGTTCCTTCAGCGACGCGTGCGAATAGCGGCCCAGCTGCACCAGCTGTTCGACGTTGCGCCCGAACGCGGCGTTCGTGCACTGCAGCAGGAAGGACAGGCCCCAGCGCCATTGGTTGGGGTCCAGCCGCGGGCGGAACAGCAGCGGCGAATCGTCGCGCAGCAGCCACTTGGCGACCTTGAACGGCGCTCCGGCGTTGGCCCAGGGCTCGCAGAAGCTGACGGAAATCTGGGCGCCGTTGGCGAAGCTGGTTTCCAGGGCGGCGTCCGGCTGGCGGTCCACGACGACGACGTCATGGCCTTCATCCAGCAGGTACCAGGCGGTGGCGATGCCGATGATGCCGGCGCCGAGAACTACGATCTTCATGGACAGGTTCGCCTAGAGCGGTTGCAGGAGCAGTTGTAAACCGAGGCCGGCCATCAGCAAAGCGACCAGCCCGTCAATAACGCGCCAGGTGCGCGGGCTTTGCAGCCGCGGCGCCGCAGCGGCGGCGCCGAAACCCAGCAGGCCGAACCACATCATCGACGCGACGCCGGCGCCCAGCGCAAACGCGGCGCGCAGCTCGGGCGGCTGACGCGCGCCCAGCCCGCCCAGCAGCACGACCGTGTCGAGGTAGACATGGGGGTTCAGGTAGGTGAAGGCGAAGGCTGCCGACAGCGTGGCGCCCAGGCTGGTGGCCGGGCCAGAGGCCGTCAACCCCACGGCCGGCCGCCAGGCGCGCCTGGCCGCCAGCGCGGCATAGCCGAGCAGGAAGGCGGCACCGCCGTAGCGAAACAGGTCGAGCAGCAGCGGGCTGCGCTGGATCAGCGAGCCCAGGCCGAACACGCCCAGTGCGATCAGCAGCCAGTCCGACAGCGTGCAGACGGCGACGACGGCCGCCACATGCTCGCGCCGCAGCCCCTGCCGCAGCACCAGTGCGTTCTGTGCGCCGATGGCGAGGATCAGCCCGGCCCCCATGACCCACCCCTGCGCGAAGACGGCCGATGCGGTGGGGATGGGCGAGGCGGACATCCGCTCATTCTCGACAGCGGACTGCCATTCAAGAAGATTGATTCATATTCTTCGCCATACATTAGCAAGGCTTATGAACGACTTCGATCCTGCCGCACTGGAATGCCTGGCGGCGCTGGCCGACGAACTGGGTTTCGAGCGTGCCGCGCAGCGGCTGTCCATCACGCAGAGCGCGGTGTCGCAGCGGCTGCGCGTGCTGGAGGGGCAGGTGGGCCAGCCGCTGGTCGTGCGGTCCCGGCCGTTGCGGCTGACCGAGGCGGGCAAGGTGCTGCTGCGCTTCGCCCGGCAACTGCAGGCCTGGCGGGTGGATGTGGCGCGCGAGCTTGGGGAGCGGGTGGCGCCGCAGTCGCGCCTGGCCATCGCCGTGAACGCCGACAGCCTGGCGACCTGGGTGCTGCCGGCGCTCGATGAGCTGGTCCAGCGGGGCTTGCGGGAAGGCTACGGGCTGGAACTGGTGGTCGACGACCAGGACTTCACGCACGACGGGCTGCGCGAGGGGGCGGTGCTGGGCTGTGTGACGACGGTGGCGGAGGCGCTGCAGGGCTGCCGCGTGCAGCCGCTGGGGGTGATGCGCTATGTGGCGGTGGTCAGCCCGGGCTTTCTGGCGTCTCAGCTGGGCGGCGACGCCCTCCGCGGCCTACATGCCGGCAACTTCGCCGACATGCCTTTTTTGGTCTTCAACCGCAAGGACGACAGCCAGGCGCAGTGGATTTCGCAGGCGTTTGGCGTGCGGGCGCCGCGGTTGCGCGAGCGCTTCGTGCCGTCCAGCGAGGCCTATGTGACGGCGGCCGTCATGGGTTGGGGCGTCGGTGTCGCGCCCGAAATCCAGGTCCGGCGCTTCGTGGAGACGGGGCAGTTGGTCGTGCTGCGGCCCGATGTCGGTGTGGATGTGGCGCTGTACTGGCACCAGTGGCAGCTGCAGTCGCGCAGTGCCCTGCTGGATCAGATCGGTCAGGCGCTCGCCGATGGTGCGCGGCTGGCGCTGGGCTGATCAGCGGCGGACGGGGGCCGAGGCGCCGTCCGCCGGCGCGGCAACCGCCTGTGCCACCAGCTCAGGGCCGGTCTTGCCGGATTGCACCGCCTGAGCGATCCACAGTGTGCATGCCACAACCAGGGCAATCATGCCGTTGGCGATCCATTTCAGTACTGCTGACGTCATGCGGCAAAGCTCGGGGGGCGAGGAAGTCGCGCAGCTTAAGGGCATCGGCTGCGTCCGGCGCGCCAGAGCCGACGAGGCTGCGCGAGATTTGCAAATGCACAACGGCGGGCTTGATGCAGATCGGCGACAGAGTCGGTGATTTCTGAGGCGTAGAGGGTGTCTGTGTGTGTGTAATTTGCCGCGCTGGCAATATTTACTCACAGAGGGGCGGTTCACTTGTCATATGAATCCCTCACACTGAAAGCACAGGGCCGATGCGTTTGTCGGCTACCAGCCCAAAGAGGTCTGCCATGCGATTCGTTCCAGCGCTGCGTTTTTTCCGCCGTAGCGCTGCTGTTCGCAGTGAGCCGGACCCGGCGGATCTCGGCACCGCCTTCGGGCTGGACGCCTGCCTGGAAGGCGGCGTCAGCGAGTACAGGCAACAGGCGCCGTTCGAGCAGCTCGAATCCCAGGCTGGCCAGTTGCCCGCGCAGGACTCTCCGCTGAGCTGGCTGTCCCGCCGTAGCGCCTAAAGCTTGGGAATCCGGATCCGGCTGACCATCAGCGAGCCGGACAGCCCGAACAGCAGCACCAGCGGATGCAGGCGGAACCCGCCGATCCACCAGACGCCGCCCCAAAGCTGGTCGCCCAGCGCGCCTTGCGCCGCGGCGACCCACAGCAGCGCAACGAGCACCATGGATGTCGGGATCGGCGTGCCCTCGAAATAGGCCACCTTGTCCGAGCCGGCGCTGAGCTTCTCGGCGGTCACGTTGAAGCGCGCGAGGCGGCTGACGCCGCAGGCGACGAAGAACACCAGCACGATGCGGTCGAACAGCCCCTGCATGCCGCAGCCATAGGCGATGGCTGCCGGTGCCACGCCGAAGGAAATGATGTCGGCCAGTGAATCCAGCTCGCGCCCGAGCGCTGAGCTTTTCTGCCGCCAGCGCGCGATGCGTCCGTCCAGCACGTCGAACACCAGCGCGAGCGGCACCAGCGCGCAGGCGTACTGCAGGTGCCGGGCGTCACCGCTCTGCAGAAAGCTCATCACGGCGAACAGCGCGCCCATGCCGGCGCAGGCGTTGCCCAGCGTGAACCAGTCGGCGAGATGGAACTCGCGGATCATCGAGAAGGGTTTGGGTCGGTCCATGGCGGCCGGATTGTCAGGCCTCGGCGGGGGCGTCCGCTGTAGGCTGCAGCCGCAGCCAGGCCTTGCGCGCCAGGTGCCGGGCCAGCAGTCCGGCCGGCATGCGCAGCCAGTGGGCGCGCACGTACAACGCCAGCCGCGCGCTGTCGGTCAGCGCGTCGTCACAACTGGCGTGGTCGGGCATCAGCGCCCGGTCATAGCAGGCGTCCATGAGGCGCGGCCAGGCGGGTGCGTCGGCGGCGGCGGCCTGCTGTGTGTCTGCCGGCACCGGCGTGCCGAGCAGGCGGGTGCAGTAGTGCAGCGCCAGGAACAACGGCCGGCTCAGGCCCAGCGCGCGCGCACGGGGCACCAGCGCTGCCCAGAACGATGGCTCGCGGCCGAAGTCCCGCAGCAATGCGTCCAGGTCGAACAGGTCGCGCAGGCCCTTCTCCAGTTCACCTTCGTGGAACAGGTGCGCGGCGCTGTGCAGCACCATCGTCACCGGTGCCAGCACCTGGACGCCCGGCCGGTTCGGCAAGTCCTGCGCATCCTCGAACAGCGCGGCGGTGTTGACCTGGATGCGTGCCGTGGGCGGCAGGATGGTGTGATGGACGTCCAGGCTGCTGCCGCGTTGCTCATGCGTCAGCGGCGGGATCTCATGCATCCAGTCGCGGTAGTAGCGCTCGTCGTAGGCGTCCAGGTCGTCCTGGAAGTGCCAGCCGTGGTCGAACAGCGCAGCCTCGATGTCGGCGATGCGCGCCTTGGGCACCAGGATGTCGACATCGCCGAACACGCGTCCGTGGCTGGCGGGCAGCCCGGCCATCAGGTAGGCGGTGCCCTTGAGCAGGATGGGCTTGACGCCCAGCGGTTCGAGCGCAGCCTGGATGCGGCTCACCTCCCAGTGCGTCAGCTTGGCCTGGCGCCGCGCGGTCATCAGCGCCGCGTGCAGATGATGGCGCGGGCCGGGCGGGACCTGGTCGAGCCACGGCTGCAGCGCGACGGCCAGCCTGGCCAGCAGCACGCCGCGGCGTGCCTGGCGCAGCAGCAGGTCCCAGTCCTGGGGAGGCAGGCTGAGCGCGGTGGCTGGCGCGAGCAGAACCCGCAGCAGCAGGGGTGTCGGTGGGCGGTTCATGCCGGCTCGACCGCCAGTTGCTCCAGGCACGCCACCGCATCTTCCAGTGTGGAGTACTCGAACTCGAGGCACAGGCAGCGGTCGACGAGGTCGGCCGTGGCCTCGAAGCCGCTGCGGCCGTGCAGGTCGTAGTTGAAGGCCTGCTCGGCCAGCAGCAGCAGCATCCGGGCCTTGGGGATGTCGGTCAGCGATGCCGTGGCACCAGGGGTGTAGCGCGGCATGACGATCCAGGCGGGCGGTGCCGGCTCCATGATGCGCGCGGCGCTGTCCGAAGGCGCCTTCATCAGCGCGAGCGTGCCCTTGGCGGTGTCTGGCACGGGCCGGGTCAGCACGGCTTGCGGCGCGAACTGCCGGATCAACTCGACGGACACGTTTTTCAGATTGACCGGGCGCCCCATACCACTGACCTGGCCGGAGCCCAGGTCATAGAGCGTGATTTCGTCAGACATGAGTCGCCAGCCACGATGGGCCAACGCGGCCGTCAGCGTGCTCTTGCCCGAGCCGGGTGGTGCCGGCATGACCAGTGCACGCCCGCCGCGCTCCAGCGCCGCCGCGTGATAGGACAGATAGGGGTGGGCCATCGTGCTGACGGCCCAGTTCAGACCCCACTCGACCATGTGAAAGCCCTGCTCGGCGGGCAAGGGGGTGAAGGCGGGTTCGCCGTCGGCCAGAAAGCGCGCCATGGGCTTGATCCAGCGGCGCAGGCCTCCCTCACGACGCACTTCGAGGTGAAAGTCGGCGAAGTCTTGTGGCGTGCCCAGCTCGAAGTCGCCGTAGAGCAAAGCGAGATCCTCTGCGACACGGCCGACGTCGGATCGCAGCCGTGCGACGAAGGGTGGCACCTGGAGGATCAACTCACCACGAGCCAGCCTGCGGCGCAGATCGCCGGGCGCCAGATCACGAACCTTCATGCCGCTGAGGTCACGCGCTCGACCAGCCCGAGCTCCTGCAGCGACCTGAGCTGGCGATCAAAGAAGGCGGTGGCGGTGGCGGCATCCATCTCGTCAGGGATGGCATCGGCCAGCTGGGAGATCAACTGGGCGACGGAAAGGGGGCGCTGCCGCAGCAGCTCGAGAAACTCGATGGCCAGCGCATCGACCAGATGGGTGTCGCCGGAATCGTCGTTGTAGACGGCGCCCAGGCCATCCCAGTCACGCCACGAGATGTCGGCCGACCGATGGAGTGTCCACAGGGTTTCCTGCATCTGCCGTTCGGGGCGGGCGCATGCGGCTCAGCTCAGCCGGCCGATGTAGTTGTTGTGCAGGTAGTTCTTGACGTCGGTGGGCGTCCACGTCTTGCCGTCCGGGCCTTTGCCACCCTGGTTCTGGACGATGTTCCCCAGCATCGTGAGCTGGTTCGTCGAGAAGCTGTCGATCACGCAGACGTCGGTACTCGTCGTCCGGCTGATGCGGAAGTTCAGCCAGGCCACCAGGACTGCCTTCTGCGCGTCGCTGCAGGTGTTGCTGTTGAGCATGTTCCAGACGGAACTGTTGCCCGGCACCCCGGCCGTGCCACTGGTGCTGCCGCACGCGTTCTTGACGGCGTAAGCCTTGACCGTTGGCAGGGCCAGGTTGGCGCAGCTGATGGACGCAACCTTCCAGCCGGCGCAGGTGGCGTTGCCATTGTTGGTCGCGCACCATTCAGCCTTGGTGTAGCAGTTCACCGTCGGCGCCTTGGCGGCTTTGCGGGTGTATTGGCTGGCAGCGGTGCCGATGAGCGTCTGCACGGACCCCCAGGCGGAGGCCGAGAAGCACTTGCCCTGCGTCGTGGCCAGCACCGGGCGGCTGTTCAGCGTCAGCGCCACCGGGATGACGCCGGCGCCCATCTTGATGAAGCGACGACGGCGGGCCGAGCCCAGGTTGCCGGCGGACGCGTCGACGGGGGCCGGCGCCTGCGGCGTCGGCTGGGGGTCGTGGATCTGGCGTTCGCTCATGACAGTGGCCTCGTGGAAACCGATTTTGCTCTGTTCTTGGGGTGGGGGCCGATGCGGGCGGGCGCTTCGGCGGTTTGGCTGGAAGTGTTTCATACAAAGCAGGAGAGGGGTATGGGTCGCCCCCTTGATTGGGTGGACGTTCATCAGGCGAATGTGGTGCCTCGGCAGGCGTCCGAAAAAAGTGTCACAAGTGGTCAGTTTTCCTGCGCCTGGATTCGTGGGTGGTGGCTCACTTTTTTGTGGATTCCCCCGGGACTCCGCGGCCTGATCGGGCCTTCCTGCGGCTCATGCGCAGGAATCTGCATTGCGTCGTTTGGCGCCGTGCCGCGGCAGGCGCTGCACCCACACTGCCGGCCTTTCATCCTTATTCACCGGGAGCCTCTCATGAAACGCCTTGTCCTGCTGATGTTCACGCCACTGCTCGCCGTGAGCCTTGCGATGGCCGACGACAACGACTGGCGGCTGCGCATCAAGAAGGACGCGGAGGGGTGGACCGCTCACTTGAGCGGCCCGATGGACTACGGCAGCGGCCGCCCGCGGATCAAGGGCTCGGGCGTGCGCGTCGAGCGGGTGCGGGCGCTGGCCGCGTTCACGAAGCTGCGCATCGACGGCCCGGTGGATGTGCTGCTGGCCCAGGCGGGCAGCGACCAGGCGACGGTGATCGCGGATGACAACGTCGAGCCGTTGATCGAGACGCTCGTGGAGGGCGACACGCTGGTCGTGCGCCTGAAGCGCGAAGCCGGCTTCACGACGCGCTCCGCGCCGTCGCTGCGCGTCGATGCCCGGGCGCTCCAGTCCATTGCCCTGCGGGGCTCGGGCGACCTGGTGGTGGATCGCTTCAAGGCCGACTCCCTGGTGCTCCATGTCGAGGGGTCGGGGGACGTGCAGATGGGGCTGGTCGACCTGCAATCGCTGCAGGTCGGCATCAGCGGCTCGGGTGACGTGCGCGTGGCCGGCCGGGCCGACCAGCAGCGCTGGAAGCTCAGCGGCTCGGGTGATGTTGATGCCGGTTCGCTGACCGGGCGCTCCGCGCAGGTCGACATCAGTGGCTCGGGGGATGCGTCGCTGGGTGTCACCGAGCAACTGGACGCCACGCTCAGCGGTTCGGGCGATCTGCATTACGCCGGCCGGCCGCAGTTGCGTCAAAGCGTCAGCGGGTCCGGCGACATCCATCGCCGTTGAGGCGCTGGGTTCCAATGGCTGGGTGAATCCAAGCGATCTCTGGTGGCAGGCGCTGGCCGGCGGCCCGCTGATGTTGGCGTTGTTCGATGCCGATGGCCGGATGTTGCAGGCCAACGAGGCCTATCGAGCCGCCTGGGGGCTCGATGACGTGGCGCGGCCGACCTGGGCCGAGATGACCGACGCTGACCGAGCGGCAGGCGTGGGGCCGGTCGACCCGCCGGGGCGCCGCCTGCGCGCCCCCCGGGGAGCCGGCTACGAGCAGGCCTGGCGGGATGGCCGCCGGCTGTGGTGGGTGGAGCAGCCACTGGCGGAAGGCGGCTGGGCCAGCACCGGGGTGGACATCAGTGCGCTGAGCCGGCCTCGGCCGGCGTCGGGGCAGTTGCTCGGGACGCAGGCCGGCCTGGAGTTGCTGCAAGCGCTGCTCAGCGATGCCCGGGCGTGGCCGCTGTGTGTGGCGTCGACGCCGCCCGGCGCCGACGCTGCGGCCTTGCTGGCCCGCATACGGGGTGAAGACTACTGCGCACAGCTGGCGGATGGCCGGCTGCTGCTGATGCTGCCGTCGACCGGGCCGGCCCAGGCCCGCGCGTTGTGCGAGCGGCTGGGCGGTTTGGTGCTCACCGAGGCGCAGTGGGGCGAATCGGCGCTGGCGCTGCTGCTCAGGGCTTGAGGCCGAGGTCGCGGCCCTGGGCCTGGGCGGGCGCGGGCAGGCCGGCGATGGCGGCCAGCGTGGGCGCCAGGTCGGCGATCTGCACGGGCGTCTTCACTTCGCCCTGGCCGACGTAGCCGGGGCCCCAGAACAGCAGCGGCACATGGTTGTCGTTCTCGTAGGGGCTGCCGTGGCTGCTGCCGCCGGACCGATAGCTGAAGATCCAGTTGCGCTTGAGCACGATCTGCAGCTGGGCGGCGCGCGTCGGGTCGAAGGACTTGCGCATCGCATCGAGGTAGGGCGTGGACGTGTCGTTGCCCAGCAACTGCTCCCGCGTGAAGACCGTCTCCACGCCTGGCAGCTTCAGCAGCTCGTCGCGGGCCGCGGCCTGCACGTCGGCGAAGTTCAGCCCTTTCTCGGCAGCGAGCTTGTCGTTCAGCAGCAGGCCGGCGCCGGAGAAATCGCGGCCCAGCTTGTCGACGCCGAACCTGGCCGCGAGGGCGGTGTTCACGAGCGCGAGCGACGGGGCGCTCGCGAAGCGGCCCGCGTCACGCCCTTGCGTGGCAGCCCATTCCGGCGTGTCCGTGAAGCCGTGGTCGGCGGTCAGCGCGAGCACGTAATTGCCCGCGCCGACTTCCTGGTCGAGGAAGCGGAAGAACGCCTGCAGGTGGCGGTCCAGGTGCAGCAGGTGGTCGTGCGACAGCCTGGATTCCGGGCCGAAGGCGTGGTTGACGTAGTCGTGGCTGGAGAGGCTGACCGACAGGATGTCCTGCACGCCGCGGCGGCCCAGCTTTTCGTTCGTCACGGCGGCGCGCGCAAACGCCAGCGTCAGCTCGTCGCCGAAGGGCGATGCCAGCAGGTTGCCGTAGAAGCGCGGGCCGGGCCCGTCCATCTTGTCGCCGACGATGGCCGGCAGGCGGTTGCCGTTGCCGCCGGCGTACTGCCAGGGCTGGCCATCGGGCACGGAGCGGGCATAGGCCGACTCTGGCAGCAGCGGGGCCCAGGCCCGCTTGAAGAAGGCGTCAGCCGGCTTGGCGGCGTTGAAGTCCTTCACCCAGGCCGGCAGCGTGGCCATGTAGTAGGTGCTGGACGAGAACTGCCCGGTCTCGCCCATGTACATATAGGCCGTGCCCTTGTGGCCCGCGGGCAGGATGGCGCCGCGGTCCTTGCCGGAGATGCCGATGACCTTGGAGGCCGGCGAGCGCGTGCGCAGCACGTCGCCCAGCGTTTCGACCTTGAGATTGCGCGGGCTGGTGCCGGACAGCGGCGCCGTGGGGTTGTCGAGGTAGGTGTAGGCGGTGTCGCCGGTGTTGTAGACCGGCGCACCCGTGGCCGGGTCGCGCCATTCGTTGCTGATGATGCCGCTGCGCTGCGGATAGGCGCCGGTGAGCATGACCGAGTGGCCCGCTGCCGTGACCGTGTGGCCGTGGGCGTAGTGGGCGTCGGAGAACCAGCGGCCATGGTCCAGGAAGCGCGCGAAGCCGTCCTCGGCCAGTTGGTCGCGGTAGCCGGTGACCTGGCGCATCGGCAAGCCGTCGATGGCGACGAGGACGATCAACCGGGGCGTGGTGGCCGGCGCCGACGCTGCCGGGGGCAGGGTTGTGGAGCAGGCACAGAGGGTGGCGGCCAGGGCCAGCCCAAGCAGGCTGCGGCGGGAATGCATCGGCATGGTGACGAGGAGAAACGGAACGGAGCTCGAAGCTTACGTCGTTGTCACAATCGCGCACCCGCACCGCCATGGCCCATACCGACGACTTCGACCCCTCGCGCGTCCTCGACGGCTGGCGCGCGCCTGCGCCCGCGCCGGTGGAGCTGGACCTGGTGCTCACGGCCGGCCGCGCGACGCTGGATGGCGCCAAGAAGGCCCGCCTGCAGGCGCGCGGCTATGCGATGCAGGATGTTCAGGACATCGAGCTGCCGCCCGTGGAGCCGCTGCCCCCGTTCAGCGACTTGCCCCGGGGGACGCTGCCCGGCCCGCGCGCGTCGCGGCCCGCGCAGCTGTTGCAGGGCTGGCAACCCCGGGCCTGGACGGCTCAGGCTCGGCGGGTGCGGGGCGCCAGCACCGAGGTCGTGCCGTCGCAGCATGGCCCGCTGGTGGAGAACCATGCGCCGCAGTGGCTGTGCGCGCTGTGGCCGCCGCAGCGGCTCGATGCGCCGATGTTGGGCCGCTGGCCGGAGGTCGCCGCGCTGGTGAGTGCGGAGACGCTGACCGGCGCGCTGCAGCAGCTGCTGGCGCCGCTGCCGCCCGAGGCGCTGGTCTGGTCGGCCGAACTGGAGGCGGACTGGGCGCTCATCGCCGAGCTGGTGCTGCACCAGGACGCCCGGTTGCGCCCGGCGCAGGCGCAGGCCCTGCGTGAGCTGGTGGCGGCCGAGCGCAGCGCCGCGTTTGCGCGCGTGAACGACGGCTACACCTTCGACAGCACCGTGGCGAGGCGGCGCCGGTGAGCGGCGAGCCGCCCCTGCTGGAGCGGGCCGGCAGCGTGGCGCGCATCACGCTGCGCCGGCCGCAGCAGGCCAATCGGTTGACGGTGGAGGATCTCGCCACGCTGCGAGGTTTCATCAGCGAGGTGGATGCCGACGACGCCGTGCGGGTGTTGGTGCTGGCGGCGCAGGGGCGGCACTTCTGCAGTGGTTTCGACCTGAGCGCGTTGGTGGCCGTCGATGCCGGCGCCCGTTTCGGCGAGCTGGCCGACGCGCTGGAGGCGGCGCGGCCCATCACCGTGGTGCGCCTTCAAGGCGGTGTGTATGGCGGCGCGGCCGACCTGGCGCTGGCCGCCGACTTCCGGCTCGGCGTGCCGGCCGTGGAGATGTTCGTGCCGGCCTCGCGTGTCGGGCTGCATTTCTATGCTGGCGGGCTGCGCCGTTTCGTCGAGCGCCTGGGGCTGGCCACGGCCAAGCAGGTGTTGCTGGCCGGGCGCACGCTCGACGCGGCTGCGCTGCTCGGTTGCGGGTATCTGGACCAGCTGCTGCCCGATGTGCAGGCGCTGGATGCGGCGCTCGAGGCGCTCACGCAGGAGTTGTCGAGCATGGCGCCGCTGGCCCTGCTGCCGATGAAGCAGCATCTGAACGCCATCGCGGCGGGCCGGCTCGATGCGGCGCAGCTCGCTGCCGACATCCGCAGGGCCCGGGATTCGGCCGATCTCGTCGAGGGACAGGCCGCCTGGGCGGCAAAAAGGCAGGCGCGCTTCACGGGGTGTTGAAAGCCCTAAGCCCGGGCAGGGCCGGACATGGTGGAAAATACAGGGCCCGAGCGCCTGTCCGGCGCCTCCCACAACACTCTTCGACAGGACCAGCGTGGCCAAAGAAACCACCAAGACCACCATCGAAGCGGATGGTCTGCGCTACCGCTCCAAAGCCCCGGGCTCGCCCTTCGCGGCGACTTCTTCGTTTGGTGCAGCAACCATGTCCTGCTTCCTCTGCGGCAAGCATCGCCCCCGCGCGATGCTGAAGTCCAAGAAGCTGCTGGGCAAGTCCCAGCCCGTGTGCTCGCCGTCCTGCAAGGAGCTGGACGCCCAGCTCGCTGCGAAATAGTTGACCCCTCGGCCTGCGCCGCTGAACGTGGCGCAGGCCTGACCGGTCTCCCGAGGGGCCAGCGATGTCTGCGGCCTTGCGCTGCGAGCACATCGCCTGACGAGCCGGCTTGGGAGCGGCCCGGCGCTCGTCCCATGAAAGCGCTACGTTTTGCCTCGATTCTTTGTTGATACCCCGCTGCAGCAGCCCGGCGAGCTCGTGCTGCCGGCGGGCGCTGCGCGTCACGTGCAGGTGCTGCGCCTGCAGCCGGGTGACGTGCTGACCTTGTTCGACGGCAGCGGCCCCGAATGGCGGGCCGAGGTCACGGCCATGGGGCGCAGCGAGGTGCGGGTGAATCTCATCGCCGCCGAGCAACCGGCGCGCGAGCTGGCCCGGGTGGTGACGCTGGCCGTCGTCATGCCGGCCAACGACCGCATGGACTTTCTCGTCGAAAAGGCCAGCGAGCTGGGGGCTGCCGTGCTGCAGCCGCTGGTCAGCGAGCGCTCGGTGCTGCGCCTGGCGGGTGAGCGGGCCGACAAGAAGCGCAGCCACTGGCAGGGCGTGGCCATCGCGGCGGCCGAGCAGTGCGGCCGCACCGTGCCCATGCGCATCGAGCCGGTGCTGTCGCTGCCGGCCTGGCTGGGGGCCTTGCCCGCGCCGGCTGGCGACGAATGGCGCGGCCTGCTGAGCCCGCGCGCGGCGTCGCCGCTGGCGGCCCTGGCGCCGTCGCGGGCCTTGTTCCTCAGCGGCCCCGAAGGCGGCCTGAGCGATGCCGAGGAGGCGGCCGCCTGCGCGCGTGGCTTCGCGGCGGTGACGCTGGGGCCGCGCGTGCTGCGCGCGGATACCGCGCCGCTGGCCGTGCTGTCTTGGCTGGCCTTGTCCTGACGCGCGCCGTGCCGCTGCGGCGGCCTCAGCGCCGGTCGTGCCGCAGGTATTCGGCGGCCATCATTTCGCCCAGCACATCGGGCTTGATGCGCGTCACGGCGTGGGCGGGCAGGTCGCGTTGCGTGACGAACAACGGTGTGCCCACGCGCAGCCCGACGATGGTGGTGCCGTTGCCCAGCTCGGCCAGCAGCGGGTACAGCCGCAGGCGCAGCACGAGCATGTTGTCCTGCACATAGACGGCGGTTTCCGTCAGCGTGCGGCAGCCGAGCTTGTCGGCTTCGGCCAGCAGGGCCTGGGCCTGGCCCTGCGCGTCAGGCGGCGGGGTGGTCACGCTGGCGGGGTTCACCAGGCGCCCATCGGCCTGCAGTGTCGCGATGACCGCAGCGTTGAAGCGCTGGTTCAGCGAGGCCCAGTCGGGGCCGCCAGCCACGGCGGGCGCGGTATCGCGGGCCTGGACGAAGGCCAGCATGCAGGGGTCATCGGCCTGCGCCAGCCCGGCCGCCATCGCGAGCACGGCGGCCATCAGTTCACGGCGCATGGTCGGCCTCCGGCTTGCGGGCGGAGCCCTTGATGAGGTCGAAACGGAACAGCCGGCATTCGATGGGGCCGTTCCACATCGGCACGCGGCGGGCCTCTTTCAGGCGCATCTTGCTGGGGAGTTTCATGTCGGGACTGAGCATCCAGGCCGTCCAGCCGGCCGGGTTTTCGGTGTACTGGCGCTTCCAGTGGGCGGCCAGGCGCGGGAAGAAGTCGACGCCGGCGTCCAACTCCTCGGAGCCGTGCGCGTCGCGCGACATCGCCGCCTTGCCGCGCACCTCGATGCGTTCGCCGTAAGGCGGGTTCATGACGATGGCGCCGGGCATGCCGTCGGGCAGCTGCGGCGCCGGGCGCTCCAGCGCGTCGCCGCCGTTGAACTGGATGTAGGCCGCCACGCCGGCGCGCTCGGCGTTGCGGCGTGCGAAGTCGACCATGCGGAAGGCCACGTCGCTAGCGTAGATGGGCACGGCGGGCGGGTGGATGCGCGCGCGGGCGGCCTGCGCCATCGCGCCCCAGGCGGTCTTCATCGCCGGCGTGGCGAAGGGCAGCTGGTGTTCGAAGGCGAAGCGGCGCTGCAGGCCCGGCGCCGAGTCGCAGGCGATCAGCGCGGCTTCGATGGGGATGGTGCCGGAGCCGCAGCAGGGGTCGTGCAGCGCGCCGCCCTCACCGGGCGTGCCGCGCCAGCCGGCGGCGGCCAGCATGGCGGCGGCCAGCGTTTCCTTCAGCGGCGCGTCACCCTTGTCGATGCGCCAGCCGCGCTTGAAGAGTGGCTCGCCGGAGGTGTCGACATACAGCGCTGCGCGCTCGGGGCCCACGTGCAGCACGACGGGCAGGTCCGGCCGCTGCGTGTCGACGCTGGGGCGTTCGCCGGTGTGCTCGCGGATCTGGTCGCAGATGGCGTCCTTGATGCGCAGCGCGGCGAAGTTCAGGCTCTTCAGCGGCGAGCGCTGGGCCGTGGTGTCGATGCGCAGCGTGTGCGTGGGGCCGATCCAGTCGCGCCAGTCGACACGGCGGGCCAGCGCGTAGAGATCGTCCTCATGCCGATACGGGCCCTCGATGAGCTCGACGAGCACGCGTTGCGCGAGCCGGCTCTCGAGGTTGATGCGCATGACGTCTTCCGCCGTGCCCAGCACGCCGCAGCCGCCGCGCAGGGCCTCGACCTTGCTGCGCACGCCGGGCGGCAGAAAGCGTTTGAGCTCCTCCTCCAGCAGCGGCTCGACGCCACCGGGGCAGGACACGAAGAGGAATAACTTGTTGGGCAGGCTCACGGGCTGGATTGTCGCCGCCTCTAAACTGCCTCACCTTTCTCCAAGAGGTGGCGATGAAGCGCTTCTTGACGATTCTGGGCTTGGTGATGAGTACTGTGACGCACGCTGACACCTCTTACCCACCGTACAGCCTCCCCGGCACGCAGCTGCGTGCCCTGCCCGCCACCGAGCAGGGCCGGCGCTACCAGCTGCACGTGCATCTGCCGGCGTCCTTCGCGCGCGAGCCGCAGCGGCGCTACCCCGTGCTGTACGTGACCGACGCCTATTGGGACTTCGCGACGTTCGTGGGCTCCTACGGCAACCTCGTCTACGACCGGGTCGTCCCCGAGTTCATCATCGTGGGTCTGGGCTACGCGGGTGAGCAGCCCGACTACGACGCGCTGCGGCTGTGGGACCTGTCGCCCGTCCGGCTGGCCGACCAGCAGGGCGAGTCCGGCCATGCGGACCAGTTCCTCGCGACGCTGAAGCAGGTCGTCTTTCCGCTGGTGGAGCGCGACTACCGGGCCGACCCGGCGCAGCGCTACCTGGCCGGCAGTTCGCTGGGGGGCTTGTTCGCGCTGCACGTGATGTACGCCGCGCCTGAGCTGTTCAAGGGCTACATCGCCGCCAGCCCGGCCGTGGTGGCCGGCGGCGACTGGATCATCGGCCGGGCCAAGGCCTATGCCGCGACGGGCAAGCCGCTCAACGCGCGGCTGTATGTGACCGGCGCGGAGCACGAGTGGCCCGGTTTCCTGGCCGGCATCCAGCGCTACCAGGCGCTGCTGCCCGAGCTGAAGCAGCCGGGCCTGGTGTTCCAGAGCCGCATCATCGACGGCGAGCGCCACGCCGGCACCAAGGCCGAGAGCTACACGCGCGGCATGCGCTTCGTGTTCGAGCCGCTGGCGCTGGCGCACGGGCCTGCCAGGGACTGAAGGTGGTACGCCCATCGCTGCCGTGCGCATCGCGGGCTTTGCCGATCGGGCGCACCCCTTTGATCCCTGGATCGTGGCGCATCGTCACGACGCGCTGCAACGCGCCGCTACAGCCGCCCTTCCTTGCACATCACGATCAACCCGATGGGCCAGAACTCGAACGGGACCATCAAGACGGCTGAGGTGGATGGATGGACCAGGATGGGAAAGCGGCTGAACGACAGGACGCCATTCGGGAGATGGTTGCGAAACACCATGAAAGTGCTCGACCGCACCTCCCGGTTGGAGAACACCCTGGGCAAGACGACGCTGAGCGAGCGGCTCAGTTCGTCCGTGATGAGGCGGGCAAAGGCTCGCAACTCGGGGTCTTCCAACTCGACCCCTTTGAAGGACATGTAAGCCTGAGCCACCTGCTGGAGTTCGGAGGGGTGTGAGTCGAAGTAATCGTCGAGCGAATACACCAGCTGTGCAGGGCAATTGTCGGGGCCCGGCTTGAACAGAAGCTTGTTGGCCTGAACCAGGGCGGCCCACACGATGTGCCCCTCCGTCAGCAGCAGGGGCTGGCGTTCGAACACTTCGCTGAGTTGGTCATATGGCTCCATCCAGTCCGGCTTGGCGCCAGTGATGCGAGCCAACGACAGCATATTCATGGACTGTTGCCGTCGTTCGAAATTGGTTCGAAGCTTTTGCAGTAGCGCGGCCATCTCCAGCTGTTCGGGGCCGGGCGTCACGAAGTGGGCCTCGCTGCTTCCTTCCGGGCCGCCCACCGGTCGCTCCAGCACCTTGCCGGCGACGAAGTGCTGTCCAGTGTCGGTGACGCCGTAGTAGGCCCAAAGTACCGGTGGCTGCCCCCAGTTGCCCGTGTCGCAGACCGATTCGCCGGGTTCGAGCCATTCGCCTGGAAGGCCGTACCACTCTTTGAAATTGCTGGGGGTGTAGAAATCCCCTGTGACATTGGCCAACGCCCAGTGCCCGCTGTCGGGCCTCATCCCGGCGAAGCGGAGCACCTTGACGCGTTGGCGGCTGATGTTGGTGACCGATGTCGAGTAGCCGTGCTGTAGGTCACCCGAGCGCTTTCTCGGTCCATACCGCACGTCCAGGAATGGCTTGCCGCTTTCCAGGTCGCCGAGCCCGAGCGTCGTTCGTGCCGGCAGGCGTTGCTTGAGTTGGCGCAGGATGTCGGGCGGGAGCGTCGGCCATTCTGCTTTCGCAATCCACTCGGTGTGGACGAGCCGCCCGTCGTGCGATGTGACGTAGAAGCTCTTGATGCTCGTCAAACTGATCGAGGTGACATGGGTTTGCCCCGGCGGTGGCACGAGCCTGACCCACCTGGCATCGGCGTCGGCGATCTGCACCCAGGGGCGGCTCGCATCCAGGCTGGTCCGGACGAAGATGCAGCAGACGGGCTCGCGTTGGAACTGGAGCAATCGCAACTGACCCGGTGTCGGCTCCCGGTATGTGTTGTCCATCGCTGCGATGGCGTCAAAGAAGCCGAGGATGGTGTCGCCACTTTCCCGGCCACCGTCGTACTGCTTGCTCACCTTATTGTGGGTGAACGTCATGCCACTTCGGGTTTGGACGCACCCGCTGCCGCCATCGCTGACCCATTCGCCGCCCAGGGCGTGCACCAGGCATTCGCCCAGAAAGGAGCCGATGAGCTGTATCGCGCCGGGCCAGTTTTCCTTGGGTGTGTGCAGTCTGGCCCGTTCGATGTAGTCGTCCAGCCAGGCGACTGAGTCGCGGTCATAGGCCAGTTCTTGGCCCATGCGCGCCTTGATGACGCTTCTCAGCTTTTCTGCCTCCGCGCGATGGGTGAGGCCGGTGGCCGATGCGGCTGCCGGCGCAGGGGGCTCCAAAAAGTCGTTGTAGTAGTTTGCGATCCGAAGCAGCGTCTGCGGCTTCGTGAAGTCGATCGGTCGGTCGGCGCCGGCCGGGTGTTCCTCGGGTGGTAGCAGCGGCGCGGCAGCCAGGTTGTCGCCGACCCAGGCGCCCAACTGCTCGACGTAATACGTGTTGAAACCCTCGACCTCGAGCCAGTGCGTCTGCGACGACTGTTCCAGGGTTTCGACCCGCTGCACCATCGCGTTGCCAAAGAAGCTGAGCACCAGGGCATGGCCGGGGCGCAGATGGCCGGCTGCCACCCAACCGTGCGGCTGCGTCCAGAACGGCTGGCCGGGTGCCGCCATCAAGGTGTCTGTGATGCCGTCGGCGAGATTGATCAGCTCGATGCGCACGGTCGTGGGCGACTGAGCCTCGCCGACCCGGCTGACTGCTCGGTAGAGATATTCGTTGCGCTCACGCCTGCGACGCGGCGGCGGATTGCGCTCGGGATGGGTCAACACGAGATCGCCCGCCCGGACGGCTTCGATTGGGCATAGGCCTTCTCGCGTGTGAATCCGCGTGCCAGGGGCAAAGCCCAGTGCGAGATTCGCTGACAGTGTCGGGAATGGGGTGTTGGTCATGCCCATCGGAGATCAGCCGTGTGGCGTGTGGCGCACCCCGTGGGGTGCGCCGCTCAAAGCGCCTTGCGCAGATTCGCCGGCGCGATCTTCATGCCTTCGCGGTACTTGGCCACCGTGCGGCGGGCGCACTGGATGCCTTGTTCCTCCAGCATGGCCGCGAGTGCGCTGTCGGACAGCGGCTTCTTGGTGTCCTCGGCCGCGACGAACTGCTTGATCAGCGCGCGCACCGCCGTGCTGGAGGCTTCGCCGCCGGCCTCGGTGCTCAGGCCCGAGCCGAAGAAGTACTTCAGCTCGAAGGTGCCCCAGCTGGTGGCCATGTACTTGGCGGTCGTCACGCGCGAGATGGTGGACTCGTGCAGGCTGAGTTCGTCGGCGATCTCGCGCAGCACCAGCGGCTTCATGGCCAGTTCGCCGTGCGTGAAGAAGCCGCGCTGGCGCTCGACGATGGCCTGGCTGACGCGCAGGATGGTGTCGAAGCGCTGCTGGATGTTCTTGATGAACCAGCGTGCCTCCTGCAGCTGCCCGCCCAGCGGCGAGTTGCTGATGCCGCCGCGCGTGGCGCGCAGCGCGTTGGCGTAGAGCTCGTTGATGCGCAGCTTGGGCGCCACTTCGGGGTTGAGCATCACGCGGAACTCGCGGCCCACCTTGCGCACGATGACGTCGGGCACGATGGCCGCAGCCGCGCCCTGTGCGAAGCGTCGGCCGGGCTTGGGTTCCAGCTGCGTGATCATGACCTGGGCCTCGCGCAGCAGGGCCTCGTCGGCGCCGGTCTCGCTCATCAGGCGCCGGGTGTCGCGCTTGGCCAGCAGCTCGAGATGACTCTTGCAGATCAGGATGGCGATGGCCTGGGCCGGGCAGGCGGGCTCTGCGCGCAGTTGCAGCACCAGGCATTCGGAGAGGCCGCGCGCGCCGATGCCGGCCGGCTCCAGGCTCTGCAGCAGCCGCAGCGCGATGCGCAGGTGGTCCAGCAGTTCCGCGCGGTCCTCGTCGTCGTCGGGCGCCAGCGCGGCGGCGATGTCCTCGAGCGGGTCCTCGAGGTAGCCGTCTTCGTTGAGCGACTCGATGAGCACCTGCACCGCCGCGCGGTCCTCGGCCGACAGCGTCTTGCCCGCCAGTTGCTGCAGCAGGTGCTCGGCCAGCGTGGTTTCGGCGGATTCCTGGCTCTCGCGGTCGCTGTCGTCGTCGCCCGCGCTGGCGCTGCCGCTGCCGGGTAGCTCGCGGATGCCATCGAAGTCATCGCGCTCGGTGCCGTTCTCCCAGTCATCGCGCTCGGTGCCGCCGAAGTCGTCGCCGCTGAGCTCGGGCGCCTCGCTGCTCTCGGACTCGCCGGCCGAGGCTTCGGTGCCCGCTTCCGCCGGCGCGTTGGCGGCCAGCTCGGGGGCGCTGACGGTGAACTCTTCCTCGGTGTCCAGCAGCGGGTTGCTGGCGAGCATCTGCTCGACCTCCTGGTGCAGCTCCAGCGTCGACAGCTGCAGCAGCCGGATGGATTGCTGCAGCTGGGGCGTCAGCGCGAGGTGCTGACTGAGGCGGACCTGGAGGGTCTGCTTCATGTTGACCCGCCGGCAGTGGTGTTCGGACCTTGCGGGCCGAGCGCTGGGCCGCTCCCGAGCCGGCCCGCCGAGGCGATGTGCTCGCCGCTCAATGCGGCGAGCATCGCCGTCCCCTCGGGGGACCGACCAGACTCGCTCGCGTTCAGCGACGCGAGGATGGGCGAGGGGCTCACCATCCTCACATCCTGAAGTTTTCGCCGAGGTAGACCTTGCGCACGTCGGCGTTGGCCACGATCTCGTCAGGCGTGCCTTCGGCCAGCACGGCGCCCTCGCTGATGATGTAGGCGCGGTCGCAGATGCCCAGCGTCTCGCGGACGTTGTGGTCCGTGATCAGCACGCCGATGCCGCGCTCCTTCAGGAAGCCGATGATGCGCTGGATCTCCAGCACGGCGATGGGGTCCACGCCCGCGAAGGGCTCGTCGAGCAGGATGAAGCGCGGTTGGGTGGCCAGCGCGCGGGCGATCTCGACGCGACGCCGCTCGCCGCCGGACAGCGCCGGCGCGGGGCTGTCACGCAGGCCCTCGATGGACAGGTCGCGCAGCAGGTCGTTCAACAACTCGTTGATGCGCGCCTTGGGCAGCGCGCGACCCTTGTCGTCCTGCTGCAGTTCCAGCACGGCGCGGATGTTCTCTTCGACGGTCAGCTTGCGGAAGATGGAAGCTTCCTGCGGCAGATAGCTCAGACCCAGCCGCGCGCGGGCATGGATGGGCAGGCGCTGCACCTCGGCGCCGTCGATGCGGATGACGCCGTCGTCGGAGCGCACCAGGCCGACGATCATGTAGAAGCTCGTCGTCTTGCCGGCGCCGTTGGGGCCGAGCAGGCCCACGACCTCGCCGCAGTCCACGCGAACGTGCACGTTCTTGACGACCTTGCGCACGCCGTAGGTTTTGGCCAGACCTTGGGCTTCGAGCCGGCTGCCGCAGGCGGCCGGTTGCATGCTGGACACCTTGTCCATCACGAAGGCTTGCCCGGCTGCAGCGTGATCGACGGCTTCAGCGGCAATGGCGCGGTGGGGGCGGAGGCGGACTCGTCGGGCAGCGGTGGCGGCATGCGGACGATGCGGGTGCGGCCGTTGGGGTTGGGGGAGCCGTTGCCGCCTTCGAACGTGACGACTTCGGTGCGGCTGTTGTAGACGATGGCCGCGCCGGACATTTCTTCCTGCACCACCGCGCCGCGGGTGGTGCGCACGCGGGCATTGCCGATGAAGCGGACCGTTTCGGTCCGGGTGTCGTATTCGACCTGTTCGGCCTGGCCCTCGATCGCCTCGCCCGGGGTGTCGCGGCTCTGGCGGAAGTCGACCGGTTGGCCGGCCACCCCGCTGGCGTGCGCCTGCACGTAGCCTTCACGCGTCTCGCGCACCACCACCTTCTCGGCATGCAGCAGCAGGCTGCCCTGGGTGATGACGACATTGCCGACCAACTCCCGCACCTGATTGACGTTGTCCACCGACCCGCCCCGTTCGGACGACAGTGTCAACGGCTTGAGCCGGTCCCCCTTCTCCGCATGGGCGAAGGTGGCGGCCAGCGCGAAGGTGAGTGGAATCAGATGGCGAGGCATGGCGGCACGAAAGTTGCTGACCATTCTAGGGCGTGGTGCCGGAAATCAGCCTTTCCCACGCGACAATTTGATTAGGAAATCCGCGATGGCCAGGGCCTGCTGGCCCTGAGCGGCTTCGCTCTGGTTCGGGTCGGTGCCCATGCCGGGGCCGGTGCGGTAACGGCCGCCGACGACCAGCGTCGGCACGCTGTCTGCGCCGCTGAGTTCTGCCAGCTTCTGGCCTTGCGCCAGCTTGCCCTGCACGCCGAAGGACGCGAAGGCCTGCTTGAACTTGGCCGTGTCCACGCCCAGCTTGCCCACCAGCGCCACAACGCCGGCTTCGTCGGTGGCGTCCATGCCCAGGCGGTGGAAGGCGTTGAAGATGCCGCTGTGCACCGTGGGGGTCAGCGCGCCCATGGCTTCGAGTGCGTAGAACATGCGCGCGTGCAGCTTGAGCATGGCCGGCGCGCCCACCGGCACGCGGCGGAAGCTGACGTCGGCGGGCAGCTGGTGGATCCACGTCTCGAGCAGCGGGTCCAGCGCGAAGCAGTGCGGGCACTTGTAGAAGAAGAACTCGATGACCTCCACCTTGCCGGGCGTGCCGGGCAGCGGCTGGCTCAGGCGTTGGTAGTGGCGGCCCTCGACGGGGCCACCCTGGGCGTGGGCGGCAGAGCCGATCAGCGAGGTGGCGGCCAGCGCCAGCGTGGCGTCGCGACGTTTCATGATCAGGCCTTGGCGCGGGCGCGCTGGATGAGGAAATCGGCGACCTTCAGCGTGCGCAGGCCCAGTTCATGTTCGGACATGGACTGCCCGGCGCCGACCTGGGCCGGTGACGTCGTGAAGCGGCCGTTGATGGCCAGCGTGGGCACGCCTTCCAGCCGGTAGCCTTCGACCAGCTTGTCGGCCTGGCCGCACTTGGTCTGCACGCCGAAGGAGTTGTAGGCGTCCGTGTACTTGGCCGGGTCGACGCCCAGGCTGCTCAGGAACTTGGCCTGGCTCGCCACATCGTCCAGCGTGGCGTTTTGCTGGTGCAGCGCGACGAAGATGGCCGGGCGCGTCTGGGCTTCCTTGCCCAGTGACTCCAGCGCGAAAAACATGCGCTGATGGGGGCGCCAGTTGGCGCGGAAGGCCACGTGCACCTTGCGGAAGGCGACGTCGGCGCCCAGCTGCCGGGCCCAGGGGTCGACGACGGGCTCGAAGGCGTAGCAGTGCGGGCAGCCGTACCAGAAGAACTCGATGACTTCGATCTTGCCTGCCGGTGTGGTGGGCAGCGCCTGCGACAGCGCGGTGAACTGGCGGCCCTCGACGGGCGCGCCTTGGGCGAGGGCGGTGGCCGAGGCGCCGGCCAGCGGAGTGGCGGCGAGCAGGGCGGAGAAATCGCGGCGCTTCATGGCGTCAGGTGTCCTTCAGTGGAATCAGCGTTGTACACGAACGAGGTTGGCCTCGAAGCCTGCGGCCTCAATCTTGTGCTGCAGGTCCTCGGCGGCATCGCGGGTATCGGTGGGCCCCAGACGCACGCGGTAGACGGTGCGGCCGCCTTGTTCGCGCTCCATGACCTTGGCCGTGAAGCCCTGGATGGCGAGCTTGGCCTTCTGCGCCTCGGCGTCTTCCGGGCGCCCGAAGGCGCCGGCCTGCACGAAGTAGACATAGGCATCGGCACCGGCCGTGGCGGGCGCTGCCGCAGAGGCTGCGGCCGGCGCGGGCTCGGCACGGGAGGCCGCCGCGCGAGGGGGCTGGGCCTGCTGCGATGGCGGTTGGGCCTGCGGCTGCGGGACCGTGGGCGCCGGGGCGGCGGCACTGGCCGGCGCGGCCGCCGCCGGTGCGTTGACGACGCCGCTGGCGCTGCGCGTGTTCTTGCTGGCCAGCGGGGCGTTCGGGTCCCAGTTGCGGTTGCGTTCGGCCTCGGCGGCGTCCTGCTCGGCCGTGCGCTGGGGCACCTTGTTCACGAAGGGGATGGGCACCTTGGTGATGTAGAGCGCCACGCCCAGCGCGATGGCCAGGCCGATCAGCAGGCCGACGATCATGCCCAGGACGAAGCCGCCCTTCTGGCTGCCCTTGCTGCCCTTCTTGGATGCAGAACTCATTCGGTCTCCGGGGTGTCCGTGGTTTCAGCGATGTCGCGGCTCATCTGCTCGGGGGCGCTGACGCCCAGCATGCCCAAGGCGTTGGCCAGCACCTGGCGCGTCGCGGCCAGCAGCGCGACGCGAGCGCGGCTCAGCTCGGGCGCCTGGTCCAGCACGCGTTCGGCGGCGTAGTACGAGTGGTAGGCGCCGGCCAGGTCGCGGGCGTAGAAGGCCACGTCGTGCGGGGCGATGCCGGCGGCGGCGCCGGCCAGCATGTCGGGGTAGGCGGCGAGCTTGAGCATCAGCGCCTCCTCGGTCGGCGCGGTCAGCAGGCTCAGGTCGGCCGGGCTGGACAGGTCGCCGCCCCATTTGCGGATGACGGAGCAGATGCGCGCGTGGGCGTACTGCACGTAGAACACCGGGTTCTCGTCGTTCTGCTTCAGCGCGAGGTCGACGTCGAAGACGAACTCGGTGTCGGCCTTGCGGCTGATCAGGAAGAAGCGCACCGCGTCGCGGCTGGTCCAGTCGATCAGGTCGCGCAGCGTCACGTAGGAGCCGGCGCGCTTGGAGATCTTGACCTCCTCGCCGTTCTTCATGACGGTGACCATCTTGTGTAGCACGTAGTCCGGGAAGCCGGCCGGGATGCCCAGGTTCTGCGCCTGCAGGCCGCCGCGCACGCGGGCGATGGTGCCGTGGTGGTCGGTGCCCTGGATGTTGATGCACTGCGTGTAGCCGCGCTCGAACTTGTTGACGTGGTAGGCCACGTCGGGCACGAAGTAGGTGTAGCCGCCTTCCTTCTTGCGCATCACGCGGTCTTTGTCGTCCCCGTAATCGGTGGACTTGAACCACAGCGCGCCGCCCTCCTCGTAGGCCTTGCCGGCGTCGACGATGCGTTGCACCGCCGCCTCCAGCTGGCCGCCCTTGTAGACGCTGGTCTCCAGGAAGTAGTTGTCGAACTTCAGGCCGAAGGCCTGCAGGTCCAGGTCCTGCTCGTGGCGCAGATAGGCCACGGCGAATTCGCGGATGTTGGCCAGGTCGTTCACGTCGCCCGAGGCGGTGAACTCGCGGTCGTCGGCCTTCACCGTTTCCTTTTTCAGGAAGGCGTCGGCGATGTCCTGGATGTAGTCGCCGTTGTAGGCGGCCTCGGGCCACTCGGCGTCGCCGGGCTTGAAGCCCTTCAGGCGCATCTGCGTGGAGTTGGCCAGCGTCGCGATCTGCACGCCGGCGTCGTTGTAATAGAACTCGCGGGTCACGTCGTGGCCCTGGCTCTGGAACACCGAGCAGATGGCGTCGCCCAGTGCCGCCTGGCGGGCGTGGCCCACGTGCAGCGGGCCGGTCGGGTTGGCGGAGACGAACTCCACCATGACGTGCTTGCCGGTGGCCGGGCGGTGGCCGAAGGCGGTGCCGGCGGCCAGCACCTCGGCGACGACGGCCTGCTTGGCCTCGGGCTTGAGGCGGATGTTGATGAAGCCGGGGCCGGCGATCTCCAGCGCCTGCACCCATTGCTGGAAGGCGGGCTTGGCCTGCAGCGAGGCGATCAGTCGGGTGGCCAGCTCGCGCGGGTTGGCCTTGAGCGGCTTGGCCAGCTGCATGGCGGCCGTGCAGGCGAAGTCGCCATGGGCGGCCTGCTTGGGCGATTCGAAGGCGGCCGCGGCGTTCGAGCCGGGGGCGATTTCCTGGAGGGAGTCGGCGAGTGCGGCGAGCAGCGCCTGCTTGGCTTGGATCATGGGCGGGATTCTAGGAGGCGGCCCTTCAACGCACGGGCCAGGGGTGGCGCCGACTCACTCGGTGGCCGGCGGTTCGGCGTCGTGGCAAGCCACGGCGAGCTTGTTGCCGTCCGGGTCGCGGAAATAGGCCCCGTAGTAGTGAGGGTGATAGTGCGGGCGCAGGCCGGGCGGGCCGTCGCAGCGGCCGCCGTGGGCCAGCGCCGTCGCGTGGGCAGCGTCCACCTGCGCGCGTGTGGCGGCCAGCAGCGCCACCATCTGGCCGTTGCCGGGCTGGTGCTCGCCGTCGAAGGGCCGGCCCAGCAGCAGCAGCGGGCGGGGGCCCGGCGTGCTCTGCCAGCCCGCCCAGGGGTGGGCCGGGTCGCAGAAGCGCTCCGCCACGCCCAGGCCCGCCAGCAAGGGGCGGTAGAAAGCAAGGGCTCGCTCGAAGTCGTTTGTGGCGACAAAGATGTGGGAGAACAAGGGGGATGGACCTCCGTGGCCGGCCCGTATCATGCCCTGCGTGAGTGTTCCCGCAGACGATCTGCCGTCCCATATCGGCCGCTACCAGGTGATCAAGCGCCTGGGCGAGGGTGCGACCAGTGATGTGTTCCTGGCCCTTGACCCGTTCCAGGCGCAACCTGGCCACAAGGAAGTGGCCATCAAGCGCATGCGCAGCTGGGCCCCGCTGGCGGATGCGCCGGCCAGCGATTTCAGCAGCCGCTTCTTCAGCGCCGAGGCCGCGCTGGCCGGCCGGCTGCACCACCCCAACGTCGTCGCCATCCTGGACGCCGTGGCCGAGGACACCGCGCCCTACCTCGTCATGGAGTACGTGCCCGGTGTCACGCTGAAGCACTACTGCCGCCCCGACCGGCTGCTGCCGCTGGATCAGATCGTCGAGACTGCCTTCAAGTGCGCGATGGCGCTGGGCTATGTCTATCGGCAAGGCCTCATCCACCGCGACGTGAAGCCGGCCAACCTGCTGGCCGTGATGGACGCGACCGGCCAGGTGGTCGACGTCAAGGTCAGCGATTTCGGCTCCGTGCTGAACCTGAACGCCGACGCCACGCAGATTCACCGCGTGGGTTCGCTGGCCTACATGCCACCCGAGCAGATCGAGGGCGGCGATGTGGACTGCCGTGCCGACATCTATGCGCTCGGCGCGGTGGTCTATCACCTCATCGCCGGCCGTGCGCCCTTCGATGCGCCGCACCAGATGGCGCTGATGCACCAGATCTACCACCAGGCGCCGCCGACCCTCGTCGGGCAGCGCGAGGGCGTCACCGAGGCGCTGGACGCCGTCGTGCAGCGCGCGCTGGCCAAGGCGCCGCACGAGCGCTTCGCGGATTGGGACAGTTTTGCGCAGGCGCTGTCCGGCCTGGTGTCCGGCCAGCAGGTGCCGATGAACCGCCTGAACGAGGTGCGCGACTCCGAGCGCTTCAACATGCTGCGCGCGCTGGAGTTCTTTGCCGAGTTCGGCGATGTGCAGCTGTGGGAGGTGGTGCGGCGTGCGCGTTGGCGGCGCTATCCGCCGGGGCATGCCCTCTTCAAGCGCGGCCAGGAGGGCAGCAGCTTTCACATCATCGCGCGCGGCGAGGTGCAGGTGTTCCGCGACAAGCACCTGGTCGCGACGCTGGGGCAGGGCACGTCGGTGGGCGAGATGGCCTACCTGGCCCCCAACCCCGACCTGCGCAGGCACAGCACCGACATCCAGGTGACGCAGGAATGCACCACCATCTGCTTCGACCCCGAGACCCTCGGCAAGCTGACCTTCGAATGCCAGCATCTCTTTGACCGTGCCTTCATCCGCGTGCTGGTGCGCCGCCTGCACGCCGCGCACGAGGCGCTGGCCCACCCGCGACGCATCCTGTGAGCGGCGGCCCGGTGAGCAGCCACCCGTTACGCCCGGTGACTTGGCGGGGCCATGCGGCCATGCTTGAATCAAAGCTGCCCCGATCCACCCCTGCACAAGCAAGGAGTCTCCCGATGAAACACCTCTCGATCGCCATCGCCCTGGGCGTGGCCGCGCTGACCGCCCAGGCCGCCGACAAGACTGCCGACAAGGCGCCCTCGGCGCAGCAGTCCAAGATGTCGTCCTGCAACAAGGACGCTGCGGACAAGAAGGGCGACGAGCGCAAGGCCTTCATGAAGGAATGCCTGTCCGCCAAGGGCGGCGACGCAGCTTCGGCAGCCCCGGCTGCCGCGCCGGCCGCCAGCCCGGCCTGCGAAAAGTCTGCTGCCGACAAGAAGCTGCACGGCGCCGCTGCCAAGAGCCACATCAAGAAGTGCATGGCGGACGCCGCCTCGGCGCCGAAGTGAGGCCTGGCGCCCGCTGATCCAAGGCCACCACGGGTGGCCTTTTTTACGGGCGCGACGCTGCGGCGTCGTCCGACAGGGCGCCGGGCCGCCGGCCGGCCCCGCGGCCCTGCCGTCTGGCGGACATTGAGGCCATGACAACTCCTTGACCCAGGACCCGATCATGAACAGCTTCACCGCCCCCACCCCGTCTGCCTCCGTCTACTGGCGCGTTGCGCTGATCTCCACGGCCGCTGCCGCCACGCTCGCGCTGACCGCCTGCGCCGGCATGTCGTCGCGTGAGACGAGCACGGTCGTCGGCGCCACCACGGGCGCCGTCATCGGCGGCGTCGTCACGGGCACCACCGCCGGGGCCGCGATCGGCGCCGCAGCGGGTGGCGTCGTCGGCAACGAAGTCTCGAAGAAGCGCGACCGCTGAGCGGCCGGCCCGCCGTCAGACCACGTGGCAGGCCACCTGCCTGCCGTCCACGCTGCGCAGCAAGGGTGCTTCCTCGCTGCAACGCGGCGTGGCCAGCGGGCAGCGCTTGTGGAAGGCGCAACCCGTCGGCGGGTTCAGCGGGCTCGGCAGCTCGCCGTGGATGACGATGCGCTCGCGGCGCTGCGCCGGGTGCAGTGCCGGTGTGGCGCTCATCAGCGCGCGCGTGTAGGGGTGCAGCGGTGCGGCGAACAGGGTGCGCTTGTCGCCCATCTCCACGGCGGCGCCGAGGTACATCACCATGACCTCGTCGGCCACGTGCTCCACGACCGACAGGTTGTGCGAGATGAACACATAGCCCGTGCCGAACTCGTCCTGCAGGTCCATGAACAGATTCAGGATCTGGGCCTGGATGGAGACATCCAGCGCGCTGACGGGTTCGTCCGCGACGACGATGCCGGGCTTCAGGATCATGGCCCGCGCGATGGCGATGCGCTGGCGCTGGCCGCCCGAGAACATGTGCGGATAACGGCGCAGATGCTCGGGCCGCAGGCCCACCTGCGTGGCCAGCGCCTCGACACGCTCGCGGCGCTCGGCGGCGCTCAGGCGTGTGTTGATGAGCAGCGGTTCGGCCAGCGTCGACGCGATGGTCTTGCGCGGGTTCAGCGACGCGAACGGGTTCTGGAACACCATCTGCACGTCGCGGCGCAGCGCCTTCACGTCGGCCGTGGCGGCGTCGACGCCGCGGATCTTCAGCGTGCCCCGTGTAGGCGGCTCGATCAGCGTCAGCTGGCGCGCCAGCGTGCTCTTGCCGCAGCCCGACTCGCCGACGACGGCCAGCGTCTTGCGGGCGCTGAGCGTGAAGCTCACACCGTTGAGCGCCTTCACGGTCGCCTTGGGCTTGAACAGGCCGCGGCTGACGGCGTAGTGCCTGGTCAGGTCGGCGGCTTCGAGGAGGCGTTCGGTCATGCGGCCTCGACGGGGTAGAAACAGCGCACGCCGTTGTCGAGCGCCGGCCGCTCGGCTACGCAGCGCGGCTGCACGCGCGGGCAGCGCGGCGACAGCAGGCAGCCGACGGGCCGGTCCAGCGCACCGGGCACGATGCCGGGCAGCGCGTGCAGGCGCCGGGCGCCGCGGTTGTGCTCGGGGATCGCGGCGAGCAATGCCTGCGTGTACGGGTGGCGCGGGGCGTCGAACAACCCGGGCACGGGGCCGGTCTCGACGATCTGGCCGGCGTACATGACGGCGACCTTGTTCGACCCGGGCTGGGCCATTTCCGCGACGACGGCGAGGTCGTGCGTGATCATGATGAGCCCCATGCCCTGCTCGCGTTGCAGCTTGAGCAGCAGCGTCATGATCTGGGCCTGGATGGTCACGTCCAGTGCCGTGGTCGGCTCGTCGGCGATGAGCAGCTTCGGGCCGCAGGCGATGGCCATGGCGATCATGACGCGCTGGTTCATGCCACCCGACAGCTGGTGCGGGTAGGCGTTGGCGCGATTGGCGGCGTCGGGAATCTCGACCTGCTCCAGCAACTCGATGACGCGCTGCCTGGCCGCCCTGCCGCTGAGGTTGAGGTGAGCCTTGAGCACTTCGGCGATTTGCGCGCCGACGGTGTAGCTGGGGTTGAGGCTGGTCAGCGCGTCCTGGAACACCATGGCCACGTCGCGGCCGATCAGCGCGCGGCGTTCGCGGGCGTTGAGCTTCAGCAGGTCGCGGCCCTGGAATTCGATGGCGTCGGCCGTGACCTTGCCGAGCGCATCGATGAGGCCCATCAACGCGAGCATGGTCACCGACTTGCCGGAGCCGGATTCGCCGACGATGCCCAGCAGCTCGCCAGGGTTCAACTGCAGGTCGATGCCGTCGACGGCGGGGAATTGGCCGAACTGGACGCGCAGGTTTTGGATGTGGAGGAGGCTCATCGTTGTTGTGGGTTGATGGCCAGGCCCAGCCGGGAGTTCGCCCCGGCGGGCGACCTACTTTCTTGCACGCGCAAGAAAGTAGGCAAAGAAAGCGCCCCCGATCCGCCCGCCCTGCGCTTCGCTTCGGGTTCCCTGCGGTGCTCGGTCCTTGAGGTCCCGCGCAAAACTCGCTTCGCTACGCTGCGCTCAGACAGTTGCGCGGAGTCAGAGCTTGAGGCTCGCTGCGCTCGCGGCCTCAAGGCCCTGTGCTCCTCGGCGGGCTCAAAGGGGGGGTGAAGAACAGCCGGCGCCAGTCGGCTGTCGGGCTTGGCATTTGGCTGTTGGCTGTTCGGCTGTTTCGGGGCTTCCCCTTCTAAACCGCCGAGAAGCGCAGGAGACCCAGGCGCGCGCGCAGCGCGCTTCAAGAACTGACTCCGCGCAACTGTCTGACCGCAGTGAGCGCAGCGAACGCAGGGAGTTTTGCGCGGGCCTGGGTTTCCGAGCATCGCAGGGCACCCCGCAGGGGCGGTTTTGCAGGGGCGCTTTCTTTGCCTACTTTCTTGCGCGCGCAAGAAAGTAGGTCGCCCGCCGGGGCGAATTCCCGGCACGGCGGCAGGCACCCACCCGAAGCAACGAAGAAGCAAGCCACCCATCACGCCACCTTCTTCAACTTCGGATCCAGCGCATCCCGCAACCCATCCCCCATCAGATTGATCGCCAGCACCGTCACCAGAATCGTCAGCCCCGGCAACGTCACCACCCACGACGCCCGCGCGATGTAGTCGCGGGCCGACGACAGCATCGTGCCCCACTCGGCCACGGGCGCCTGCACGCCCAAGCCCAGAAAGCCCAGCCCCGCCGTCTCCAGAATCGCCGATGAGAACGACAGCGTCGCGTTGACGATCAACGGCGCCAGGCAGTTGGGCAGCACGGTGATGAACATCAGCCGCCACACGCTCGCGCCGGCCACGCGGCTGGCCGTCACGTAGTCGCGGCCGATTTCGGCCAGCGCCGCGGCACGCGTCAGCCGCACATAGCCCGGCAGCGCGCCGATGGCGATGGCGATGATGGTGTTGACCAGGCCCGGGCCCAGGATGGTGATCACGCAGATGGCCAGCAGCAGCGACGGCAGCGCCAGCACGATGTCCATCATGCGCATGATGGCCGGCGACAGCCAACGCTCGAAGAACGCGGCGAGCAGCCCCAGCAGCACGCCCGGCAGCAGCGACAGGGTCACGGCTGCGAGACCGATGCCCAGCGACACGCGGCCACCATGCAGCAAGCGGGAGAGCATGTCGCGGCCCAGCTCATCGGTGCCCAGCAGGAAGCGCGTGCTGCCGCCCTCCATCCAGACGGGCGGCGCCAGCATGAAGTCGCGGTACTGCTCGATGGGGTCGTGAGGCGCGATCAGCGGGGCGAACAGGGACGCCAGCGCGATCAATGCGAAGACGATCAGCGCGACAAAGGCGCCACGGTTGGCGGTGAAGCCGAGCCAGAACTCGCGCAGCGGGCTCGGCGGGTCGATGGCGAGAGCGGAGGAACTCGAATTCAAGCGCTTGACCTCATCGGCTCCAAGGACTGCTGCTTGCGGGCCCTGAGTGCGGCCCAGAAGCAAGGCAGTGACAGTGCGGTGATTGCCGCAGCCCACCACAACCTGCGGTGCAGGGCCGCCCGGATTCCGTGGCGCAGATCGACCAGTTGGTCCCCTCGCTCCACGCCGATCAGACGACCACCGTTCATGTAGTAAGTCCGACGGGTGCCTAGGTCAGCCGCAACATCGGGATAGCTGCAAAAGTCTCTTGGGCATTCGATGCGATTGCCGCCGGCCGTCTCCAGCACGTAGTTCCTCTTTTCCCATCGCAGAGTAGCGACGAAGCCGCTGGAGCGGTCGATGGGTGCATCGCCGAGCGATGCCAACTTCCATGCATCAAAGCCATAAAGCATGGGAAGGGCCAACAAGCACGCGAATCCGATGCCCCACCAAAACTCGGACCAGGAACGCAACCGCTGGATCATCAATGCCCCCCTCCCCGAATCCGCGGATTCACGACGCCGTACAGCACATCCACCACCAGGTTCACCCCGATGAAGGTCAGCGCCGAGATCAGGATGCCCGCCTGCACGACGGGATAGTCGCGCCGGGCGATCGAGTCGATCAGCCATTTGCCGATGCCGGGCCACGAGAAGATGGTTTCGGTCAGCACGGCGCCGGCGAGCAGGCTGCCGGTCTGCAGGCCCACCACCGTCAGCACCGGGATCAGCGCGTTGCGCAGCGCGTGCACGACGACCACGCGCGTCGGTGACAAGCCCTTGGCCCGCGCGGTGCGCACGTAGTCCTCGCGCAGCACTTCCAGCATCGACGAGCGCGTCATGCGCGCCACCACGGCCAGCGTGCTGGTGCCCAGCACCAGCGCCGGCAGCACCAGGTGCAGCAGCGCCGAGGTGAACGCGCCTTCCTCGTCGCTCAGCGCTGCGTCGATGAGCATGAAGCCGCTGATGCGCTCGATGTCGTACTCGATGCCGATGCGGCCGCTCACCGGCGTCCAGCCCAGTTGCACCGAGAAGAACATGATGAGGATCAGCCCCCACCAGAACACCGGCATCGAGTAGCCGACGGTGGCCACGCCCATGACGCCCTGGTCCAGCAGCGAGCCGCGCCTGAGCCCGGCGCTCACGCCGAGCAGCAGGCCGAAGCCGACGGCGAACAGCAGCGCCGCGGCGGCCAGCTCGACGGTCGCCGGGAACAGCGCCGCGAATTCATGGCTGACCGGCTCGCGGCTGACCAGGCTCTGGCCCAGGTCGCCGTGCAGCAGCCGGGTCACGTAGTCGGCGTACTGCACGGGCAGCGGCTGGTCCAGCCCCAGGCGCTTGACGAGCGCGGCGTGCGCTTCGGGGTCGAGCCGGCGCTCGCCCATCATGACCTCGATGGGGTCGCCAGGCACCAGCCGGATCAGCCCGAACGCCACCAGCGTGATGCCGATCAGTGTCGGCACCAGCGTGGCCAGGCGCTTGAGCACGAAGCCCAGCATCACCAGCGCGAGGTGTAGGGGCGGGTCTCGGTGTCGCCCGCGCCGGCCACGCGCATCGCGCCGGGCGTGGACGCCACGTCGATCAGCGCGGCCGTCTCGGCGTCGACGGTGCCGGAGATGTCGCTCGGCCGGTACTTCATCTGGAAGGTGGAGACGACGTCCTTGGTCATCGCATCCATCTGGCCCGAGCGCGACACGTTGTAGCCGATGCGCGCCAGCCGCTCCTGCAGCCAGGCCGCGTCACGGGGCGCGACCTCATGCTCCAGCGTCTTCACCATCACCAGCGGGCCGTCGGGCCAGGGAATGAGGCCGGCGTCGGCCAGTTGCCGCCACGGGAACAGCGGCCCGGGGTCCTGCTTGCGGCCGGGGGCGATGTCGGCGTGGCCGATGATGCGTTCGGGCCGCACCTGATGGCGCTTCTGGATGTCGCGCACCAGGGCGATGACTTCGTCGATCTGCGCCTGCGGGAACGGCGCGTAGACGCGGCCGGCCGGCGTGTCGACGAAGCCGGCGTTGACAATCTCGATGCCGATGGAGGCCGAGTTCAGGTTGGTGTTGCCAGCCCAGAAGCTCGCGCCGGCATGCCAGGCGCGGCGGTTCTCGTCCACCAGCGCATAGCTGGCCACCGGGTTGTCGCGCACCAGGTAATGCGCCGACACCTGGCCGCCGGTCGTCAGCACCTTCAGCGACTTCTCCCAGTCGATGACGGTGTAGTGCAGCACGATGTAGAGCGCGCGGCTGTCCTGGTTCTGCGAGGTGTAGCTGCGGTCGATGCGGGGCGCGCGCACGCCGGGTGCCGTGGCAGCGGCGCCGTGCGGTGTCGAGCCCGGGGCCTGGGGCGGCGTGGGCAGGCTGGCGCAGGCGCTCAGCAGCAGCGCAAGGACGGTGGTGAGGAGGGCGGTGGACTTCATGCGTGGGCAGGCGTGGCCGAGCGCCGATTGTTGCAGCGCACACGGGTCTCCGACCCCAGGGGTGAGCCGCAGGGGGCATGTCGAACTGCCATGCGGGTATGAGTTCAGGCCATGGGCGGCGCGCCGGACATGGGTTCAGGCCGCGCGGAAGATTCCTTCCGCGCCCGACGGCGCCGGCGGCGGCGCTTCTCGCCGAAGATGCACCGCCATTCGCGCTCGATGGCCACGGTCGAGCCCGCCTCTGCATCACCTGGATCGCCACACCCCATGCGTTTTCTGCCCGCTTGCTGGTTGACCTTGTCCCTCACCATCGCCACGGCCGGGGCCGCGCACGCCGCCGGCGTGACCTGGCCGCTGGACTACCGGGATGACTCCACCAACCGCTTCCGGTGGGACAAGCGCACGCAGCCGTTGATCGAGGCCATTGCGCGCCAGCCCTTCGCCGGCGAACTGGCACTCGCGCTGGGCGGGCCGCCCGGCCCGGTCGTCGTGCAGGAGAACCGTTATTTCTCGGCCAGCGCCTGCGTCCCGCACGACTGCCTGCGCAAGGGCTTGCTCTGGCTGGATACGGCACAGGGCGTGGGGCTCGGAGCCATCTTCGACGGCAGCTACCCCGACAACACGGGCCGGCTGATGCTGGACGCCAAGGCGATCCGCGGTGATGTGCCGGACGCGGCGCGGCAGGCCATCGTCAGATGGCTGGAGGAGGTCAAGGCCTCTCCCACGGCCGTGGAGTTCACGGATGCCAGCGGCACACGGCGGCCGCTGCCCGTGGCCGCGTTCACGCCGCCCCAGCGCTTCACGCCGCAAAGCGGTGGCCCGAGCTTCGATTGCGCGCGGGCCAGGACGCGCATCGAGCACCTGCTGTGCAGTGACGCCGAGCTGGCCGCGCTGGACTTGAAGCTCGCCGACGACTTCAAGGGCGGCCTCGTGGCGCTGGACGATTTGCCGTCACGGCGGCAGTTGACGGCGTTGCAGCAATGGTGGCTGCGAGAACGCGATGCCGATTGCGAACGCGCGGCCGAGCCCAAGGCCTGCCTCGTTTTGGCTTACCAGGTGCAGTCCGCCACCTTGCTGAACTGGGTGCCCGTGTCCGGCCGTCCGCAAGACCCGGCGTCACTGGCCAAGGCCGGTTTCCAGTTTGGCGACATGGTCTACCGTGGCCAGCGCTACACCGTGGTGAGGCAGAAAGACGCCGGTGAGCGCCTCGCCTCGTTCAACCAGGCACTGGCCGCGCGCCAGATGGCGGCGCTGGACGCTTGCGCGCTGGTGGTGGACCTGCCGGTCGGCACGGCGCACGGCAATCACAGCTATGGCGGCGTCTGCGAGCAGCGCGCCGCGCCGGCCAAGCGGCTGGTGCTGGTGTGCAACGACGACATGATCGGGCACTTCGGCCTGCGCGTGCTCGGCCGGCCCAAGGCCAGCGTCGAGGAGCTGGCGCACTTCGTCGCCGAGGAGTGCTTTGGCGGCTGAGTCATCCCGCCACGGCGGCGCCAAGGCTGAGCCTAGCCCGGATATTTCGCGAGGCCGGCCCGTGCCGACCTGCAACACCGATGAACACGGCGATCTCGCCGTTCAACGCGATATCCACTTTGGCTTCACGGGCCTACGCGGGCTTGCGCGGCGCCAGGCTTGTGGGCTGCACCTCAACTTCTCGCCAATGCCTACGGGCATTGGCTGCGGCCGTCTCGGCGCATCCCCCGGCGCCTGGCATCCACGCAATTCCCGCGTACCTCGCGAAGTATCCGGGCTAGATCCGGCAGTTGACCGCTCGCTACGCATCGAAACGCTAGCCGCATGAACGCCTTGCGTTTGCGGCGGGGTTCACCACTTCGGTGAGCAGCGCTGCATGCCCGCTGGGCTGGCGCTTCGTGGCGCTGGCCGCGTTGCTTCTCCTCGTGGGCACGAGCCCACTTCGTTGTCACGCCTTGCCAGCGCCCCGCCTCGCCCGCCCCTCGGGCTTGCCCAACTGCCGGATCTAGCCTCAGCGCAGCTCCTCGATCAGCCGGGCCCGCTCGGCCGGTGTCAGGCCCGGGGCCTGGTTCAGCAGCGAGACGGCGCGGTCGTGGTCGATGTCCTGCAGTGTTTGCGCCAGCGCCTGCCAGGCCTGCCAGCGCCGCTCGGGCACGGCCATGCGCCCGATGAGGTCCATGGCGTCGAAGGGGGCGTAGCGCCCGATTTCGTCGCCCGTGGCGTGGCGGGCGATGGCCTCGTCCAGCTCGGCGCGCGAGCCCTGCGAGCGCAGCCAGTCGCGGGCGGCCTGGCCGTCCTGCGCGGTCCAGCGCGACAGGCTTTCGTCCAGCAAGGCCTGACGTTGTTCGCCCGGTGGCAGCGTGCTCGCGAAGATGGTGGCGGAGCGAACGTCCTGCTGCAGCCAGCGGTCCTGCAGTGGCGCGAGCCACTCGGCCTGGCCGGGCATGTTCTGGGCCCAGCGCATGGCCTGGTCGGGCGCGGCTTCGGCCCAGCCGTCGATCAGGCGCTGCCGCAGCATGTGGAGGGTGTCGTCGTCCAGCGGGGCGGTCGACAGGGCCAGCATCGCCTGCGGGAACTGGCGCTGCGAGGCCCAGCGGGACAGCAGCCGTTCGTACAGCGGCAGTGCTTCGGCAGGCGAGCGGCGCGCCAGCGCTTCGAGCTGCGGCAAGGCCGCCTCGGGCGCGGGGCCCAGCAGGTGCTGCAGCAGCGCGTCGGGGGCGAGCGCTGCGTCCAGCGTTGACGGGGCGTTGGAGCCCGCCGCCACCAGGGCCAGCGCGGACTGGGCCGTCGCGCGCGGCGCTGCGGCGTCGCCGTGCACCGGGCCGGCAGCGGGGGGCGTCTCTCGCTCGGGCAGTGCCAGGTAGGCCAGAGCCGCCAGGCCGCCTGCCGCCATCGTCCAGCGCAGCGGGCGGGTGCTCATCACTTGAACACGCAGGCGCGTGCGACGTTGCTGCTGCTGGTGTCCTTCACCGGCTCATTGCCCGAGCCGGTGCCGACATAGCCCTCGCACTTGGCCTTGGAGCCGCTGTAGACCAGGTCGGTGATCGTGGCCACGTCGTACTTGCCGGAGATGCCCGACTTGCTGTCGTAGCTGCTGTTGACGCCGATCCCCGCCGAATTGACGGTGCCCAGGCGAACGCCGCTGACGGTCACCTTGCGGGCGTATTGCGTGGAGCAATTGCCGCAGGAGCGGACCAGCTTGCCGATGTTGTCGGCATAGAAGTCCTGGATGACCAGCGTGCCGTCGCCGTTGTGCTGGAACAGCTTGTCCTTGGCCTTGAAGGCCGCGCCGCCGGAGATGGTCAGCTTGCTGGTCACGCCGCTGAGTTTCTTCACCGTGGCGCCGTCCTCGCCGACGTCGGCCCAGTAGACATTGGTGATGTTGCACACGCCGTAGCAGTGCACGCCGTCGGCGCCACCGGCAGCCAGGTTGGTGCCGCTGCCGAGCGAGCCGTCGCCGATGACGACGTTCTTGACCGTCGAGCCGTTGTTCAGCTTGAACATCGGGATCTGGCTTTCGCTCTGCGTGCCCTTCATGTTGGACGCCGTGCCGACCAGGCAGACCCACTTGCCGTACTTGGCCACGCCGTCCCAGGTCGTGCCGGCGGGCACGTCGATGGTGGCGCTGACGTTGACCTTGGTGCAGGCCGGTACCGTGCGAGCGGACGGTGCGGCCGCGGCGGTGCCCGCCACGGCCATCAGCACCAGGCCGAGCAAGCCCTGCCACAGGCGGCTGATCGGGCGTTGCGTCTTTTCACTGTTCATGTTTTGTCTCCTACCGTTGATCACAGCAGCCGCTAGCCCGGCTGCGGGGCGTCAGCACGACAACGGGGCCCGTGAGAACCGCGTGGCGGCGCGAAGGAGTTGAACAACAGCTCCAAGCCGTCGCCACTGACGGTCGAGGCCGGCGTCTTGCACCAAACGGACACAAATTTATTCTTTTGGAACACTGTTCCAATGCGGGCTGGCCTGAGCCTGATTCAGGTGTCGCGCCCCTCCCGGAGCGTCACAGGCCGGACAAACTGCCGCGCCGCCGCGCCGCCGCGCCGCCGCGCCGCTCAGCGCCGGCGTGGGGCGGCCGTCTTGCGGGCCGGTTTGTCGGCAGGCGCCGCCGCGGCCTGCAGCGGCGCCAGGGCGGCCAGCGTGTCCACCTGGGTCAGCAGGCCCTGCAGATAGTCCGGCGCCAGCGCGTGCAGCTGTTGCAGTGCGCGGGCCACCAGCACCTGGCTGTTCAGCGGGCCCAGATGTTCCGGCACGGGCGCGGCCACCTCGGCCAGGCGGCGCTGCGCGCGCAGCGCGCGCCAGGTGGGCTGGTGGGCCTGCACCTGGCGCAGGTCCGTGCCCATGGCCTGCAGCTCGGCCACCAGCGTTGCCAGCGGGCTCGGGGGCCGGCGCGGCGCCGGAGCGGGCGCGGGCGCGGGCAGTGCCGGTGCCGCCTGCGCGCGCGCCATCAGCCGGGCCACGAGCCGCTCGCGCAGCGCGCCGGGGGGCTGCGCCGAGGCGCGCCGGGCCAGCGCCGACAGCACGCGGGCGCGCACGGGGTCGCTGCCGGCCTGGGCCAGCGCCCACGCGACGGGGTCGGCGGCGGCGTCGGTCGTCACGGCGCGGAGGCTGCCACGCGGCGCGGGCGGGGCGTGGGCGCGATCTCGACGCGCCGGTTCAGCGCGCGGCCGGCGGCGTCATCGTTGGAGGCCACCGGCTGCTGCGGCCCGAAGGCGGCGGCGAACACGGCGTCGGGCGGCAGGCCCTCGGCCATCAGCGCGCGCGCCACGTTCAATGCACGCTGGGCCGACAGCTCCCAGTTGTCGGCGAACTTGGCCGTCGCCAGCGCGCGGTCGTCGGTGAAGCCGCTGACCATCAGGATCTCGTCGCGCTGTGCGAGGTAGGCGCGCAGCGGCACGGCCAGGCTCTTGATGAGGGCGAGGCCCTCCGGGTGCAACTGGTCGGAGCCGACGGCGAACAGCACGGCGCCGCTGATGCCGATGCGGCCTTCCACGAGCGTGATGCGGCCATCCGACAGCGGCCCGGCGAGCGCGCGCTCCAGCGCCTCGCGGCGGGCCTGCTCGGCCTGGCGCTGTTCCACTTCGGCCTGGAGCTGGTGGGCCAGGTCCAGCTGGCCCACCAACGCGGCGGCCAGCACCAGCACGAAGGCGCCCAGCACGCCGGCCATCAGGTCGCCGAACGCGGCCCAGGCGGGCGCGCTGAGACCCTCAACGTGGCCTTCCTGCTCGATCTCCAGCTCATCCATGCGGGGCGGCCCCCTGCAGCGCATCCAGCACGGCTTTTTGCGAGCCCAGGCACAGGTCGATGACCTCGCGGGCCTGCGCGACGTAGTAGCCCAGCTGCTCGTCGCTGCGCGCCATGGCGCTGCCCAGGCGCTCTTCCAGCGCGCCGAGGTGCTGCACCAGCTGCGCGTTGGCGGCCTGGAACTGTTCCACGGCCACGCCGAAGCCTTCGCCCAGGCTGCCCATCTCGGCCGCACTGGCGGCGATGGTGGTCGCGGCGTCGGCCAGGGCCTGGCCCGTGGCATCGGTCTGGGCGGTGATGCGCTGGCCCAGCGCCTCCAGTTGCGTGGCGGCGCCGGTGGTCAGTGTGCTGACCTGCGCCGCCGTGCCGTCCAGCAGCGTGCTCACCTGGTGGGCGGCGCCGCCCAGCAGCGCCTGGACCTGCGAGCCGGCACTGCCGAGCAGGGTGTCCAGCGCCGCGCGCTGCTCGCCGGCCGCCTGCTGCAGCGAGGCCAGCAGCGTGGAGACCGTCTGCATCAGCTCGGCGCGCTCGGCAAGGGCCGCGCGGTCCTGGGCCTGGCTCTGCGCCAGCTGTTCGCGCAGCGCCGCCACCACCTCGACGGCGGCGCGCGGCGCCTCGCCGGCCGCCTTCAGCAGCGTGCCGGCCTCGGTCAGCGTGCTGCGGGCCTGCGCCTCGTTCTGTGCCACGAGCTCGCGCGTGTGCTGCAGCAGCGCGTCGGCCAGCGCCTGCTGCCGGGCCTGCTGGGCCGCGCCGGCCTGCTGCAGTTCGGTGCGCCAGGCCGCCAGGCGTTCGGCGTCGTGGCTGGCGTGGGCGGACTGCAGCTGGCCGTGCGCCTGGGCGATGGCGGCGATGGCCTGCTGGGTCTGTGCCGTGAAGCCGGCGGTCAGCTCGGTGAGGGCGTCTTGCGCGCGCTGGCCGCTGGCGGCCAGCAACTGCTGCGCGGCCTCGCGCTGGGCGGCCAGCAGCTGTTCGTTGGCCTCGCGTTGCCGGGTCAGCGCCTCAGCGTCGGCGCGCGCCTCGGCGCGGCGCTGGGCGTCCAGCTCGGCCTGTTGCGCGGCGTGGCGGGTCTGGCTGTCGGCGATGCGGTCGAGCAGGTCGCGCGTTTGCGCCGCGAAGCCGTGGGTCAGGTCTGTCAGCGCCTGCTGCGCGCGGCTGCCGCTGTCGGCCAGCAGTTGCTGTGCGGCGTCGCGCTGGCGGGCGAGCAGGTCTTCGTTGGCCGCACGCTGGCGGGCCAGCGCCTCGGCGTCGGCGCGGGCTTCGGCGCGGCGCTGGGCGTCCTGCTCGGCCTGCGCGGCCTGGTGCTGCGTCTGCGCGTCGGCCAGCCGGTCCAGCAGCGACTGCGTCTGCGCCGCAAAGCGGTCGGCGGTGTCGGCCAGCGCCTGGCTGGCGGCGGCGCGCTGGGCGGCGAGTGCGTCGGTCTGGGCCTGCAGCGCGGCTGCGCGGGCCATGTCGGCCTCGGCCTGCGAGGCCTGTTGCCGCGTGGCGGCGGCGTCCAGCGCGGTCAGCAGCGCGCGGGCTTCGGTCGTCCAGCGGTCGCCCAGTTGCTGCACGGCCTGCTGCGTGGCCGCGCCGGTGTCGGCCAGCAGTTGCAGCGCGGCCGCGCGTTGCCGTTCCAGGCCGTCGGCCTGAGCGGTCGCGGCGGCTTCGCTTTGCTGGGCCAGGCGCGCGGCGCCGGCCTCGAAACGGCCGCCCAGCGCGTCGAGCTGTTCGGCCACCTGAGTGCCGACGCGTTCATGCAGCGAGGCTGCTTCGCGCGCGATGCCGGCCATGGCTGCCTCGGCCGCCGGCTGGATGGCGGCGCCCGCCAGGCGGGCGGCCTCCGTCAGGCTGGTGCGCAGCGTCGTGTCCACGCTGGCCGCGAGTGCGCCGTAGGCCTGGCGGGTTTCGGCGTGGAACTGGTCGTTCTGCGTGGCGAGGCGGTCGGCCATCTGCTGCGCGAACTGCTGCAGCTGCGCGACGAGCTCCCGTTGCCGGGCCTGCGCCAGCTCGGCGGCTTCGGCCTCGGCGGCCTGCTGGGCCAGCGCGCGGCGGTGCGCTGCCGTCAGCGGGCGCAGCGGGCCCAGCAGCGCGGCGTCGAGCCGGGCGGCCACGGCCGTGCGCTCGCGCCGCGCCAGTGCCACCATCAGGCCCAGCATGGCCGAGCCGGTCACGCCAGCCACGCTGGCACTGAAGGCCAGGCCCAGGCCCTGCACCGGCGCGCCCAGCGCGGTGCGCAGCGCCGCCAGGTTGGCAGAGGCGCCCAGCGCGCTGGCCGTGCTGCCCAGCGTCAGCACCAGGCCGATGAAGGTGCCCAACATGCCCAGCAGCACCAGCAGCCCGGCCAGCGCCGGCGCCAGGGTCAGCCCCGGCAGCGCCACCCGCAGGCCTTCGAGCCGTTGCTGCACGGCGGCGCGCAGCGCGGCGGGCACGCGGTCGATCCAGCCCTCGTCGGCGTCGCTGGCCAGCATGTCGGCGAACTCGCGGCTGGCGCGGCGGAAGGCGCGCAGCTCGGCGACGCCGATGACGAAGAAGGCGGCGATCAGCAGCGTCATCACCAGCGCCGCCGGGTGATGGCGTGCGGCGGCGAGGGCCGCGCCGGCGATGCCGGCGAGCCCGGCGGCCAGGGCGAGGGGGTAGAGGGCGTGGAGGAGTCGGTTCATCGGGAATCGGCGGGGTGCAGGGCGTCGATCAGGCCCTGCACCGGTTGAAGTCGGAGGTCCAGCTCGGCGCGCAGCGCCCGCTGCAGGTCGGCCCAGAAGCGCTGGCGCCAGCGGCGTGGGTCGGCCAGCTGGTGAGCCTCGGCGCGGCGCGTCAGCAGCGTGGCCAGGCCGGCCAGGCGTTCGCGCTCCTGGGCGGCCAGGGCCTGCTCGAAGATCGCGTCCAGCTGTGCCAGCCGCGCGAGCGCGCCGGACGCTGCGGCGAGCCGGGGCCGCAGGCGTTCGCGCAGCGTCGCGACGCGCGCCGCCATGGTGCGCTGCTGCTGGGTGTGGTGCAGCCGGAACGGCGCCAGCAGGTCGGCCAGCGGCATGCCGTCGGGCGCGGGCTCGGCCGCGTCGCGGGCCAGCTCGGCGTCGTCGAAGCCGGCGGCCAGCTCGGCCTGCAGGCGGTCCAGCGCGGCGGCGGCCCAGGCCTGCGCCTCCTGGCGCGCGGCCGCGTCGGCACCGGCGGCGGGAGGCGCGGCCAGCACCTGCGACAGCGCGATGGCGTCGGCCCAGCCCAGCCCACCGCCCAGACGGGCCGCTGCGGGTGCGGCCGCGACGGGGGCGACGCCCCATTGCAGCAGCAGCCGGGCCAGGGGCTCGGGGGCTGTGGAGGGAGGCGGGGAGGCGTGCATTTCGATCGGCGGGCCCGCGTGGGCACGCTCGGCGCCCAGGGGCGGCGCGAAAAAAGCGCACGATTTTAGTGAATCGCGATTTGGCGGTGCCCGCCGGGGCGCCGGCGCCGCGCGGGCGATCGGCCGGCTGCGCGTTCTGCCCACGCAGCGGGGTGGGGCACGTGTCGGAGGAGAATCCGGTGATTCGAGCAGTCAGGAGGACCGGCCATGCACACCCAAGATCTCTCCGCCTGGCGGCACGACCATGCCTTCGACGCCGGTAACGCCGCCGGCGAGCGCGGCACACGGCGGGTGATGTGGATCACGGCCGCGATGATGCTGCTGGAGATCGCCGCCGGCTGGTACTACAACTCGATGGCGCTGCTGGCCGACGGCTTCCACATGAGCAGCCATGCGGTCGCCATCGGCCTGAGCGTCGCGGCGTACGCGGCCGCGCGGCGGCATGCGGGCGATTCGCGCTATGCCTTCGGTACGTGGAAGATCGAGATCCTGGGCGGCTTCGCCAGCGCCATCTTCCTGCTGGGTGTCGTCGCGCTGATGGTCTGGGGTTCGGTGGAGCGCCTGCTCAAGCCCGAGGCCATCCACTACCCCGAGGCGATGCTGGTGGCCGTGCTGGGGCTCGTCGTGAACCTCGTCTGCGCGCTCATCCTGGGCGACGCCCATGACCATCACGGGCATGACCACGGCCATGGCCACACGCATGGTGGGCATGAACATCACCACGACCTGAACCTCAAGTCCGCCTATCTGCACGTGGCTGCCGACGCCGCCACATCGGTGGCCGCCATCGCGGCGCTGGCCGGCGGCTGGTGGATGGGCTGGGACTGGCTGGACCCGGTCATGGGCATCGTCGGCGCGGTGGTCGTCGCGGTGTGGGCCAAGGGGCTGATCCGCGACACCGCCGTCGTGCTGCTGGACCGCGAGATGGACCATCCCGTCGTCGACGAGATCCGTGAGGTCATCGCCGAGCGCGGTGCCACGGGCCGCACGGTCATCACCGACCTGCACGTGTGGCGCGTCGGCCGGGCGAGCTATTCCTGCGCGCTGAGCCTGGTCACGCACGACGCCGCGCTGACGCCCGACGATGTGCGCCAGTGGCTGTCGGTGCACGAGGAGATCGTGCATTCGACGATCGAGATCCACCGCTGCGCATCCTGAAGGCTGGGATCCCGCTGCGCCACGGCTGCGCGCGCCGGCCGAACCTCAGCCGGCGGGTTGCAGCTCGCGCAGCGCGGCCTGCAGCCGTGGCGTGGCGAAGTCCAGGAAGCTGCGTGTCTTCATCGGCAGCCGGCCCTGGCGTGAGTACAGCAGGCTGACCGGGACCGGCGCCGGCTCGTACGCGGGCAGCAGGCGCACCAGGCGACCCTCGCGCAGCGCGTCGGCCACCTGGTAGGACAGCAGCCGCGTGATGCCCGCACCGCCCTCGGCCGCGCGGATGGCGGCGTCGGCCGTCGTCACGCTGAGCCGCGTGCGCACCGGCACGCGCTGCATCGTGTCGGCCACCGGGAAGCTCCAGGCGGAGGTGCCGCCCAGGCCTTCGAAATTCACGCAGTCGTGGCCGCGCAGGTCGGCCGGCGCGGCGGGCGTGCCGCGCGCCGCCAGGTAGGCCGGGCTGGCGCAGGTCACGCGCCGGATCTCGCCCAGGCGCAGCGCCACCAGGCCGCTGTCTGGCAGCGTGCCGATGCGCAGCGCCACGTCGATGTGCTCTTCCAGCAGGTTGGCGTTGCGGTCGCTGAGCAGCAGCCGCACGTTGACGTCGGCGAAGCGGGCCAGGTAGTCGGTCACCACGGGCACCACGTGCAGCCGGCCGAACACCAGCGGCGCGGCGACGATCAGCTCGCCGCGTGGCGCCGCCTGCACGCCGGCCGCGCCGCGTTCGGCCTCCTCCACGCGCTCCAGGATCTCGCGGGCCGCGACGAGGTAGTCGCGCCCGGCCTCGGTCAGCGTCAGCTGGCGCGTGCTGCGCGTGACCAGCCGCGTGCCCAAGTGAGTCTCCAGCTCCGCCAGCTTGCGGCTGGCCGTAGCCAACGGCATCTGCAGGCGGCGGCCGGCGGCCGACAGGCTGCCTTCGTCCACGGCGGCCACGAACACTGCCATCGCGTCGAGTCGGTCCATGTTCCCGAAAAATGAGAGATTGAATCGCGATTTCGCAGTCTAGTGTCCGATAACGGGAATTTCTACAGTGACGTCACCGGCACTCACCGGCCTTCAACAACACCCAAGGAAACCGACATGACCACCCGTCTGCACACCTTCGCCGCCATCGACACCGCGCCCGCCGCCGCCCAGCCGCTGCTGAAGGCCGTCGAGGCCCAGATCGGCAGCGTGCCCAACCTGTTCCGCACCGTCGCCAGCAGCCCGGCCGCGCTGGAGGGCTACCTCGGCATGTCCGGTGCGCTGGCCAAGGGCCGGCTGCCGGCGGCCACCCGTGAGCGCATCGCGCTGGCCATGGCCCAGATCAACGGCTGCGACTACTGCCTGTCGGCCCACAGCTATCTGGGCACCCACGTCGCCAAGCTGGACGCCGCCGAGATCCAGGCCAACCGCCAGGGCCGCTCCGGCGACGCCAAGGCCCATGCCGCCGTGCAGTTCGCCGTCGCCGTGGCCACGCAGCGCGGCCGTGTGGCCGATGCCGAGCTCGCCGCCGTGCGCGCTGCGGGCTACGACGACGCCCAGATCGTCGAGATCGTGCAACACGTCGCGCTGAACGTGTGGACCAACTACCTGAACAACGTCGCCCGCACGGACATCGACTTCCCCGCCGCGCTGCCGCTGGCCGCCTGACGCGGCCTGCCGTCTGTCTTTCAGGAGAACGCCATGTCCCGCCCGCCCCTGCCGCCCTTCACGACCGAAACCGCCGCGCAAAAGGTGCGCCTGGCCGAAGACGCCTGGAACAGCCGCGACCCGGCCCGCGTCGCGCTGGCCTACACGCCCGACAGCCGCTGGCGCAACCGCAGCCAGTTCGTGCAAGGGCGCGAGGCCATCGAGGCCTTCCTCGCGCTGAAGTGGCGCCGTGAGCTGGATTACCGGCTCGTCAAGGAACTGTGGGCCACGCAGGGCGACCGCATCGCCGTGCGCTTCGCCTACGAGTGGCATGACGACAGCGGCCAGTGGTTCCGCAGCTACGGCAACGAGAACTGGGCCTTCGATGCCGAGGGGCTGATGCACACCCGCATCGCCAGCATCAACGACCTGCCCATCCGCGACAGCGAACGGCTCTACCACTGGCCCGCCGGACGCCGGCCCGACGATCACCCGGGGCTGTCGGCGCTGGGGCTGTGATGGACGCCGCCCGCCACCCCGCCAGCGACGTCGCCTTCAGCCCGCGCGTGAAGGCCGTGCAGGCGCGCAAGGGCTCGCGCGCCTCGTACGCGCGCATGGAGCAGGGCCACGGCTGGCGCACCGAGGTCGACGACGATCTGCGCGCCTTCCTGGCCGAACGCGACAGCGCCTTCCTGGCCACGGCCAGCGCCGACGGCCAGCCCTATGTGCAGCACCGCGGCGGCCCGGCCGGGTTCATCCGCGTGCTGGACGCGCACACGCTGGCCTTCGCCGAGTTCGACGGCAACCGCCAGTTCATCACCCAGGGCAACCTGGAGGAGAACCCGCGCGCGCAGCTGTTCCTGATCGACCACGCCACGCGCCGGCGCGTGAAGGTCTGGGGCCGGGCCCGGGTCGTCGAGGGCGATGCGGCGCTGCTCGACCGGCTGATGCCGCAGGGCTACGCGGCCCGCGCCACCGGCGTGCTGGTGTTCGAGGTCAGCGCCTGGGACGCGAACTGCCCCAAGCACATCCCGCTGAAGTTCGACGCGGCCGACGTGCAGGCCGCGCTGGAGGCCCGCGACACCCGCATCGCCGCGCTGGAGGCCGAACTGCTGGCGCTGCAGGCCGGCGCGCCCAAAAGCAATCGGCCGCCAGGGTGAACCGTGGCGGCCGATGGGGTCAGGCGCGAGGCGCCTGGTGGGCGCTCAGCGGCGCGCCGGGCCGGACGGCGTCGGGCGCGGGCCGCGGTTTTCCAGGTGACGGAAGGTGATGCGGCCCTTGCTCAGGTCGTAGGGCGACATCTCCAGCGACACGTTGTCACCCGCCAGGATGCGGATGTGATGCTTGCGCATCTTGCCGCCGGTGTAGGCGATGACCTGGTGGCCGTTCGTCAATGTCACGCGAAAGCGCGAGTCGGGCAGGACTTCGTTGACGACGCCCTGCATTTCAATCAGTTCTTCCTTGGCCAAGTGTGGGGCTCCAGTAGCGAAAAATTAGACGGGAGGCCGGCCACAGGGCCGTGCCGGCGACGAATGCGGCCGGTCAAGGCCGCGCGTGGTCAGTGGCAATGCGCCCAGGCCATGCCTTCAACCCGGGCGTAGCGCAGGGCTGCCTTGGGGCTTCGAAAGCACGGCGTGAATTGCATCACCCGGTCCACGCTGGCCATGCCCTGGCCGGACCGGATCGAAACGAGGGCGTCAAAGCCGCCGCCGATTCGAGCCTGTGTCATGGGGGAGACGACATAGCGTCCCACTTCAATATTCTTGTTGGTCTTCATTTTCTTCTTCTTTTTGCCGCAGCGGCCGGGCAGGGCTGCTGCGGTAGGAGACGGGCCGCAAGCGGCCCGCCAGGTCAAAGCGCGCGGATGTTCGACGCCTGCAGACCCTTGGGGCCTTGCTTGGTCTCGAACTCCACCTTGGCGCCTTCGGCCAGCGAGCGGAAGCCGCCGCCATTCTTGATTTCGCTGTGGTGGGCGAACAGATCCTTGCCGCCATTGTCCGGCGTGATGAAGCCGAAGCCCTTGCCGTCGTCGAACCACTTCACGGTGCCGATTTCTGTTGTCATGGTGTTTCCTTTTTTGGAAGTCGTATGGATGAAAACTCCGTCGGCGGCATGCCGAGCGGAGACAGAAACACTCAAGAACACTCACCGGGAGTTGCTGAAGCGAGCCGCTCGCGAGAACGGGCCAGGGGGTGGCCAGCGGGGCTGCAGAGAAGACCTTGAGAAAACGGCCTTGCGCGAATCTATACCCGCAAATGTACCAGCCGTGTCAAGCCCCCCTGCTGCCGACGGGCAGCTTGGCCGCCTTCCCGGGGCCTGGTCGACCTCAGCGATAGGCGTACCAGAGGGCGGCAAAGAAATGGCAGACGCTGCCCCCCAGCACGAACAGGTGCCAGACGAAATGGGCGTAGCGCAGCCGGTTGTCGAGCAGGAACACGACGGCGCCGAGTGTGTAGCTCAGGCCGCCCGCCACCAGCAGCGCCAGGCCCGGGCCGGGCATGCGCTCGACCAGCGGGCCCATGGCGAACACCACCACCCAGCCCATCGCCAGGTACAGCAGCGTGGAGACGATCGGGTGGCGCAGCCGGTTCAGCAGCTTGATGGTCACGCCGAAGGCCGCCGCCGCCCAGACGGCCACGAGCAGCGTGACGCCGGGGCCGGTCTGCAGCACGCCCAGCGTGAAGGGGGTGTAGCTGCCGGCGATGAAGACGTAGATGGCGGCGTGGTCCAGCCGCATCAGCCAGGCCTTGACGCGCCCGTTGGCGAGCGTGGACGGCAGCGCGTGATAGAGCGTGGACACGCCGTACAGCAGGATGGCGGAGGCCGCGAAGATGGCTGCGGCGGCCACGTCGGCGGCGGCACCGTGCCGCACCGCGCGGGCCACGAGCAGCGGCAGCGCGGCGATGGCCAGCAGCGCCCCCAGGCCATGGCTGATGGCGTTGGCGATTTCTTCGCCCAGGGTCTGCGGGCGGTCGGCGGGGCGGGTCATGGGGCAGTCGGGAGCGCGTGTCAGGTTCGCGCAAGCCAGCAATACATCGATGCTGACGTTATCATGCGCGGCCAAAAATTGGGCCTGCAACTTGCATTCAAGGTTCCCCGCCCGATAACAAAAGACAGGGGTCGCGTATGGGAAACAAGCCGTCGTTGCAGGGGGGCTTCAGGTCGCTGCGTTGGTGCGCCTCAGGGTGCCCGCGTTGTCATGTGCCAGCACAGCGCTGGTGCCAGCGACCCAGATCAGTGCTGACGGCACCGTCCTGCGCAACCGTCTGAGCGGGTGGCGCACTCGCCGCTGCGCGCCGACCTGGCGCGTGCGTCGCGTGCGTCGCGCTCGTTGGGAGGGCTGGCGGAGCCCTCATCACTCAACTTCGCATGAGAGAACTGTGATGCAAGAACGCGAGAAGCTGGCGATTGCGGCCCACCTGCACGTGGTGATGCGGCGCAAAACCGGGCGGGTCACCGATGTGGAGTGGCTGGTCCGCAACAACGACTATGCGCGGGAGATCATCAAGCTGGCCTTGTCCGAGCCGGACCAGAGCGAGCTGCATGAGTGGGCACGCAAGCTGCGCTCGGCCTTGTTCGTGCCGGCTCCCGACAGCAAGCCGAGCAGCCGTGGCGAAGCGGCGTTGGTACCCGCGAAGTCGAAGTCAACCTCGCGACGCTTCCTCGACAGCTTGCGCTGAGGCGTTTCTCTAACCACGCAACTGCCTGTATCGCGCCGAGCGCCACCCCCTCGTTGCCGAGGGCGTTTGTGCGCGCCAGTGCCGATGCGGGTGACCGCATCAGCCTGATCAGGCGGCGCCGCCGTCAGGCCGGCGCAGGTGTTTTCGAGAGCCGTCAGCGCTGGCCCTCGATCGTCGAGCGCCAGCGCTGGCCGCGGTGCGTCAAGGCCATTGGCCGTTGTGGCCGCCGGCCGCTGAAGGGCCGCGCCGTCCCGGCCGCGGCCTTCAGCTCACCTCTCAGGAGCAGCTCAGCTTGGCCAGGCCGGTGCCTGCACCAGCGGCCGTCGGCAGCTGAGCCTTCACGCAAGCCGGGGTGTTCGGCGTGTAGCTGTAGGGAATGCCGACGGGGAAGTTGGCGGTGCTGACCCAGTCCTTGGCGTCGCGGCTGGGCGAGGACTCGCTAGCCACCCAGGTGATGCCATAGGTCGCGAAGTCGGCGGCGGTGCGGATGTTGTTGTTGCGCAGTTCCCAATAGCCGATGGACGAGCTGTCACGCGACGTCACGGGGTTTTGCGACTTCTCGAAGTAGTTGGCTTCGATCAGCGAGTAACCACCCATGCGGATGTTGGCGCCGGACGTCTTCACGTCGGTGAACAGGTTGTTGTAGAGGTGGGTGTAGCCACCGCGCTGCAGCGGTGCGCGGGAGCCGATGTTCTTGTAGTAGTTGTGGTGGAAGGTGATGTAGCGGGCGCTGCTGTCGCTGTCGCTGGAGCCGATGAGGCCGACCTTGTGGTGGTCGTGGATGTAGTTGTAGGAGTAGGTCAGGTGGTGGGCGCCTGCCTTGTTGTCCACGAGGCCGTCGAATTCCAGGTCGCCGGCGCCGCTGCATTCGGCCAGCGAGCTGAACAGCGTGTTGTGGTCGATCCAGATGTAGCCCGGCACCTTGCCGCCCTGGCCTTCGATGCCGATCGCGTCGATGGAGCCAGGCAGCAGACCGATGGTCATGTTGCGGATGATGATGTTGCTGGCTTCCGCCTTGATCGCCAGGCCGAAGTTGGCCGCAGAACCGTCAGCACCTTCGATGGTGATGTTGCTCTTGTTCTTGATCTCGACGATGGCGCCGGCCGGCTTCTTCCACTGCGTGCAGGCGTCAGGGATGGTGCCGAAGTCGAACTTGCCGGTGTAGCGCAGCACGAGGCCGCCGGTGCCGCTGTAGGCGTCGATGGCCGCTTGCATTTGCGCAGCGGTGGCCACTTGCACGGCGGCCACGTTGCCGCCGCCGGTCACCTTGCCGGCGAAGCCACCGCTCACGTCAGTGGCCGGAGCAGGCGTCGGGGCGGGGGTGGGCGCAGGCGTCGGGGCCGGAGTCGGGGCGGGGGTGGGTGCCGGGGTCGGGGCGGGCTTGGGTGTCGGAGCCGGCGTGGGGGCCGGCGTCGGAGCAGGCTTCGGTGTGGGAGCCGGCGTAGGCGCGGGGGTCGGAGCCGGCTTGGGCGTGGGCGCCGGCGCGGGCGTCGGGGCAGCCGACGACACAGGGCCGATGGCGCACTTCTTGGTCTTGCCGGGATAGGGGTCGCTGCCAAAGGTGGCCGTCTTGCAGGCGATGTTGCCCGACAGCGTCTTCGTCACGAACTTGTCCTTGATGCCGAAGGAGATGACGTGCTTGGCGCCGTCCTTGATGGCGCAGGTCTCGCCCTCATCGGCGCACTTGGAGTAGCCCGAGGGCCAGTCAGCGGCGAGGGCGTTGCCGGCACCGGCGATCGCCAGCAACGCGGCGGCTCCCTGAAGACTACGAGCGAACTTGGTCATCTGTGTTCCCTTTGGATTTGGATTGAAATCAGGCGGCCCCCAACGAGAGGCGCCGTCCAAGGCCCGTGGATGTCGGGCTTGGCATGGAGCGGCACCATAACGACAGATTCGTGCCTATTTCTTGTAATTGATGCCTGGTGGCAGGTCTTGCTTTTTGTAACGCATGCGGCGCACCGGCGCTGTGCGAGGCGCACAGCCGTGGCACGGTGCTGGGCTAGCCCGGGCGGCCAGCGGCGAGTGTGGTGCGCTGTGCGTGCGGCGACGCGCCGAGGTGCAAGGCCGGGGCGGCGTTGCCTCCCGCAGTTGCGGCGGTGAAGCTCGCCGTCACCTGCTTGTCGGTCGCCAGCGTCAGCGTGCAGCGCGGTGCGCTGCCCTGGCAATCACCGCTCCAGCCGGCAAAGGCCTGGTCTGCCGCCGGTGTGGCCAGCAAGGTCACGGTGCTGCCTGCTGCGAAGCTCGTCGTGCAGCTGCCGGTGCAGGCCAGGCCAGCTGGCGTGGACCCCACGCTGCCGGTGCCGCTGATCGTCACGGTCAGGCTGTGCGGGGCCACGGGCGCCTGCGAGCGGTTGCCGCCGCCGCAGCCCAGCAGCGCGAGCGCGACGCACAGGCCGGGCGCGGTGCTGAGCAGGGCGGGGTGAAGAGGAGGCATGAACGCCGGTGTCGATGGGCTGCTCAGTTACTGCAAGCACAAGGCGGTGGTGCCGCCGGGCCGCGCCGCGCCGAGCGCCCCGGGGAAACCCGGAAAGTGCCCGCCCCGGCTGGCGGTGAACGCCGGCAGGGGGCGGGACGGGCGGAGCGGGTCAGGGGTAGCTGGTCAGCGTGGGCGTGTAGCTCGCGTTGCAGCCGGTCTGGGCGCCCGTGTTGTTGACCACGTGGACGATGCCGCCGTTGCCACCCAGGCAGACGGTGATCATGTTGTGGAAGCGCACATTGCTGTTCGTGGGCGCCTCGATGGCGTGGTCCAGCACGATGCCGCCGTTGTTGAACACGCTGTAGATGCCCAGGCCCCAGGCCTCGTGGCTGGTCACCCAGTTCGACACGCGGTAGGCCGCATGGCCGCGGCCCGTGGAGCTGGTCCACGCGGCCTGGCTGGGCGGGTCGTAGGGGATCTCGGACTGGTAGAAGTAGACGCGGCCACCATTGCCGTTCCACACCACCTGCTGTTCCTGGAAGTGCTCCACGAACAGGCCGTAGATGGTCACGTCGTTGCCGTTCACCCACAGGCCGTTGGCCGAGGGGTTGGTCGTCCAGCCCACGCCGTTGCCATGGTCCGCACGCCACAGCCAGGTGTGGTCGACGATGGTGTTGTTGGCGTTCAGGCTCAGGCCGATGTTGGCGCGGCCGGCCGCGGCGCCGCCGACGCGGAAGAACAGGTCGTGCAGCGTGATGGGGTTGGCCGCGTGGTTGGCGCTGGCACCGTTGGGGCCCACTTCCATCAGCACGCCCGACTCGGTCGCGCCCGCGTCCAGGAACAGGCCCGAGAAACTCAGGCCGTCGACGTCGGCGGTCTGGATCAGCGGCTGGCCGTTGTCCGAGCGCAGCGTCGGGAAGCCGATGCCCAGCACCACGGTGTTCGGGTTGTTGACCTTCAGCGTCTGCGTGAGCAGGTAGTTGCCAGGCGTCAGCAGCAGATGCTTGCCCATCGCCAGCTGGGTGTTGATCGTGGCCGCGCTGTCACTGGGCTTGGCGATGTAGAACTGGCTGATGGGCAGCGTCTTGCCGGGCGTCGTGCCGCCGTTGGCCCAGCTGATGCCGCTGGTGTTGGTGGCCAGCGACGGCACGCGCACCGCGTAGCGGCCGTCAGCGTCGATGAACAGGTAGGGCTTCTCGCGGATCACCGGCGTCTGGGCGATCTTCGTGAAGCGGGCGCCCGGCGTGGGGAAGTCACCGGCCGGCGCGTTGGGCACGCCCACGAACACCATGTTCCAGTTGGAGCCCGTCCAGCTGCCCCACTGGCTGTTGCGCGAGATCCATTGCTGCTGCGAGCCGGAGTTGACCTGGCCGTCCACCAGCACGTCGGAGAACCAGCCGCCGCTGGACCAGCCGCTGTTCTGGTTCAGCTTGATGTTGCCGCGCACGTGCATGCGGCGGAACGGGATGGCCTGCGACACCGCCCACTGCATCGTGTTGTTGCCGATGCCCAGCGTCGGCGTGACCGAGAAGTTCTCGGCGCCGCGCCAGAAGTTCTGCGTCGCGTTGTCGCCGTCGAGGTAGGCCGTGGAGCGCAGGTCACCCACCACGTGCACCTGATCCGGGTGGCTGCCCAGGCCCAGCACCTGCGTGTAGAAGCCCACCGGGATGCGCAGGTTGTTGTACGTGCCCGGCATCAGCAGGATGGCGTCGCGGCGCGGGCCGAAGTGGTTGGGCTGCTGGGCGTTGTAGATCTCGTCGATCTTGGCCTGCAGATTGGCCGTCAGCGGGCTGACGATGTGGACGTTGGAACCGAAGTCGGGCGTCACCACCGGCACATCGGACAGCACGAACTGCTCCCAGGTGTCGACCGCCGTGCGGTTGGCCACCAGCTTGCCGCCGATGTTCAGGTCGGCCGCGACGAACAGGTTGTTCGCCGCCGAACGCAGCGCCACCGTGCCGTTGGCCTGGGGCACCAGGGTGAACTGCTCCCACGCCTGGGCCTGCGTGCGGTTGGAGATCAGCGAGGCCGTGTTGGGAGCGGCCAGGCCGATGTCGGCCGACACCAGCTTGCCGCTCACCGTGGAGCGCAGCGAAACCGTGCCGTTGCTGTTGCTGATGACCTCGAACTGCTCCCAGCTGCTGGCCGTGGTGGCGGTGGCGGTCAGGTAGGACGTGCCGGCAGCCGTGGCGCTGACGAACTGGTTGTTGGCCATGGCGCGCAGCGTGGCGGCGTCGGCCGCGTGCCAGGCGCACAGCAGGGTGGCGGCGGTGGCCAGGCTGGCCAGTGCGGCACGCGGGCGGGGCAGGGAGAGGCGATGGCCCGCCGGGGCCGGGGCAGAAATCCGCGTCATGGAGTCCTCGGGAAGCGTTCAGCGCGCCCCGCGAGGAGCGGCTGCAGTGATGGATCTGGGTGACGGCGTTGCGCCGGATGAGCACAACGTCACGCAGGTTACCGAGGGGTTGTCGCGGGCTTGTTACCAGCCGTGTGCGCGTGCCGCGAACGTGGCCCGTTAGCGGTTTCGGGGGCGGCCGGGCCGCTCTGGCGCAGTGTTTGCGCCGGGGTGCCAGGCGGGCCGGGCGCCGCGCGGGCACGGCCAGGCTGACGCCTCGGCGGCGGGTGTCGCCACCCGTTGGGCACGAATGTCAGGTTTTGATACCACCCGGCCCGCCGAGGCCCTGGCGGGCAAGGCGTTGCCTTCACCTTCTGGAAAGCCGGAGTTCTTCGCGGCAGCATGCCGGTGCACACGCAGGCCACGGCGCCTCACAGCCATCGGGAGGCTCGAGGCTCAGCGGTCGTTGCCGGCAGGCGACCTTATATTGCCCATCGACCCTGCCCCCAGGGCCGACACCCAGACCCACGGCACACGGCCTGACGCCCTGAGCCGTGGCCTAGCCATCACTGAAGGAAGCACCATGTCCCGTCGGACTTTTCTGGGCACCACCGCAGGCCTGTGCCTGACGACTGCCCTCGCCCCTGTTCGTGCGCTCGCGCAAGGCAGCGCGCCCATCGTCATCAAGTTCAGCCATGTGGCTGCCAACGACACCCCCAAGGGCCTGGGCGCGCTGCGTTTCAAGAAGCTGGCCGAGGAGCGCACCCAGGGCCGCGTGCGCGTGGAGGTGTACCCCAACAGCCAGCTCTACAAGGACAAGGAAGAGCTGGAGGCACTGCAGCTCGGTGCCGTGCAGATGCTGGCCCCGTCGCTGTCCAAGTTCGGGCCGTTCGGCATCAAGGAATTCGAGGTCTTCGACCTGCCCTTCGTCACGCCCGACACCGCCAGCTACCAGCGCGTGGCGGCCAGCGAGTTCGGCGCGGCCATGCTCAAGCGCCTGGAAGCCCGCAACGTGCACGGCCTGGGTTTCTGGGACGCCGGCTTTCGCGTCATCACGTCCAACAAGCCGCTGCACAAGGTGGAAGACTTCAAGGGCCTGAAGATCCGCATCAACTCCTCCAAGGTCATCGAGGCGCAGATGCGCGCGCTGGGCGTGCTGCCGCAGACCATGGCGTTCTCCGAGGTCTACCAGGCGCTGCAGTCGGGCGTGGTCGACGGCGCGGACGCCACGCTGTCCAACGTCTACACGCAGAAGTTCTATGAGGTGCAGAAGTACGTCACGCTGCTGAACCACTCCCACCAGGCCTATGCGGTCGTCATCAACCGCAAGTTCTGGGAAGGGCTGCCGGCCGACATCCGCGCGGCGCTGCAATCCGCCATCGGTGACGCCACCACCTACGCCAACGGCCTGACCCAGGCCGAAGACCGCGACGCGTACGACAAGATCAAGGCCTCCGGCAAGACCACGCTGTACGAGCCCACGCCCGCCGAACGCGACGCCGTGCGCCGCGCCATGCTGGTGGTCAGCAAGCAGATGGAAGGCCGCATCGGCCGCGACAACATCCAGGCCTTCTACCGGGCCGCCGGCGTCTCACCCGCCAACTGAGCGCAGCGGGCGCGCTGTCTGCGCGCCCCGCCTGGCTCAGCGTGTGGTCAGCCGCTTCACCAGCAACTCGGCTACGGCCTGGCTGGAGCGCGGGTTCTGGCCCGTGATCAGGTGGCCGTCCTCCTCCACGTGGCTGATCAAAGGCAGCAACGCGGAGTGGAAGTCCGCACCGCGCACCTTCATCTCGTCTTCCAGCAGGAAGGGCACGACATCCTTCAGCCGAGACAGCGTCTCCTCGGCATTCGTGAAACCCGTGGTGCGGCGGCCGCTCAGCAGCGGCTGCCCGTCGGCGCGGCGCACATTGAGCAGGCCGGCGGGGCCGTGGCACACGGCGGCGATGAGCTTGCCCGCGCCGTCATGGCGGCTGATCAGCGCCTGCAGCGTCGTGTCGGTCACCAGGTCCACCATCGGGCCGTGGCCGCCGGGCAGGAAGACGGCGTCAAACCACGCGTCCCGCACATCCGCCAGCCGTTCGCTGTGGCGCAGCGCGTGCAGCGCGGGCGCCCAGCGCTGGCGTTCGTCGTCGTTGGGCTCGGTCTTCGGGTCCAGCGGCACCGCACCGCCCAGTGGCGACGCCACGGTCACCCGGATGCCGGCGCCCGTCACCGCCAGGTAGGGCACCGCGAACTCCTCCAGCCACAACCCGGTCGGGTGGTCAGGGGTCAACTGGGTGGCGCTGGTGGTGACGAACAGGGCATGCATGGCGGCTCCTCGAGCAATGATGGTGCGTTGCACTCTAGGCAGCGCGCCGCGCAGCCCATGTCAGCCGTGGTGCCGTCCTGCGGTGGGCAGCGGCGCAGCCGATGCGGGTGCCACTGCCGCGGGCGCTGGGTTCGCGCCGGCTGATCTCACAGCGCCTGCGTGGAGGGGGCTGGAGCGGCTGGAAACCGTGGGTTTGCCGGGCCGGGCATGGCGTGTTGGCGATGGCCCTGCAGCGCCACGGCCTCGCGCTGCCTGCCTTGCTGCGGCGGCGTCGCCCGCGCCCGGGCCGCACGCGAGCGGCGCACGCTACAGTGGCCGTCGCCACGCAGGCGCCGCATCGGGCGGCCGATGCGGCGCAGGGCGGCTCGACTGAGGAACGATATGGTGAATGGTGCGGGGCGGGTGCCAAGGGTTGCCGTTGTCGGCTGCAGCTGGTTTGCGCGTGCGGCGCACCTGCCGGCACTGCGCCAGTTGTCAGAGGAAGGCCGCGTCGAGGTGGTCGCGCTTTGCAGCCGGACTCAGCCGTCCCTGCTCGAAGCGCAGCGCGTGCTGGGGCGCGAGGTGCCCACCTACACCGACTACGCCGCGCTGCTCGCGAACGAGCATGTCGATGCGGTGGACCTGGTCCTGCCCACGCCGTTGATGGATGCGGCCGTCCGCCAGGCCTTGCTGGCCGGCAAGCATGTGATCAGCGAGAAGCCCTGCGCCGCGACGGTGGCGCGCTGCAGTGAACTGCTGGCGGCCTACGGGAGCCTGCCCGGGGACCGGTCATGGTCGGTGGCCGAGAACTGGCCCTTCAAGCCGGCCGTCGTGGCCATCCAGAACATCCTCAAGGCCCGCTCGCTCGGCGCCATCGAGTCCATCGACTTCCGCTACCAGTCGGCGGGCTGGGGGGGCGGCCAGAGCTGGCGTGCATCGGCGGAGTACCGCGGCGGCTTCCTGCTGGACTCCGCCGTGCATTTCGTTTCGCTGCTTCGCCTGCTGGGCGGCGGCATTGCCGAGGTGTCGGCGCAGGTCGGCTGGCATCCCGAGGCGCACGTGGCCGACCGCGCCTTTGCAGACCTGGTGTACGAAAACGGCGCGCGCGGGCGCTTCACCGTCGACTTCACGCAGCCGCCGTCGGCGCAAGACCCGTATCAGCTCGTCGTCAAATGCACGGCGGGCACGTTGAAGGCGAACTTCACGCACAGCCAGCTGCTGGTGGAGTCGGGCGGCAAGGAGCAGTTGTTCGGCGTGCCGGACGACCCCTGGGTGGCCGGTGGCGTGTACCCCATGCTGCGGCACTGGTGCGAAGCGCTGACGAAGGGCGTGGAGCCCTCCTGCACGCCGATGGAAGGGCTCAAGGACGTGGCGGTCATCGAGGCGATGATCGAATCCGGCCGGGTGGGGCGCCCGGTGGCGCCCGCCGTGCTGCACCGCCAGCTCAATGGCTGCGGCATCCAGATCCAGGCCTACGCCGGGCTGTCCCGGTTCAAGCCCCAGCATCTGGTGAACGCCACGTCGGTGGCCGATGTGCGCACGGCGCTGCGCGAGGCGGCGTCGCGAGGGCTCAAGGTGCGCCCCATGGGCGTTGGCAACAACTGGACGCGTTATGCCCACACGAGCGGCGTCGCCATCAACGTGACGGGGCTGAGCGGCATCCAGGGCATCGACCGTCAGCGCAAGACGGTGCGAGCCGCTGCCGGCACCCGCATGGCCGACATCACGCGCGCGCTGGCCGCGCAGGGGCTGAGCCTGCCGTCGCTGCCCTTCCTGACGGACGGCACCATCGGCGGCATGGTGGCCACCGCCACCCACGGCACCAGCCCCCGCTGGGGCACCGTCTCGGACGCCGTGGTCGGCATGACGCTGGCCACCGCCTCGGGCGATCTGCTCGTGCTCGACGAGCGCAGCGATGCAGACCTGATGCGGGCGGCCCGCGTCTCGGTCGGCCTGCTGGGCATCGTCACCGAGGTCGAGCTGCAGGCCGTGGACATGAAGTGGGCGCGCAACGTGCGCATCGACATCTCGCCTGAAGATTTCGTGCGCATGCAGGCGGTCATCTTCAACCAGTACGAGCATGTCTGGGTGCATTGGGTGCTGGGCAAGCCGCAGCTGATCGTGCAGTGCCTGGAAACCAGCCCGGGCCCCCAGGAAGGCTTCTCGCCCTATGTGCAGAACGATGCCGGCAACTGGGTGCTCGCCTACCACCACGCGGTGCCGCTGCGCCCCACGGCCGACACCGTCATGCTGAGCATGCAGTACGGCGTGGCACTGCCGCGCCTGGCCGAGGCCTTGCAGGTGATCGGTGCTTCCCCCTTCGCGGCCCAGCATGCCGGCCGCGAGATCGAACTGAAGTTCCTCAAACAGAGCCCGGCATCGTTCCTGGGGCCCAACGCCGACGCCGACGTCGTGCTCTTCAACACCTACTGGCCGACGGAGCGTGCGGCGGTGGACCGCACCTTCGACGACCTGGAACGCATGCTCCAGGCCCTGGACGGCCGGCCGCATTGGGGCAAGTTCCACCAGGCACCCCGGGTGGACGAGCTCGCGAGGATCTACCCGCACTGGGGCCGGTTCGATGCCGTGAGGCGCCAGCTCGACCCCACCGGCATGTTCTCGATTTTCGATTGACGGCCGACCGCTAGCCCGGATATTTCGCGAGGTACGCGGGAATTGCGTGGATGCCAGGCGCCGGGGGATGCGCCGAGACGGCCGCAGCCAATGCCCGTAGGCATTGGCGAGGAGTTGAGCTGCAGGCCACAAGCCTGGCGCCGCGCAAGCCCGCGTAGGCCCGTGAAGCCAAAGTGGATTTCACGTTGAACGGCGAGATCGCCGTGTTCATCGGTGTTGCAGGTCGGCGCGGGCCGGCCTCGCGAAATATCCGGGCTAGGTGTCGAGGCCGGCGCCTTGATCGCGGTTCCGGCGTTGCGCCCGTCAGCGGGCGACCGGCGCGAAGCGGAGCGCGGGCGGCCATCCCGGCCGCCGCACGTGCGAACCTGAGCGTCGGTTCAGCTTGCAGCCGCCGGGCGTGGGCGAAGCAGGAATTCATCAGAACGAACCGCATTGAGGCCTGAGCCCGCATTCGCCGGAGAGATTTGGCGCATCGCCCCGAAACCGGCCGACAGGGTTTTGTCCGACCGCCGGGCCGTGGAAACTTCTAGGTGCTGGCGTTGTCCGACAGCCAAGGCGCTGCGCCCGCGTCATCGATAGGCCAATTCCCCGGCAATTCCCCGGCCAAACCGCCGGAGCGCGCCGCTTGCGATTCATCATGGCGTCATCACGCCCCGACAAGGCGGAGGCCCGCGGCGGTATCCATACCCCGCGCCCCACCCTGGCGTGATATTGCCGGCCTGAGCCGGCGCCCCACTGACGCCATTGACCACGGAGGCCGCCATGCACGTTCAACTCGCCACGCTTGCTCATCTCTCGGCCCGGCAACTGCGCGAAGCCATTCGGCGTGCAACGGCAGTGCGGCCTGCTCACGAGTGCCTGAAGGCCGAGCTTGATTTTCTGGCGGGCGTCGAGGTGCAGGATTCCACCTGGGGTGAATGGGAAGAAACCGTGCTTGAGGCGCGGAGAGTGGCCAGGAATTGATGCGGGGCGTGTTGGTAAACCACGGCTGCTTATTCTGTGCCGGGGGGAATTCGGCTCGCTTCTGGAGCGATGGGGTTTAAATTTGAGAATTGATTCCAGAATCCCGGTCCCACGCAAACAACAACGCCCGCTAATGCGGGCGTTGTGCGTTCTGGACTTCTCAGCGATTTTAAGACTGCGGAGTTGATGTCAAATGCGAAGCCAAGATGTCGAATGAGCTGGCTCCCCTGTAGCGACCGGGATCTGTATTCTCGCCACCCCACGGATTGTCATACATGCGCCACGAGGCCTCAATAAGCTGCTTGAAATTGACTTTCCCGTCCAGTTGTGCGCCGACATCCTCAAAGTTATAGAGCATGGCCCTGCCGGTGTACGCATTCGTGGTAGTGAATGCCGGATTCAAGTCACTCGTTTCCAGATAGGTCTTTGCGGCGCTCATATAAGAATTTACTGCATTTACCAATGCTCGATCCTGATTCAGCCGGGTCTCCATTACTTTCTTGTCATCGGCAGCCACATCGCCCGTTACTTGGAGCTTCCCATCTTTAATCGTGACATCCCAATCGGCCTTCGCGAGGTCAGGGCGTGACAGCGACAAATTCTTTTGAAACTTTTTCAGACGATCCTCAATGATCCGAATGTTGTCGTCTGCGGCCAGTAATGGCGCAACCTTAGTCTTTTCATTGATTTCGTAGATCGCCTTCCACTCCGCAGAGTCCTCGGATAGGTACGTCAACTCAACAGTTGACGAAGAGTTCAAGTAGTAGTCGAACCCCGCAGCCTTCGCTTCCTCCGCGGCCTTGGAGCTGGCTCCTTGCTGGATGGAGGGCGACCCCGAGTTCGACACCAAACAGCCGTTTCGAGCGTTTTCCGCCAGCGGGTCCATTTGGAATCAACAACTTAGGCGCGCATTGGTCGATTTTCTGTAGTGGCACGTTTGCTTATTTGGTGTGTTGGCA
>NZ_JBIGIA010000078.1:0-253 GCF_043555975.1 Pelomonas nitida | reverse complement strand
TGCCTGATCCGTATAGGCTGGCCCTTCGGAATTGCCACTACAGCAGGGTCAGTTGGGTGTCGATGGTCGGTTTCTTGATGCGAAGTGCGGCCAGGGCTTGAGTCTGGCGGGGTTGAACGGTGGACACCCGAGTTCGACACCAAACAGCCGTTTCGAGCGTTTTCCGCCAGCGGGTCCATTTGGAATCAACAACTTAGGCGCGCATTGGTCGATTTTCTGTAGTGGCACGTTTGCTTATTTGGTGTGTTGGCAC
>NZ_JBIGIA010000077.1:0-253 GCF_043555975.1 Pelomonas nitida | reverse complement strand
GGGCCCGGGCACTGCGCCGCTCGTGGCGGGGCCGGTGCGCATCGGCCTTCAACGCCTGCGTCAGCGTCGCAACAAACGGCGCCAGCTTGGTCGATGTCGCCGCTCGCCGGTACTTCGGAGCCGCCTCCCCGAGTTCGACACCAACCGCCGTAAGTGCCTGATCCGTATAGGCTGGCCCTTCGGAATTGCCACTACAGCAGGGTCAGTTGGGTGTCGATGGTCGGTTTCTTGATGCGAAGTGCGGCCAGGGCTT
>NZ_JBIGIA010000076.1:0-255 GCF_043555975.1 Pelomonas nitida | reverse complement strand
CGCTGACCAGCGGTCAGATCAGATCGGCGCCCTCGGCCCAGCTCGCCTCGCTGACCACCAGCCAGATCGCCTGCATGGAGAGCGCCGACGTGCAGGCCCTGAGCAGCACCCAGCTGCGGGCCCTGGCCTCCGACCAGATCGGCGCCCTGGCCACCGACGCCATCGCCGCGCTGAGCTCCACCCAGGTCGCCTCGCTGAGCTCGACCCAGGCCGCCGGCTTGACCACCGACCAGATCGCTGCCATCGAGACCGCTG
>NZ_JBIGIA010000075.1:0-255 GCF_043555975.1 Pelomonas nitida | reverse complement strand
CGTTTACAGCGAAGAGGCGAGATTCTAATTCGCCGTTTGCATCGTTGTCAAGCATTTTTGAAAATTTATTTTCTCAACGCTTTCAACTCCGCCTTCACCGCCAATCACATCCGCATTGCGTTTGTTGGCAGCAGCAAAGAGGCGAGATTTTGATCTGCTTTCGCAAGATCGTCAAGTACTTTTGAAAAATTCTTTTTGAACTCTTTCAAGCACTCGGCGACTCAAATCCGCCAGCAAGGCATTTCTGCCCCACCC
>NZ_JBIGIA010000074.1:0-255 GCF_043555975.1 Pelomonas nitida | reverse complement strand
ACCCTATAACTTTGACTGTGAATTGCAGATCAAGGTGGGTATTCAAGTTATGCTGTTCTTCAGAAGTCTACTGAGGCGCAATCAAAATATACTGATTCCGTCATAAGCATGAAGCTTGTGATGTGCAGATAAAATCTGCTGACTCTACGAATTGGGTTTGTTGGCAAAGCCAGCAAACCAACCAGTCAAGCCTGACGACCATAGCGACTTGGTACCACTCCTTCCCATCCCGAACAGGACAGTGAAACGAGTCAG
>NZ_JBIGIA010000073.1:0-255 GCF_043555975.1 Pelomonas nitida | reverse complement strand
CCGACTTCCGCTGGGGCCTGGTGGCCACCAACACGCAGTTCACGACGGCACGCTACAGCGCGATGCAAAAAGGCCTGGACGGCGAAGTGACGTTCAAGGTCAACGCCGGCGAGCCGCTGTTCATGGTGGTGTCGGCCACGCCGACGGTGTTCAAGACCGTCACCTGGGACCAGGACTACGCCACCATCTGGCGCTACCCGTACATGGTGGAGCTGGCCAACGCCTGGCCGCAGGGCTTCCAGAACGGCCAGCGTG
>NZ_JBIGIA010000072.1:0-255 GCF_043555975.1 Pelomonas nitida | reverse complement strand
TTTCGGCCGTGAAGTGGGTGTGCGGCTTGATCGTGCCCGGCTTGGCCAGCACTTGGCCACGCTCGACGTCTTCGCGCTTGGTGCCGCGCAGCAGGATGCCGACGTTGTCGCCTGCTTGACCTTGGTCTAGCAGCTTGCGGAACATTTCGACGCCCGTGACCGTGGTCTTCTGGACTTCGCGGATACCGACGATTTCGATTTCTTCGCCGACCTTGATGATGCCGCGCTCGACGCGACCGGTCACCACGGTGCCAC
>NZ_JBIGIA010000071.1:0-255 GCF_043555975.1 Pelomonas nitida | reverse complement strand
AGCGCAGCACGCCCAGCTTGGACTCTGGATCGCACAGCCGATTGAAGACCATCACACGGATGGCGGCCTCGACGGCGGTGGTGAAGCGCGCGCGCCGGAACACAGCGGCCAGGCCATCGAAGCCCAGCTCGTGCCACAGCGCATCCAGCGCCCAGACATCGCCCAGCGACAGCGCCGACTCGAAGCGCACCTGAGGGCCCTCGGTTGCACCGACGGGGCGCCCCTTGGCGCGCAGCAGGCCGTTGAGCAGCGCAT
>NZ_JBIGIA010000070.1:0-268 GCF_043555975.1 Pelomonas nitida | reverse complement strand
GCGCCATGTTCATCAAGCTCACCCGATCCGGCTCGCGCACGTACGCGCAACTGGTCGAGTCCTTCCGCGATGAGCTTGGCAAGCCCCGCCAGCGCACCGTCGCCACGCTGGGCCGCGTCGATGAGCACGACGGCCAGGTCGATGCGCTGCTCAACGGCCTGCTGCGCGCCAAGGGGCGCCCCGTCGGTGCAACCGAGGGCCCTCAGGTGCGCTTCGAGTCGGCGCTGTCGCTGGGCGATGTCTGGGCGCTGGATGCGCTGTGGCACGA
>NZ_JBIGIA010000069.1:0-277 GCF_043555975.1 Pelomonas nitida | reverse complement strand
GTAGTAGATGCCGCCGACCACCAGCCCCTCCTCGCTCCAGTCGAACTGGAAGGCTTCGCCCAGCTCGAACTTCAGCGGCACGAAGGCTTTGGTCAGCACCGCCTTGCCCTCGTCCTGGCGCCAGGCGTGGATGAAATCCGTAAGCCGGCTATAGCCACCGTCGTAGCCGCTGGCCTGCAACTCAGCGAACAGGGCCCGGGCACTGCGCCGCTCGTGGCGGGGCCGGTGCGCATCGGCCTTCAACGCCTGCGTCAGCGTCGCAACAAACGGCGCCAGC